>NZ_JAWRYH010000389.1:0-274 GCF_046534675.1 Pseudomonas sp. SIMBA_067 | reverse complement strand
AAAACTGCGCCCACAAACCGGCTGGTTGCCACTGGCCTTTGCGCTCGACTGGAACCGACCACCGCGCCAAATGAACAGCACCTCGTTTTTCTACAATCATTCCAGCCAATGGCGCTATGAAAAAGTCTCTGCTCAGGAGTTACTTTCACCGCTCGCCGATGCCAGTAAGTACAGCGGTCATCTGATTGATTTCAACGTTCGCGCCGAACGTATGGGCTGGCTACCTTCTGCGCCGCAGCTGGGGCGTAACCCGCTCGGGATTAAAGCTGAAGCC
>NZ_JAWRYH010000388.1:0-274 GCF_046534675.1 Pseudomonas sp. SIMBA_067 | reverse complement strand
CCAGGCGAGATTCAGGTTCTCCAGCGTCTCATAACGGCGCTGCAACCAGCCGCGAAACGCCTGCTGACAGCGATCGCAATGACATTCTCCGCCATACTCATTGGAAATATGCCAGCCGAGCACCGCCGGATGATGCGCATAGCGCGCCGCCAGCCGACTGTTCATCGCCTGCACTTTCTGGCGATACACCGGCGAGGTCATGCAGTGGTTATGACGACCACCATGCAGAGCCGGCACGCGATCGCGCCCCACACGCAATACCTCCGGATACGCC
>NZ_JAWRYH010000387.1:0-274 GCF_046534675.1 Pseudomonas sp. SIMBA_067 | reverse complement strand
CATGTTCCACTGCCAGGCCTTGGCTGCGTAGAAAGTACTCGGCTGCCAGGTAGGGATTGGCCAGCGCTTGCGCAGACGGACCGTGGTCCACCACTTCTTCATAAGGGATCGCCTTGTGCCAGGCGTACAAAGCGCCGGCTCCCAGCAGCCCAGCCAGCAGCAGCGTCACCCACAGTAATGGCCTGATCATGGGCGCACTCCCGAACTGAAGAGTGCGCGCCAATCGTTGCAAAGTTGTTGTTGGGCAGCGGCGGGAGGAAGGCGGTGACCGTAC
>NZ_JAWRYH010000386.1:0-274 GCF_046534675.1 Pseudomonas sp. SIMBA_067 | reverse complement strand
ACAAAAGGAAGTTTTAAGTACATTTTCAATTAGATCAAAACGATTGTTGGTGAAATTGTGATCAATGATCACATAATATTTAAATTTGACACCACTTAAGGCAATTGCACCATTTACACCAATATAATCAATATCCGATCGCTGTAAATATGACGTTTCTAGTTGATGCACAGATGGACCTGTTGCAATTAGCATACATTTTCGATTGGGACTAAAATTTATTTTAAAAAACAACTTATTGTCGATAATTCCCAATTAAATTTTAGTCCCAATC
>NZ_JAWRYH010000385.1:0-274 GCF_046534675.1 Pseudomonas sp. SIMBA_067 | reverse complement strand
GTAGCTCAAATTTAGAGCCTGGCTGCATAAGTGGGTGTTTGGTCCAATGCTTTAGCTCCTTCGCTACCTTGAGAGCCATCCCTCGCCCAATCCCGAACATCAGCCCCCCCACGATCTGCAACGCGTTCGAGAGCATGTAGAACGTATTCGCCAGGTTTTCATCCTCGGTATATATCGCCGCGACCTGCAACCCGACACCCGCCGCCTGCATGCCGAGCCCGGCAATGGCGACGACATAGCCAATGCTCAAGGGCGCAGTCCAAGGCATCGTCAC
>NZ_JAWRYH010000384.1:0-274 GCF_046534675.1 Pseudomonas sp. SIMBA_067 | reverse complement strand
AATACCTGTTTTTAATGAATACATTAAGTAGGCGCATAATAAAACCTGGACTAGATCACCGGCACTACTGAGTAATAACGCATAGCGTGGCTCTGCTAAACTAAAGAAATAACCACCAATTAAAGCACCACCAATCGCACCAAAATGCATCAATACAGAAAACAAACCAATAATAGATAAATGCTTAGTTTGTTGCTCTAATCGCAGTGCAAATGGGTATATAAGTAGGTAACTTGCCTTTAGCACCAACATAAGTTGATAGTAAATCCAAAAC
>NZ_JAWRYH010000383.1:0-274 GCF_046534675.1 Pseudomonas sp. SIMBA_067 | reverse complement strand
CAACCTGACGCAACCAGCCAAGGGAAGCTCGATAGATCTTCAAGTCGCTCATGGAGGTCCCGGCAGCAGACCTGGCTTGCACATTCACTGGGCTGAGGAGCAGCGTCTGCTCGACTCCTTGTACTCATTTGCAGGCACCTTCTCCCGGCGATGACGCAGCACATGGAAGTGCTTCATAGCGCTGTCACCGGTGGGCTTGGTTTTCATCCGCTCAGGCCCAGCAGCCACACAGGTTAACTTATGGCTATTAGCTGGGGCCTTAGCGTTTGTCGAC
>NZ_JAWRYH010000382.1:0-274 GCF_046534675.1 Pseudomonas sp. SIMBA_067 | reverse complement strand
CGCGCCAGCCAGATTACGCTGGCGATGCCCGTGCTAAACCCCTATATCCCGGACGACTTCACCCTGTTACCGTCAGACGGCAAAACGTATCAGCATCCGGTGAGACTGGATAACCAGGACGATATGCGTATTTACTGGATGCCCAGTCGTTATTACGCCAGCGAGCCAAAAGCGGCGATCACCCTGGCGTTACGCAATAAGCACACCATCAGTGATGCCCGTCAGCAGGTGCTGTTTGGCCTGAATGACTACCTTTCCAGCCTGGCGCTGGACG
>NZ_JAWRYH010000381.1:0-274 GCF_046534675.1 Pseudomonas sp. SIMBA_067 | reverse complement strand
CATTGGCATCAATTAAACCGATTTGAGTAATTGGCTCAATACCATGACCATGAAATTCACGTGCTTCAAGAGGCTGCCATAATGCTTGGCATGCGCCTAAATAGGCCACTTCCAGCGCGTGTTGGTAACGGCTGTCGGTATTTAAAGCAGGTAAGTAAATAGCGGGGTTAACACTGCCTGACGCTTTAGCCTCGTTAATGGCTAATTTAGCCGCATCAAAATAGCGACGTACATCATCATAATCTCTATTTAAAGGGCCTGTTGGGGCTAATAC
>NZ_JAWRYH010000380.1:0-275 GCF_046534675.1 Pseudomonas sp. SIMBA_067 | reverse complement strand
CGCCGAATGTGCGCCTAGGTGATGTTGACCTACGGCAGGTCATGTTTTGAGCTTTAACACCAAATTGTTCAATATAAACGGCGACAATTGCATCTATTTCTTGCTTCTCTTCTATAGTCGCAGCGGCATAAAAAGTATCATATTGTTGTGACCAATTTTCAACGCCAGCTTCTGCAGCAACACCCAACCACCCCATACCAAGCTTAGTTGATTGCTCTAAATATTGTCCTTTTAAAAACATAAACGCTAGGGTGTATTGTGCACTTTTATAACCC
>NZ_JAWRYH010000379.1:0-275 GCF_046534675.1 Pseudomonas sp. SIMBA_067 | reverse complement strand
ACGAAACTTCATATAAACCTCTGTCCTACACACCAGTCTATGCTTATCGGCTGAATCGTTTAACTCTTTAGGCTTAAGGAAAAATTTTTGAGATGAATAGTTCTCCTTCTCATCTTTGTGGCTGAGACTATCTATCCACGCATCTGAATGATCTTCTGGTCGGGGTACCAGGCAATCACCTCGCCGGCACAATAACGTCCTTTGGGGTCGTGGTCTCGAAATCTCCGTAATCACGCAGTGATTTCCAATGTGAACGATAGCCGCTTAACGCCTGG
>NZ_JAWRYH010000378.1:0-275 GCF_046534675.1 Pseudomonas sp. SIMBA_067 | reverse complement strand
GCGCATCCAACCAACATCATTTCCAGTATTTAATGTACCTGTTAATCGAGCTGAAGAAGTTAAGCTCGCTCTTTTAAAGCGAAAACTATCATTAATGTTTTGGCTACGGTGGGATAAATAAGCACTTTCAACTTCAGAGCTAAACTCCCATTCAAATTGATATTGTGTATTTTCAAAAAAAATGGGCTCGGCAATAGCTATGCTATTAGTGTGATTAGTCGCTTCATATTCTTTTTTATCTACTACTAACGCATCAACATCTAAAGAAGGGGAGA
>NZ_JAWRYH010000377.1:0-275 GCF_046534675.1 Pseudomonas sp. SIMBA_067 | reverse complement strand
ATTACAGGCGATCGAAGCAGTCTGCGATCTGTTCCGTGGTCAGGAAGCGTGCCGTACCGAGTTTACGGTCACGATGAAGGTCTCCGCCCCAGCAAAAAGCGATCTCTTTCCCGACAATCCTCCGCAGCAGTTTGCGCTAGGCATCGCCGAGTCCGATCTGGGTGTGGGTAATCGCCTGACGTTGCTCGACGACGAACTAAACAAGAACTTGAGCGACATTCAGCTGCGTGGCGGGCTACCGCCCTCCGGTATGTTTAATTCAGGGGAGTTCACCG
>NZ_JAWRYH010000376.1:0-275 GCF_046534675.1 Pseudomonas sp. SIMBA_067 | reverse complement strand
GGACGCGCAGAGCCTACTGCAGAAGACATTTCTGCGGGCCACGGCATTACCGGACGTCGCCGAGGTTCTCACGGTAACGAACCGCGACCTGTTCTTCAAGACGGAGGACGAGTACCGCGAGGTCAACGCGCAGGGCGTGGCGACGTCCTACATTCTTGAGCCGTTCGGACGCAACACGGCGGCGGCAATCGCTGCCGCGGCTCTCGATGTGGCGGAGCGCCATGGCGACGATGCAATCCTGCTAATCCTGGCCGCCGACCATGTTATTCGCGACC
>NZ_JAWRYH010000375.1:0-275 GCF_046534675.1 Pseudomonas sp. SIMBA_067 | reverse complement strand
GGCGCAGCAGGCGGCCGAGGTTGGCCAGCGTGGGCGTGGTCATCACCGGCAGCACCGCGGTCAGCGTGTTCTCGGTGAACAGTTGCTGGCGGGCGAGGATTACCGCAAGGAAGCCAGCACTGTAGCCGATGCTTGCGATTACCTGGGCGCTGTCGCCTTCCGGCAGGCGGGCATAGAACAACCCCATGGCCATGAGCGAAAGCCCCATGGACAACCCTGCAGCCAACGCCGACCACCACAGTGCTGCGAGGGTGCGTTCCAGTTCCTGGTCGCCC
>NZ_JAWRYH010000374.1:0-275 GCF_046534675.1 Pseudomonas sp. SIMBA_067 | reverse complement strand
CCCCTTGTCGAACAGTTGATCGCCTTCGACCAGACAGCGCTCAAGCGCCCTGCGCGCGTCATCGGACAAACCGCGCTCGGCGGCTTGACGCGCCGCCAGGCCCTCAAGCACACCGCGCACTTCGACCGCGCCGGCAATATCGCTGGGGCTGACCGACCGCACCTGATAGCCACGCCCGCCGAACGGCACCAGCAAACCTTCCTGCTCAAGGGTACGGAATGCCATGCGCACGGGCATGCGCGAAACGCCGAAGCGCTGCGCCGTGGGAATTTCCA
>NZ_JAWRYH010000373.1:0-275 GCF_046534675.1 Pseudomonas sp. SIMBA_067 | reverse complement strand
CGTGCACCGAAGGCCAGCACCAGCACCGCGACCGCGGCAAACGACAACCAGAACCCCGGCTGCAGACTGGCCAAGGGTTCAAACACCAGCACCGCATTGAATGCCAGCAGCAACGGCCACCAGCCGCCCAAATGCCGGAACCGCAGGCGCCACAGCAGCACCAGGGCGACCATCATGCAGGCCCGCTGCACCGGCACACCCAACCCGGCGAGCAGGCCATAACCCAGCGCGGCGGCAAACGCCAAACCGCATGCCCATGGCAGCCACGGCA
Source organism: Pseudomonas sp. SIMBA_067 (assembly GCF_046534675.1). Lineage (NCBI taxonomy): Bacteria > Pseudomonadati > Pseudomonadota > Gammaproteobacteria > Pseudomonadales > Pseudomonadaceae > Pseudomonas > Pseudomonas sp. SIMBA_067. The sequence continues at coordinate 4 of NZ_JAWRYH010000373.1, read as the reverse complement.
GCGC
>NZ_JAWRYH010000372.1:0-275 GCF_046534675.1 Pseudomonas sp. SIMBA_067 | reverse complement strand
GGCTTGAGCAGTTCATCGCGCTCGATACCGGTGTTGGAGGTGATGACCAGAATCTTCTTGCCGCTAAGTAGTGAGCTCATGATCGAGAGTCTCCTGATGGCTGGGTTAATGGGTGGATATGGGAGAGTTGATCAAGGCCAGGGGCTAAAGGTTTAAATTAATTTGGGTTGATGGGCTGGGCGGTCGTGTGGGGCAGTTTCCTTGAACTATCGAAAGGGGGCGGGTTCTGCTGCATAAGGGCTCGCCTTTAGGGCGAGCGTTCAAAACTGCCTGGA
>NZ_JAWRYH010000371.1:0-275 GCF_046534675.1 Pseudomonas sp. SIMBA_067 | reverse complement strand
ATTATTACAGGTGCAGGCAGCCACACTGCAATATCCTCTATTTGTCTTCGCACTGTTAGCTCCCGTGATCAGTGACTTTATCCGTTACATGATGCCTGCAACGGATTTCGCCAGCTGAGCCTCAAGAACTGGCTTAGCCTCTTCGAACTTCAGGTTTACCTTGTTGGCATTTGAGACGACGCGGGTCTGGTACTTCAAACGATTGCCCTCTTCGCTGCTGGTCTGCAGCTTGATGCCCGAGGAGCCCTGGCGCAGCGCAGCCACATTGTCTGTGG
>NZ_JAWRYH010000370.1:0-275 GCF_046534675.1 Pseudomonas sp. SIMBA_067 | reverse complement strand
CGCTTGCTGCGCCCGGTCACGAAGATCATCTCGGTGATGCCGGCCTGGATGGCTTCCTCGACCGCATACTGAATCAACGGCTTGTCCACGACAGGCAGCATCTCCTTCGGACTTGCCTTGGTGGCAGGCAGGAATCGGGTGCCGAGGCCGGCGACCGGAAATACGGCTTTCGTCACTTTCAACATGGGGTGGCTTCCATCTGATCGAAAAGAGTGGCAGGCGGTGGCGAACGTATGCTGTGAGGGCGGGTGTGTATGGACTCGCGATAAGTGAAG
>NZ_JAWRYH010000369.1:0-275 GCF_046534675.1 Pseudomonas sp. SIMBA_067 | reverse complement strand
CTGACGATCGCGCGCATGCAGGCGGCTGACATCGTTGCCATGAAAACGGATATGACCGCTGTTCTGATGCTCCAGCCCGGCAATAATGCGCAGCAGCGTGGTTTTACCCGAGCCTGATGGGCCAAGCAGCGCCACCATTTCACCCGAGGCAATATCCAGAGAGATATCGTTCAGCACCGATGTGCGACCAAAGGATTTGTTGATCTTGTTAATCTCAATGCTCATGATTTCCCTCCTGTTGCAGGCGTTTGTGCTGTTGCTCTAAACGCCACTGC
>NZ_JAWRYH010000051.1:0-473 GCF_046534675.1 Pseudomonas sp. SIMBA_067 | reverse complement strand
GTCACTGCCCGGCTGTATGCGCGAGGTTACCGACTGCGGCCTGAGTTTTTTAAGTGACGTAAAATCGTGTTGAGGCCAACGCCCATAATGCGGGCTGTTGCCCGGCATCCAACGCCATTCATGGCCATATCAATGATTTTCTGGTGCGTACCGGGTTGAGAAGCGGTGTAAGTGAACTGCAGTTGCCATGTTTTACGGCAGTGAGAGCAGAGATAGCGCTGATGTCCGGCGGTGCTTTTGCCGTTACGCACCACCCCGTCAGTAGCTGAACAGGAGGGACAGCTGATAGAAACAGAAGCCACTGGAGCACCTCAAAAACACCATCATACACTAAATCAGTAAGTTGGCAGCATCACCGAAGAGATTAAGATATATCAAGAATGCTATGAAAAATTCGTTAAGTTCTTAAAGGCAAACTTCAACCCGGAAATATACCCACAGCTATATACTCCTGAAATATTTTATGAGGCCTG
>NZ_JAWRYH010000368.1:0-275 GCF_046534675.1 Pseudomonas sp. SIMBA_067 | reverse complement strand
CGGGCAGCGTGGTCAGGGTGTGAATGGCGGTTCAGTTAAAATCTGGACTGGAGTTTGGGTAAAGCAGGCTGGTTGCTGTTACAGCACTGTGGTTGTCACACAATGGAACACTGACGTAAAAAACAGTCAGTGGGCGAGTGGATACATCGTTGCCGCCAGACAACAACCCATACTTTTGGTTTGCCGGGTATTGGCGCGCCAGTCGTGCTCAACTCCGGCTATAGTGCCATTAACCACAGAAACAGCACTGTTGTCCTGTATTAAGCAGGCAAGAG
>NZ_JAWRYH010000367.1:0-275 GCF_046534675.1 Pseudomonas sp. SIMBA_067 | reverse complement strand
ACGTGTCTCCATCCAATCATACCGGTTCGTATTTGGCATGTTAGGTGGTTTACTGGTTACAAGCTGCACCTTGCCTTTAGTAAAATGGTTTGGCAATGGTAATAACGAAATGGGCTATCAACTCACCATGCTGGTTATGAGTTGCCTAGGTGTGGTGTTATTTTTAATTTGTTTTCGTTACACCAAAGAGCGAGTGAGCAATCCACCGCATAAATTATCTTTAAAAACACAACTTCACTTTTTATGGCAAAATCAGCCGTTTAAAATCTTGTGTA
>NZ_JAWRYH010000366.1:0-275 GCF_046534675.1 Pseudomonas sp. SIMBA_067 | reverse complement strand
AGCGCGCCATGGTTGTTGATCGGCAGACCGTCTTTGTTGGTCAGCGTGATGGTGTAGGTGATCTCGCCGCCTTCGGTCACCGAAGGAGTCGCGGTCAGCTTGGCCACCACTTCGTCAGTGGTGTCGGTCACTTGAACGGTGGCGGCACCGCCCAGTTGCAGGTTCTCGAAGGTGGCACCGGTGGCGTCTACCGCCGACTTGATGCCAACGCTGATTTCACCGGCATCGTTGTAAACGTCGTCCCCTTGCGCATCGTGGGTGTACGGTGCGCTGGT
>NZ_JAWRYH010000365.1:0-276 GCF_046534675.1 Pseudomonas sp. SIMBA_067 | reverse complement strand
CTCAGCCCGAGTTTCTCAAACAGGTACTCTGACATCTCAGCTTTTGTAAGCGCCATAGGTTCAATCCCTCAAGGTTGCCTGGAATCGCTCTTTTAATGCCGCAACGCATTTGCCAACGGTCGCGGCAATCTCCTCTTCTTCGAGTGTCCGGCTGGTATCCTGCAAAATCAGGCTGATTGCGAGGCTCTTGTAGCCCTCAGAAACGCCCTTACCGCGGTACACGTCAAACAAGTTTACGCCAACTACCTGATTTACGCCAACTTTCTTACACTCCGC
>NZ_JAWRYH010000364.1:0-276 GCF_046534675.1 Pseudomonas sp. SIMBA_067 | reverse complement strand
ATAGGTCTGCTCAACTTCCGGCAGGCTTCGCTGATCCAGTTGAGAGAGCCTCGCCATCAGGGCTGCGTCGGCCTTGAGCTTTTGCATGGCTTCGTCCGGCTGACCTTTGGCATCAAAATAGGCCAGATCGTGGTCCTTGCACATCGCATCCAGGGGACTTTCCTGCGTGGTTCCATCGACTCCCGGGCGTTTGAACACCGCTCCTCGAACAAGCTCGTCCCGACTCAGTTCTCCACCGCGCTGCCCCGCGGACCAATCGGGCCCGCACCAATTGCC
>NZ_JAWRYH010000050.1:0-480 GCF_046534675.1 Pseudomonas sp. SIMBA_067 | reverse complement strand
ATGGCCAGGTAATCGCCGTGCATTCGCAACACCGGGAAGCCGAGAATGCACCCCGCTAATGCCGCCGCGATAGCCGCCAGTGGCAGCACCGACCAGAACCCCAGCCCGAGGTATTGATAACCCAGCGCCAAGCCATAGGCACCGATGGCGTAGAACGCCACGTAACCCAGGTCGAGCAGACCGGCCAGGCCCACCACGATGTTGAGGCCCAGGCCCAGCAATACGTAGATCAGCCCGAGGATCACTACGGTCAGCAGGTACTTGTTGGCGAAAATCGGGAACACGATGGCAATCACGATCAGCGCCGGGATGATCCAGCGCAGCCGCGACTTGTAGTCCGGCGCCAGCACGTGCACGCCGGAACCACTGGTCTCGAAGCCCTGCAGAATCTTCAGGCCCTTGGAGGTTTGCAGGAACAGGCTCATGGCGAAGCGGCCGACCATCACAATGGCGACCAGCAAGCCCACGCGGGCCGGTTCC
>NZ_JAWRYH010000363.1:0-276 GCF_046534675.1 Pseudomonas sp. SIMBA_067 | reverse complement strand
AATGACTTCTTTCCTCTCACGAAAATGTTTGACGATTTTCGGGATCAGGAAATTTTCTGCCTGACCGGCGCCAGTGTAATTGAATGGCCGGGTAATAATAATCGGCAATTTTTCATAAAACAGACTGGTCATATACTCCATTGCCAGCTTGCTTACCGCGTAGTCATTTGCAGGTCTGGCAGGAACCGACTCTGCTAATTTTCCCGGTGTGTTATTACCGTAAACATTAGCACTGCTGGCGATCAAAACTGCATCCGGCATTTTTGCTGATTCGCT
>NZ_JAWRYH010000362.1:0-276 GCF_046534675.1 Pseudomonas sp. SIMBA_067 | reverse complement strand
CCATTATCTTTCACAACTCCTCCTACCGTACGTCCCTTTGTTTGCTTTGCTCTTGTGGCTCCAGCACCGCTGTGGCGCCGCAATTCCCTCCCCCTGGCCAGGTGAACGCATGCATTCCAAAGGAACCGTGATGCTCGATCTCCCGCTGAGACTGACCTTGCTCGCCCGCTCCGATTTATTCCGAGGGCTGCCGGAGCCGCTCTTGTGCTACGTCGCCACCCATATGGTGGAGCGCACGCTGGATGATCGTGAGCTGCTTTATTTCAAGGATGACGC
>NZ_JAWRYH010000361.1:0-276 GCF_046534675.1 Pseudomonas sp. SIMBA_067 | reverse complement strand
CTGGTACGGTCAACCAAGCTGTGGTTGACGCGCTCAAACCTGGCGGCACGATCGAAGCGGTGCCGGTCTCGGCCGAGCTTCGGCAAAAGCTGCTGGACGCGATGAAGGGCAAGGCCAAGGCGGTGACCAAGAACGCCAAAACCGCACCGTTCAACACCGCCGTCGGCGAGTTGAAAAAGCCGAGCCAGGCTCAGCTGAAAAGCGCGGCCGTTGCCGATTTTGTACCGCTGTTTCCGACCCTGGACATCAACACCCTCTACACCATCGACCAAGTGC
>NZ_JAWRYH010000360.1:0-276 GCF_046534675.1 Pseudomonas sp. SIMBA_067 | reverse complement strand
CCTTGTACGTCCTGCAAACCGAACGGCAAGGTCGGCTCATCGATATCGCCGAGCATGTCGCGGAAGAAGGCTTCGTGCTCCTGCTCACTGAGCCCCAGGCGTACCTGAGCCACATAGTTGCGGTACGGAATCGGCGCCGCCAATGGCTCGCCCCCCGCCAGCAGGCTGGCCTGCATCTCCTGGCTGACGACCTCCAGGGCCGTATGGTCCAGCGCCAGGTGATGAAACAACAGGATCGCCACAATCCGCTGGTTGGCGCGGTCTTCGGCGTACACC
>NZ_JAWRYH010000359.1:0-276 GCF_046534675.1 Pseudomonas sp. SIMBA_067 | reverse complement strand
GTCATAGGCCGCCGACGCCAGGCTCGGATAACCAATCACGTCGCCCACCGCGTAAACGTGTGGCTGTGCGGTCTGATACATGCTGTTGACCTTCAGCTGTCCGCGGCTGTCAGTTTCTAGCCCAATGTTCTGTAACGCCAGCGAATCGGTATTACCGGTGCGACCGTTGGCATAGAGCAGGCAGTCAGCTTTCAGTTTTTTACCCGACTTCAGATGCATGATCACACCATCGTCACAGCCTTCGATCTTCTCGTACTCTTCGTTGTGACGAATCAC
>NZ_JAWRYH010000358.1:0-276 GCF_046534675.1 Pseudomonas sp. SIMBA_067 | reverse complement strand
ATTAATGGAAGCTGGTAGCGCTTCTGTTACTTTTATTGATGCTAAAGACACCCCTATTTACGAACCCAAAATTGGCACTGTCGTTTTTTGGGCTGATACCACAGTAATTGGTCTGTTCGAAGCTAATCACGATATGAACGCCGTGGTTGCGTTATTAAAGCGCCATGATGAGCTCAAAGACAATTTAGTTTACAAAATCGAGCAACTCGAAGACAAAGATTGGGAACGTGAGTGGATGGATAACTTCCACCCTATTCAATTTGGCGAAAAACTATG
>NZ_JAWRYH010000049.1:0-481 GCF_046534675.1 Pseudomonas sp. SIMBA_067 | reverse complement strand
ACAGAAATCCCCCTTACACGGAGGCATCAGTGACCAAACAGGAAAAAACCGCCCTTAACATGGCCCGCTTTATCAGAAGCCAGACATTAACGCTTCTGGAGAAACTCAACGAGCTGGACGCGGATGAACAGGCAGACATCTGTGAATCGCTTCACGACCACGCTGATGAGCTTTACCGCAGCTGCCTCGCGCGTTTCGGTGATGACGGTGAAAACCTCTGACACATGCAGCTCCCGGAGACGGTCACAGCTTGTCTGTAAGCGGATGCCGGGAGCAGACAAGCCCGTCAGGGCGCGTCAGCGGGTGTTGGCGGGTGTCGGGGCGCAGCCATGACCCAGTCACGTAGCGATAGCGGAGTGTATACTGGCTTAACTATGCGGCATCAGAGCAGATTGTACTGAGAGTGCACCATTGCGGTGTGAAATACCGCACAGATGCGTAAGGAGAAAATACCGCATCAGGCGCTCTTCCGCTTCCTCGC
>NZ_JAWRYH010000357.1:0-276 GCF_046534675.1 Pseudomonas sp. SIMBA_067 | reverse complement strand
AGCTAACTCCATTTAAGCACTTGCTCTAACTTATTGGGCATCTACTTATTCAACTTATATTTTTATTGTTGAATACCATTAAGCTTATTACTTTCAGCCATAATACCAATATAAGTTAAAAATTATACATTCTTAATCAAAAAGATATACATACAAAAAACGGCCACTTATTGTGACCGTTTTAGTTGCATACTTTATTTTTAGAATCGAACTCGTTTGTTTCGTTCTTTATTTCTAGTAGCGCACATTAAACTCAGTTTTGATCATTATTTAACG
>NZ_JAWRYH010000356.1:0-276 GCF_046534675.1 Pseudomonas sp. SIMBA_067 | reverse complement strand
CCACAAGTGGCGCTTGCCGTCGGTCCAGACGTTGGAAGTGGCCAGGGACTGATTCATGGCAACCTCCGTACGAGACCGGTGGCGGGGGTGACAAATCGAGCGGACAACCGGTTCACGGAGCGATGACTGCCCCGGAAAACCAACCATGCGATAAAAGGCGTTTTTTTCATTATTTTATTCGCTCTTAGGCATTTCAAAAATTGTTTCAAATTAGATATTGAAATAATTTTTTTAAATAAATAGCGCGGAATCGTTAGGTCGTCAACTAATTTCTAG
>NZ_JAWRYH010000355.1:0-276 GCF_046534675.1 Pseudomonas sp. SIMBA_067 | reverse complement strand
AGACGGCGAAGAGCAGGAATTCCCGCTCCCATGAACTGATCACGCGCTTGAAGTTTTCATGCTCGGCCCGCTTGACCGCGACGTAGCCTGTGATGAATTTGCGACCCAGGTATTTCTCGATGGTCTTGCTGTTTTCCATGCGTTCCAAGGCATCTTCGATGGTCAACGGCAGGCGCAGATTGCGTCGCTCGTAACCACGGCCCACCACGGGCGCGCTCGGGTTATGGCCTTCGACCATGCCGATGAAGCCACACAGCAAACTGGCGGCAATGGCCA
>NZ_JAWRYH010000354.1:0-276 GCF_046534675.1 Pseudomonas sp. SIMBA_067 | reverse complement strand
CCTCCCCTCAAGCTGCAAAGCTCTAACACTTGCGATGCTCAGGTTCTCATCAAGCGTGGCGTTGAAACCACGGACAAACTCGCTGAACTGATCAACACCAAACAGCGTCGCGATGAGCTGACGCTGGTCGCCTGGAGTTCGGGCTGCTATCCGGCCGAAGTCATCGAGCCGGTTTTTCTCCACGAAGCAGAAGCGATAGTCTTTCTCGCTCGCCTGGATCTGGGAAATGTTCCCGCCGTTGACTGAGCCAAACAGCCGTGGGACTTCGTGGCGTCG
>NZ_JAWRYH010000353.1:0-276 GCF_046534675.1 Pseudomonas sp. SIMBA_067 | reverse complement strand
TTAGCTTTTCTGCTGTAATACTTTGTTGCTGCACTGTGTGCTTTAGTTCTTGATTAAATTGCTTATAACGCGCTCGTTGCTCTTTTAAATAATCAATATTTTTAAGCTGATTATCACACTGCTCAATATTGAATTGCTCTTGCTGTTGGGTGAGCTTATTTAGATTTTTTTGTTCAGTGCTTAGTGCGTGCTCTGCATGTTCTAACTGTTTATTTTGCTCGTTGAGCTTGGTAGCGAGAGTGCTTAGCTGCAAAGTAATAGTTTGCTTTTGTTGCT
>NZ_JAWRYH010000352.1:0-276 GCF_046534675.1 Pseudomonas sp. SIMBA_067 | reverse complement strand
AGTCGACCACATAGCCATTCAGCAGCATGCCCGCCGCACCGAACAGGAACGGAATCGCCGCCAGCAGGCCGGTACTTTTAAGATCGAGATGATAGGTCGACTGCAGGTAGCCCGGCAGCCAGGCGATATAGAGCCAGGCGGTGTAGTTGATGCCGCTGAAGCCAATCATCATCCCCCACATGGTGCGCTGCTTAAACAGGCCGCGCCACTCTTTGAAGCTGATCGGCTCTTTACGTGAGGCGACGCTGCCCGCCTGCAGATAGTGGATCTCTTCAG
>NZ_JAWRYH010000048.1:0-485 GCF_046534675.1 Pseudomonas sp. SIMBA_067 | reverse complement strand
ACCGAAGGTGGCGTGATCACCTACACCGTGACGCTGACCAACAAAGACGGCCTGCCGATCGACAAGCACGGTGCGCTGACCTTTACCCTGGACGATGGCAAAACCACCATCACCATCCCGGCTAACGGTACAACCGGCACTGCCACTGTCACAGCTCCGGACAACGTCTATACCGGCACTAACGCTCCGGTCGTGAAGGCCATCCAGTCGGTCACCGGCGCGGATGTCGGCAAGTTCGAGCAGCTGACGCTGGACAAGACCCCGGTCAGCACCGCCGTCACCGACGAGCCAGGTTCGGGCACTCCGGGCACTGGCAACCAGGGCGACCTGGTGCTGGTGACCATCACCGCCGACCAGACCTCGGTGGCCGAGAACGTCAAACCGACCTTCACCGTGCACATCAACACCGCCCTGGCCAACGACCTGGTCGTGACCCTGAGCAACAACGCTCAAGTCACCATCAAGGCCGGCCAGACCAGCGCGCC
>NZ_JAWRYH010000351.1:0-276 GCF_046534675.1 Pseudomonas sp. SIMBA_067 | reverse complement strand
CATTGCTTCTAACGCCGCCTAATTAACAGGCTAAAAATAGTGGGCTAAAATAGAGCGGAGCGAACAGCCCGCTGTTTTTAGTCCTTGTTGAATTTCTTGTATGGATAATAAACCCATTAATTATTTAATCTTTAAACCTAGTTCGGGTAATGTGAGACCCAGGCTTAAGCAGCAACTTAAGCTTTCTTTGTTGTAGTTCGATTGAATGAAGGCTCCTCAGTTGAGAGACCGATAACAAGAACGAACGCGACAAAGGACTCCAAGCACCACACTCGA
>NZ_JAWRYH010000350.1:0-277 GCF_046534675.1 Pseudomonas sp. SIMBA_067 | reverse complement strand
CTTCCAACGTCAGAAGTTATGATGATTTCCCCACTTGACCCGGCAGGCCCCTGCTCAATAGTGTCAATTATTGAAAAGAGTGCGGCGATCGGGCATTTTGTTTCTGACTATAGTCATAACCGCGTTGCTGTCGATCGCATTGTCAAATAACATACGCAGAGGTTCGTCAGGCAAATTTCTACTACATCAAATGCAGGTTCATCAATCCATGACCTCGAAGAAGACTACGCCTCCGAAGGCCGCTGCTGCAAAGAAGGAAGCGCGGCCGAAGCCAAAG
>NZ_JAWRYH010000349.1:0-277 GCF_046534675.1 Pseudomonas sp. SIMBA_067 | reverse complement strand
GCATGCCATTCGCGCAGCTGTCGCAGTGACAGGTTAGCTGCACAGGCGTCGCTCTCCGTTAATTCATCAAGTGCAGACTGAAAGTCGGGATGCGCGGTAAAAAACATCTCGCGCGCCTGGGCATAGTAGGCTTCTGGCGTTTTCATATTCATATTCCTGAAAGTCTGTTGCAGCGCGTCAGTGTAGCGGGTTGTCTTCCGCTTGTCAGGCGTGACAAAAGACGGAGTTTGCATCAGTACAACCTCTGATCTGCCGGTCAAAAACCTGACCGTGGAGC
>NZ_JAWRYH010000348.1:0-277 GCF_046534675.1 Pseudomonas sp. SIMBA_067 | reverse complement strand
ATTCGTTTATTGTTATCGGTGTAATAGATGCTGCTATAAAGTATAGCCATTGCTATACATTACAGTAAAGGATGTGATTGCTAAAAATGTGAGCAATAGTGTCACTTTACGCCCGGTGTAAAATTCAGACAATAATTATGTGGTTATCTGAAGTGAAGTATTTGTAAACAGGACGTGATCTCTGGAACTTTTCTGGAAAATATAACGATAGCGAATACTTATATTGTGGTTCAGATCTCGTTTTTAAGTAACGCGTTACATAGAATACGCAACAAAA
>NZ_JAWRYH010000347.1:0-277 GCF_046534675.1 Pseudomonas sp. SIMBA_067 | reverse complement strand
CGATGTGTTCCAGATCAACCACAGCGAGCCGGGTTACCTGTACTCCATGCTCGGCACGGTTTTTTTGCTCAGCTATTTGCCCAGCGGTTGGCTGGCCGACCGTTTGCCGCCGCGCTTTTTGATCTTCTTCTCGCTGGTCGCGACCGGTGCATTGGGCTGGTGGTACGCCAGCGTGCCGTCGATGACCGGCTTGATGATCATCTTCGCTTGCTGGGGGCTGACCACAGGCCTGACCTTTTGGGCCTCGGTGCTCAAGCGCGTGAAGATGATTGCGCAC
>NZ_JAWRYH010000047.1:0-486 GCF_046534675.1 Pseudomonas sp. SIMBA_067 | reverse complement strand
ACCGGGCCTTGGCTGGCAACCGTGCTCGACAGCCTGGGCGAATGCCTGGGTAACCCCGGCCTTGCAAGGCAGCTACCCAAACGCGATGCCCTGTTACACGCGCTGACCGAACGGCTGGATGGCAACAGTGTACTGGCCCTGCCGGCGTTGCCCGGCACCTCGCCCGAGCATGGCCATGCCCTGCGCTACCCGGGGGATATCGGCTACACCGCGTTGTTCAACGTACTGGGCCTCCCGGCCCTGACGGTACCCATGGGGCGCCTCGATCAAGGCTGCCCGGTGGCCGTGCAGCTGGTGGCCGGCCCCGGCCAGGAGCCTGTGCTGCTCGACGCAGCACGCTCACTGGAGCTCGCATTCGGTGGCTGGATCGCACCGCCCTTCTGACCCAACACACTCGGGACACCATCATGCCCAATACCCTTCACGCCAGTACCGTGCAGCTCGCGCCAACGGCGCCGGCACAGTCAGCCGTTGGCTCCCAGGCCG
>NZ_JAWRYH010000346.1:0-277 GCF_046534675.1 Pseudomonas sp. SIMBA_067 | reverse complement strand
ATTCACCGGTGCGCTCGGCACAGTGCCGGATGAGTCCTTGCTCCGCTTTGGTCATGCGTGCATGGCGCAGTCCCGACATGACCTTCTGCAGTTAGCACGCGATGAAGCGGCGCGGCGGAGCGAATCTGAAATTGCGACTCGAGTAGCGGCCATGCTTCGGCACCTTAGCTGGGAAATGCTATTGCAGGCCGAAGGTGCGGCAGCAGTTCGCACGGAGCTTGCTGAGTGTGGTATCTCCCAAGCAACCACCAATGTCATCGATCTGTGCTTCGCCAGC
>NZ_JAWRYH010000345.1:0-277 GCF_046534675.1 Pseudomonas sp. SIMBA_067 | reverse complement strand
CAGGTCCTGCTCCATGCGCTCGAACCAGGGGCGCAGGTCATCTTCGCCCAGGCCCGTCACGCCGTGGGCCGAGGCCCAGTGCGCCAGCGTCTGCGGCGGGGTACGAAAGCTCGACGTCCAGTTCACCAACGTGGTGCCGCCTACGGCGCGGCCTTGCAGGATGGTGATGGCGCCATCCTTGCTCATGCGCCCCAGGCCCTCCTGATACAGGGTTGCATAGGCTTCGTTTTCCAACAGGTGGAAGTCGCTGCTGGTCTTGAGCGGGCCTTCTTCGATC
>NZ_JAWRYH010000344.1:0-277 GCF_046534675.1 Pseudomonas sp. SIMBA_067 | reverse complement strand
AGCGATAATTGTGAGTACAAGATGGTCCATGGCGAAGCCCTCAGGAATTCAATCTACAAGGTGGACGCAGGCGCCCTCGAAAACAAATCGTGTACCATTTTTATATTTATCTGGAACAATCCAATCGTTTTTTGAGAACATCACGTTCTCCGCTGTGACCGTACGACCAAAGTGGGTCGCTAAACGACGTATTTAGTCTAATTTTCACAACCGCAAGTCATCATGTAGTATGCAAACCCGTGCACTACATAATGAAAATCTGAAAAAGCGCATAAGC
>NZ_JAWRYH010000343.1:0-277 GCF_046534675.1 Pseudomonas sp. SIMBA_067 | reverse complement strand
CTTCCACAGCCATGCTCACCTCCACACCGGGCGGCTTGAGCGAACAAGTCGAACAGTTCGAAAAAAGCCTGATCGCCGCCGAACTGACGCGCCCCCACAGCTCCGTGCGCAGCCTCGCCGAGGCGCTCGGCATTCCGCGCAAAACCCTGCACGACAAATTGCGCAAGCAGGGCTTGATCTTCGCCAACCAGAGTACCGACGAAGAATGATCCACACACACCAAGAGGCCCACATGAACCGCGACAGCCGTTACCTGGAATCCGTGCTGCACCATGAC
>NZ_JAWRYH010000342.1:0-277 GCF_046534675.1 Pseudomonas sp. SIMBA_067 | reverse complement strand
ATGATGTCGACATCCTGGTAACCGAAGTCGGCCTGGCTGACCTGCGCGGCCTCGCGCCGCGGGAACGGGCCCGCGTGATCATCGACAATTGCGTGCACCCGGCCTACCGCGATGCGCTCAACCGCTACTTCGACGCGGCCTGTGCAATCGGTGGGCATACTCCACACATCCTGCGCGAAGCACTGAGTTGGCACATCAACCTGGAAGAAACCGGGCATATGCTCAAGGCTTGATTGGTACAGATCCGGGCTGATGCAAATACAGTTTCATCAGCTCG
>NZ_JAWRYH010000341.1:0-277 GCF_046534675.1 Pseudomonas sp. SIMBA_067 | reverse complement strand
CACCACCAACTTCTGCTGGCCGCGCGACAAGATATCAGCAGCGTTGTGTGCGCCCAATCTGAGACGCAAATCAGCACGTTGCGGGCCAGCCTGTGTATGGCCAATTTGCTGATCCCGTTGCAGGGATGTGGCGAGCACTGCACTCAGTTCACGCTCTTTATCCCATCCGCGGTAGTAGCTCAGCGTCAGCCCTTCGAGATCCAACAGTTCTCTTAAGGTCTGCTCAAAGACTGGTTTCAAGGCTTTGATATAAGCACGGCGGTATTCATCTATTTCG
>NZ_JAWRYH010000340.1:0-277 GCF_046534675.1 Pseudomonas sp. SIMBA_067 | reverse complement strand
CGTTGAGCTTGTCGATCACCGGGTCGTGCTCGACAAGATCCACGGCGACAAGTATGCGCGCTGGCAGCTTGGTTTCAGCCTGGGCCACCAGGTGCATCGGGATCGGGCAACGGCGCAGCAACTGCCAGTCCAAGGGGGTGAGCAGGGCACGGCTCAAGGCGGTTTCGTGCCTGATGTCCTTGATCACCATCTCCACCCGGTGCAGTTGGGCCAGCCGGATCAAGTCCGTGAGCGGGTCTTCATCGTCCAGTGTTTCGGCGTAGGCGGTAATGCCCAG
>NZ_JAWRYH010000339.1:0-277 GCF_046534675.1 Pseudomonas sp. SIMBA_067 | reverse complement strand
CGCCAGGCGTGATTGCGATTCAGACGCTGGCGGGCGCGATGGCGACCGGAACGCACGGCCAGGGATTGCAGCAGAGTTCGATTGCCGACGAAGCGCTGGCCATCCGGATGGTGCTGGCCGATGGCAGCGTGCGCGAATTTGTTCGTGGCGACGCTGATTTCCCGGCAGCGCAGGTCTCACTGGGCGCACTAGGCATTGTTACCGCGGTAACCCTGCGTACCCAGCCGTTTAGCATCTTCACCTGCCACAAATATGCCGTCTCTGCCGATACCCTTGA
>NZ_JAWRYH010000338.1:0-277 GCF_046534675.1 Pseudomonas sp. SIMBA_067 | reverse complement strand
CATATAGTTATAGTGTTTATGGTGGGCGATTAACTAGAAAAGCAGAAAGCAAACGTTATTTAAATCGTTTATCTGGCAGTAATAAAGGTAATTACACTAACGCTCATGTAAGTACCTTTGTTTATGATGGCTTAGGTAGGTTAACGAAATCGATAGCAGACAATGGTGTGACTAAAACATACACCTTAAATAGTTATGGTTTGATCAGTAAAGAAACCGTCAGTAAAGCAGGTTTACCAACTAAAATCTTACAGACTTACTATGACAGTACCTATCG
>NZ_JAWRYH010000337.1:0-277 GCF_046534675.1 Pseudomonas sp. SIMBA_067 | reverse complement strand
ATTTTGTTTTACAAATGGATAACCTTTAGCACCTAATATTAATTGACATGGTGCAATTAATTCTTTTATTGCACCAATACATTGCGCTTCATCAAATCGAAAACCTGAGTGATTTTTAAGCTTAGGATCAGTTGTTAACTCAAACCCACTGTGCATTTGTTTTATATTTCTGTCCATCAGCAACGCAATTAGTTCATCATTTAAATCAGTTGTTTTTGCACGCGCCTGATAAATTTGCTCTTTAGAAGTATATGTCCTTGATTTTTTAATCGTTAAC
>NZ_JAWRYH010000336.1:0-277 GCF_046534675.1 Pseudomonas sp. SIMBA_067 | reverse complement strand
AGGACAATATACCGTGCTCGCCTCCGATAATCCCGATGTGGTGGTGCGCGCGCTGGAGGATGTGGAGTATCACACGCTCTGCGCCTGTCTGATGGGATATGGCAAGACCTTCCAGGATTTTAAAATCAACATTCATATGAACGGCAAGGCGGGATTCGACGGTTTCAAACGGTCGTTTAATCAGCTCAGCCCGGAAGCGCGGCGGATGCTGACGGTGGAGAATGATGAGATCTCCTGCTCGCTGGATGACGTGCTGCAGGCAGCACCGCTCTGTCCG
>NZ_JAWRYH010000004.1:0-434840 GCF_046534675.1 Pseudomonas sp. SIMBA_067 | reverse complement strand
AACCGGCACAAGCTGGAGAACGGCGTGCTGGCGGTGGTGCTCGACGATACCGTTGGCCTGATTCAGGAATTCAACCATCAGCGGTTGAACTGGGTGGTGAAGCGCCAGGTCTGGCGTGAAGACCCCATGCGTGCCTACCAGTTGCAGACCTCGCAGATCCTGCAGGCCATTCGTGCCACGCACCGGGAGTGGGCGGCGCAGAAGGTGCCTTCGCTGGAACCGATGACCGGCGATGGGCCACCGGTCTTCGTCGACCCGGCAGTGGAACGTCAACGGTTGGTAGAACGAGCCCAGCTGGAAAGTGACGAGCGTCTTGAAGAGCGCTACCACGAACCGAAGCGAGCGGCGTTCCAGGCCGAGTATGACCAGCAGGAAGCCGAGTTCCAGCGCTACATCGATAAGGACGCCCATGCTTATACCGCGCTGTTCGACACGCCCATGTTCAAGGTGGCCGAGCAATACGACTACGACGGCGATCATCGTGAGTCTGGCGTGGCGTATGCCAAGACCATGGCCTTATGCCTAGGTGGCGGTATTACCGAGGCGGTGGCGTCCGATGTAAGTCCCGCTGCCGGCACCACCGAAACGCTCTGGCAGAAATGGCTACAGGATCCTGATAGCCCTCCCTATCGCGCGTTGTTGATGCGTGACCGTGCGTTGTTGGCCGGGCTGCTTCCCAGCTTTTCCGACGTCACCAACTGGAATGACAGCGACAAGCTCTACGGCATGCTGAGCAAGATCATTGCGAGCGACGATGCCGGCTTGCGCATGCGCAATACCTTGAAGCAGGCCATTGCCGAAACCCAGGGCGCGCTCAACGCGGCGAGCCAACGCCTTGCGCCCAATTTGCCACCTGGTATTCAGACCGCCGTGCGGCATCTTAACAGCGCGACGCAGTTTCTCTACAACGGCGTGCACCTGATCGAGCTGGAAGTGAAGATGAAGCTGGGCGAGTACTACGCCTTGCAGAGCGCCCACTTGCGCGAGTTACAGCACAAGGCCAATGCGTCGATTGCCGAGGCACGGGACCGGATGCATCGCAACATCGATGACATCGACATCCATTCGACCAAGGCCTGGAACAAGGTGCGGCCGATCATTCAGCACGGGCTGATGAGCCTGGCAGTGCTCGACCCGCGGTTTACCAACACCATGATCAGTGTGTCGGTGTGGGTCGAGGGTACTGCGGCGGACGTGCAGGGTCGGTTGTTTGAGGAAGCCAGTATGAAGGTGACCCAGGCGAGCAGCTTGGCGCAGCGTACCTTGGTGGAGGTCTCGGTCGCGGCGGGGACGCTCGAGTCGAATGCGCGAAAGGTGTTGCAGGGCATGCGTATCACTTCGCAGCAGGCGGCGCAGTTGGTGCGAACCGGCTTTCGCGGATTGCGGGGTGTGGCTGGAAGCTGGGAAGTACTGCTGGCGATTGGAGGCCTGTACTTGCAATACGACAGCCTGAGCAGAAACCTGGAGAAGACGGAAGCCGAGATCGGGCCTAGGGCGCATGAGGCCAAGCTGGCGTTGCAGGGTTCGCAATTGGGAATATTGGGCGGTCAGATCGAGTTGGTTGGGCTAGTCATGAGGTCCAGTACCGCTTTAATTAAGACGTCATGGGGGGCAGGCACTGGAGCTTCACTGATAAGGTTCGGAGCTTTGCTAAGTGCTGTAGCTGGCATTTTCGATGTTGCGCAATCGATTTCTGCGACCAAACGTACCTCGGCGGCGGGCGACGTTATCGCTAGTAGACAGCATGCCGTGGCTGGTTTGTTCTATGGTGCTGGCGCAGGGGCGTTTACCCTGGCAGTCGCACAACCTTATCTGATAGGCCCATTAGGTGCGGCTATTATCTTGACGCTCATTGCGTATTCATTCAGCAAACGAGCTGAAACAAATGATTCTCACAGTTTCGAACGCTGGGTGAAACGGTGCTATTTCGGGAAGGCCAATGAGAATCCACGTATACATTGGGATACTCCTGAGTGGGCAGACATAGCGTTTGCTGAGCTAAATGCGGCAACCTTGGGGCTGCATGCAAAGCTGAATTTTGAGTCAACCCTAGCGACCAATCAAGCCGCACCTAAATTGGGCGGATTAATAAATTTGACTGTAGAGCACAAAATAAAGTTCCGAATAATTTTACCTAAATACAGTGAGGTGCGCTCCGCCTACCTCTGGAGTTTAACCGTCCATCGCATGGGTGATGGTGAATTCCCTGATTTTGACGGCGGGGAAGTGATTGCGTCAGGGGAATATAATGTTGCAGATTTAAAGCCTTTATCTGAAGCAGCGAAAACCTCTTATTATGCACCACCACGCTTCCCCGATTACACGCCCGATTTTAATTTACAAACAAAACTGCATGGCTCTGCAGATAATGCGGATATTTCCCTTCTAGAAAATGTTGCCGTGATAGAGCTTGCGCCAGCCATTGGAAGACACAGTATAGTCGCAGCCACCCTACGCGTGGCGTACTGGCCAGATCGAGAGATAGCAAGTGCGCTTTTAGAGAGCTGTATTCGGGAGGTGAACGAGTGAGAAACAGCGGTAAAATTCTGTGGGCTCGAGCAATAGGCTGGAGCCATGACCTGCCTCATGTTGATCAAACTCCGACCTTGCAGTATGACGCGAATGAATTAACCCCACCTCCCAACTACTGCGATGAAGCATATTTGGAACTGCCAAGAGCTACGGTGAATTTGCGTGGCATAGGCGTTTTGATTGGGACTGTCACGCTTCTGTTCTGCTGTGGAATTGCGCTATTTTTGTACCGGAGCTTTATTGTAGATGGCTGGCAAGGTGATTGGGCGATGAATGCATTCTTGGTACTTAGCCCTCCTGCTGCCGCGTGGGCTTTGTTTCCTTACATAAAACTGGACGTTGTTCTTCCTAGAGATGAGCCTATTCGCTTTAATCGCTTGCGTCGGAAAGTCTATTTTTACCAGTACCGCTTCGACCGCATCTTCATCTTCAGCCGTAAACGCTGGGGTGTCCAACCCGTCGCCTACAACTGGGACGACGTCACCGCCGAGGTCTACCGAATCTACGCCCCTGGCCATGGTGGCCTGATCGAAAACGTCATGCTGTCAGTCCGCAATCCTGAGACTGACGAAGTCATTGATCGTGTCTTCTTCACTCATACCCTGCATGAGGGCGAGGCGTACTGGGCCATTGCCCGGCTCTTCATGCAGCAAGGCCCGGAAGCCCTGCCCAAGTTCGTGCACCCACCCCGCGACTGGAACGATGACGATGGCCTGAGCCACATGCATTGCCTGGCGCCGAAAGTACAGTGGCCGACGGAAATCGACCTTGAGTCACGCACTGCGCCAGCAACGGATGAGGTCTGCTGAAAACTACCGCACTCGGTGCTGGCGATTCGGCCAAGATCAGTAGGACGAGACAGCGCGCTGGATGGCACCGGCTTTGCCGGTGTTCGCGGGTGAACCCGCGAAGGGGCCGGTCCCCTCGCAATGCGGAACGCGCACAGTTCAATGCCTCATGCGCTGGCTGACACTGGTCGCGGTGTACGTACACCCCACAGCCAGTAGCCCAAAGACAGAAGGACCAACCAGCCAACCCCGACATACAGGGCTGTGCGGCTGGCCGGGAACCAACCGAGCACGCCAAAGATGAACACCATGAACGCAATCGCGCAAGCCGGCCCTACTGGCCACAGCGGCACCCGATAGCCCAGTGCAGCAACTTCCTCCTTACTCATGCCGCGCCGCATGGCCACCTGCGACAGCAGGATCATCAACCAGACCCAGACAATGGAGAAAGTGACCACCGCGGCAAGCACCAGGAACAAGTCTTCTGGCACCAGGTAATTCAATACCACGCCCAACAGCAGAGCGACGCCCATCACTGCAACCGTCATCCACGGCACACCGAAACGCGACAATGATGCAAATCCGCCAGGGGCTTGGCCGTTTTGAGCCATGCCGTACATCATTCGCCCGGCGCTGAATATGTCGCTATTGATGGCTGATACCGCAGCGGAAATTACCACGATGTTCAACACGGTTGCCGCTGAGCTGATGCCAAGGCCACTGAAGATCTGAACGAATGGGCTACCGTGGCTACCAATGCTGGTCCAGGGATAAATGGCCATGAGCACGAACAGGGTAAGGATATAGAACAGCAGAATGCGCAGAGGCACCGAGTTGATGGCCTTAGGCAGCACGCGCTTCGGGTCCTTTGCCTCTCCTGCGGTAATGCCGATCATTTCGACCCCGCCAAAAGCGAACATCACAACGGTGAACGAAGCAATCATCCCACCGATGCCATTAGGGAAGAACCCGCCGTGGCTCCACAGGTTCGAGATGCCGGCAACAGTGCCTGCCTCGTCGTTCAGCTGGATGCCCAACAGCAGCACGGCCCCGCCTGCCACAATCATGGCAACGATAGCGGTCACCTTCAGCAACGACAGCCAGAACTCCATCTCGCCGAACACTTTCACGCTGCACAGGTTCAGCGCCCCGATGAAGAACACTATTCCAAGCACCCAGATCCAGGCGGGTGTTTCGGGGAACCACAGCCCCATGTAGACGCCAAATGCCGTCACGTCTGCCAGGCACACCACCAACATGGAGAACGCGTAGCTCCAACCAGTCAGAAAGCCAAAATAGCGGCCCAGGTATTGGCTGGCATAGTGGCCGAACGAGCCTGACACCGGGTTATGAACTGCCATTTCGCCAAGGGCGCGCATCATCATGTAAATGGCGGCACCCCCTATCAAATAGGCGAGCAACACTGATGGCCCTGCCAGTTTTATTGCCGATGCCGAGCCATAGAACAGCCCCGTACCGATAGCAGAACCTAATGCCATGAAGCGAATATGCCGGGTAGAGAGACCCCGCTTCAGCTGTTGTGAAGATTGAGCGCTCATAGATACCTTCTTGATTTTATTATCAGGTCCGCACAACGCCGATGCTGTGCGTTTTAATCAGGCACGCATTTATTCAATCATCAAGCTCTTGGCCACAGCACCGGGAACAACTCATGGTTCATCTGGGCACCGCTGGCCAATTGTGTTTCGAGCCCGGGAAACTGCGGTGAAGTTTTCCACTGGCGCGGTGCGTGAGTGATGTCGTCGCCCAGGAAACGCACCGAGAAGGCACGGCGCCGGCGGTTGCCCCTGACACCTCCAGAAGCGTGCAAGGTCAGCATGTGGAAGAACACCGCGTCGCCTGGGGAAAGCTCCCAGCCGAGGATGTGCCAGGCGCTGCGGTCGGCCTCGATATCCGGCAAGTCGGCCAGGCTGCCTTCCGGGAACCATTGCGCCTGGCTGTCGAGGAAGCTGCGCGGCATCAGCCACGGCCCCAGGTGCGAGCCCCCGACAAACTCCAGGGTGGATTCCCTTGCGACGGGGTCGATAGGCATCCACATGCTGCAGTTCTGGCGCCCATCGATGTTGTAGTACGGCTGGTCCTGGTGCCAAGGCGTGCGCTGGCGCGTGTTGGGCTCCTTGACCAGCAGATGATCGTGATAAAGCCGGGCTGTTTCGCTGTTCATGAGTTGAGCGGCAACGCTACCCACCCGGCTCTCGAAGATGAACTGGCGATAGGCAGCGATATCGCCCCAGTTGCAGAAGTCTTCGAAGAACCAACCTGGGTCGTCGGGGCGGCTCGCCACTTTGGCGCGCTCGCTGGGGGTTTTCAGGTTCTGTTCGATGCCGGTTTCGAGCAGTGCAACTTCCTCCGGCGTGAACAAATTACGTACGCAGACAGCACCATCACGCTGGAAAGCTTCGATGGTTTCTTCGCTGAGTTGAAATTCGGCGGACTGTTTCATAAAGCACCCTTTGGTCTTTTTATTGGGCAACAGCACCACTGCCAGAAGTTAAGCGGGACAAGCATGGTGCACGGCGAGTATTGCGTTTCGGCACCAATAGGAAAAGAATATATTTCCTAATTCGGAGTATAGGAAAAAATGATAGGTTTCTCGTTCCGGCAGTTAGAGTACTTCGTCGCCGTGGCCGAACACGGCAGCATCAGCGCTGCGGCGAGAGCCCGCCACGTTTCACAGCCGTCGGTATCGGTCGCTATTGCCCAACTTGAAGAGGCGCTGAATGAGCGGCTATTCCGGCGCCAGGTCAGCCGAGGGCTGGAGCTGACGTCAGCGGGCACGCGATTGCTCGCACAGGCCCGCGATATCATTGGCATGGCCATCGCCATGAATCAGAACGCCGATACAGCGCAAGGCTCGCTGCGCGGCAACCTGTCGCTAATCTGCTTTCAAGACTTAGGCCCATACTTCGCACCCCGGCTGCTATCGAGCTTTCGCAAGCAGTACCCCGATGTCGAGGTAACGCTGTTCGAAACGGACCTGGCAGGCGTGCACCGCCACCTGAGCGCCGGTAAAGCAGAGCTTGCGCTTACTTACGACATCGGCCTTGATCCCTCGCTGCCGCGCCAGGTACTGGCGGAGTTGAAACCCTACGCGCTCATCGCTACGGACCATCGCCTGGCCCACCTGGCAGCGATACCGCTGCATGAACTGGCCCAGGAATGCCTGATTCTTGAGGACATCGCACAAACGCGTGAGTATTTCCTTTCACTGTTTTGGGCGCACAACCTGCAACCGCGCACCCAGCAATACACCCAGACCTTCGAGATGCAACGCGGTCTGGTCGCGCATGGCTACGGGGTTGCCCTGTCGTGCACCCGCCCAGCCGGCGACCACTGCTATGACGGTACACCGCTGCTGTGCCGGCCATTACTGGAAGAGGTGTCACCACAAAAAGTGGTGCTGGCCCAGTCAGGCGCCATGCACCCGTCGCCGGTAGCGGAGGCGTTCAAGGGCTGGGTGACTCAGGAGATAGCAGGCTCCGTTACCCGCGAGCCCGCCCACTGATCAAAACACCGACCACCCGATCCGTGAACTCAGCAACTCCAGCGCCGCCATGCCCGCGAGGGAGTTGCCCGCAGCATTCAACTCGGGGGACCAAACGCATACGGTAAATTGCCCCGGCACGATTGCCACGATGCCGCCACCCACGCCACTCTTGCCTGGTAACCCCACTCGGTAGGCGAAATTACCGGCTTCGTCATACAGCCCGCTGGTGGCCATGATCGAGTTCACCTGCTGGGCCTGGCGCCGGGTGAGGATTTGCTCTTCGCTGTGCTTGCAAAACCCGTCGTTGGCCAGGAAGCAGAATGCCCGGGCCAGGTCCAGGCAGTTCATTTGTAGCGCGCAGTAACTGAAGTAACTGCGCAGCACCGGCTCGACTTCGTTATGGAAGTTACCAAAAGACTGCATCAGGTAAGCCATGGCAGCGTTACGCGCGCGGAACTGATATTCCGAATCGGCGACACGGGCATCGATCGAAATGTGAGGGTTGCCCGAAAGACGTCGAACAAAATCACGCATCGACAACGTGGGTGCTGCGAAGCGTGACTGGTTGATATCGCAGATCACCAACGCCCCCGCATTGATAAACGGGTTGCGCGGGCGCCCGCGCTCGAACTCCAGCTGCACCAGCGAATTGAACGGCTGGCCTGAAGGCTCATGGCCAAGCCGCTCCCAAATGGCTTCACCTGAGTGGCCTATTGCCTGAACCAGGCTGAACACCTTGGAAATACTCTGCACCGAAAAAGGTACGCTTGCATCGCCTGCACAGTAATGGCTGCCATCGTTGCTATAGACCGCGATGCCCAACTGCTGCGCCGGTACGTCGGCCAGCGCTGGGATGTAGTCAGCCACTTTGCCCTTGCCGATCAAGGGGCGTACTTCTTCAAGAATCTCGTTCAACAGCGTTTGCATGAAAGGCCCTGGCTCAATCCCCTTCAGACGTCGGTAAGGGGTCGCATGCTTGACGAAGACTGAGCGGCATAGATCACACATTCGGCAAGAAACGCATGTGCGCCATACAGCCCACTGTGTGCACAGCGTCACGTTCCGCAAGCCACTAGCACATGCGTACTATTCTCAGCGCGGCAAGGGCTTGCCGATACTCCCAGCGTTAATCCGTTGCACATATGGAACGCCATTGCCCTCAGGGCTGGCAGCCACTTGCGTGGCATCTAATGGAGTATCTGGAGTCGCTATGAATCCCCTTTTCCGACTATCCCCGCTGACGTTCGCGATCAGCCTCGCCCTGCTGCCGAGCGCTCAAGCAGCTGACTACATCCTCGACAGTGGCGAGGACACCTTCAGCAGTGACCGCGCCTACGATGGCACGGTGTCGCTGCGCCCCGGCAACGGCGTGCCCGCCAGCCTGACCATCAACAACGGCGCCGAACTCACCAGCAAGGGTGGGCGGATCGGTGGCTCGCTCACCAACAACGAAGCCAGTACGGCCATGGCGACTGTCACGGTCCAGGGCCCTGGTACGCGCTGGGTGGTGCCCCGTACCACTGCCGTGCTGGGTAACACCATCGTGGTCGGCGGCGCCGGCCAGGGCACGCTCAACGTGCTCGACGGCGGCCAGGTATCGGTGCGCGACCTGCAGCTCAGCGACAACGGCAACGCCGGCAATGCGCTGTCCCGGGCGAACCTGGTGGTCAGTGGCCAGGGTGCGAAGGTGGACGCAGTCAACGTGACTTCTGGCGGCGTATTCCTTTACGACTCGCGCATTACCCTGCGCGATGGCGGGCAGCTTGCCAGCGAACGTGTGGCCATCAACTCGATCAGCGACCTGTCCGGCGCCAACACCCGCTGGGACAACACCGGCACCTTCCGCAACCGCAACGACCTCAGCCTGAGCAACGGTGCGGTGCTGACCAGTGACTCGATGGAGCTGGGCTCGGCCAACCTGAACCGCAACACCGTGGTGAGCGTGTCCGGCGAAGGCACGCGCCTGGCCACCCGCGCGCTGACCTTGGGCACCACCACTTCGAGCACCAACCTGGTATTGGGCAATGGCGCCGAGCTGAGCAGTACCGAAGGCATCGACATCAGCGTGCTGACCAGCATCAACTCGGCCGCACGCGGCACCCTCAGCATCGGGGGCGGGGTTGTACGAGACGATAGCCGCACCGATATCGACGCCCTCACGGCCAGCGCCGCACAGGCCGCCGGCCGCCTGGACCCGCAAACGGCAATCCGCTTCGGCGCCGGTAGCGGAGCGCTGGCGTTCAACCATACCGACAGCGACCTGCAACTGAGCAACAGCATCAGCGGTGCGGGCCGCGTTTACGCCTTCAGCGGCAACACCACCCTGAGCGGCGACCTGACCGGGATGTCCGGCAGCACGGTGGTGCGCGGCGGGCGTTTGGTGCTGGCCGGCGATGTCGACCAGACCAACCCACGCGGCACCTCGCTGCTGAGCGTCGGCAACGGCACCCTGGTGGTCAACGGCACCGTGGGCCACACCGACGCCTCGGGCAACTACAGCAACCGCGCCCAGGTGCTGGCCGGTGGCGTGCTGGCCGGTAACGGCCAGGTCGGCACCACCCATGTGGCCTCGGGCGGTACCCTCTCGCCGGGTGAAGGCGCGTTGGGCACCCTGTCGATCAAGGGCGACCTGGACATGGCCGACGGCTCGCGCTACGCCGCAGACATCGCCGGCAATGGCGGCGCCGACCGCGTAAACGTCAGCGGCAGCGCGACCCTGCGTGGCACACGGGTCGATGTCACCACGCTCAACGACGCGCAAAGCTACCAGACCGGGCAAACCTATACGCTGTTGGCGGCCCAGGGCGGTGTAGTGGACGGTGCGGCTGCCGGCACGGCCTATGCCCAGGCCTTCACCAACTCGGCGTTTCTCAACGTCAGCCTGCAGCGCACAGCCAACGAACTGAACCTGACCATCGCGCAGAAGACCACTCCCCCTGTTGAGCCACCGGTTGAGCCACCGGTTGAACCACCGGTTGAACCACCCGTGGAGCCGCCCGTAGAACCACCGGTGACGCCTCCGGTGGAACCGCCTGTCGAGCCGCCTGTACAACCACCGGTACAGCCCCCGGTCGAGCCGCCCGTACAGCCGCCCGTACAGCCCCCCGTACTCCCCCCGGTGCAGCCGCCAGAAACGGGCGGGCCTGGCACCCCCGGCATCTTCCAGACCGTGGCGCAAACCGAAAACCAGTGGCACACCGCAGGCGCACTAAGCGTGCTGCAGCAAAGCGGCGACCCGCTGCGCCTGTACAACAACCTGCTGGTGCTGGATGCCGACAGCGCGCGCAATGCCATCGACCAGCTCTCCGGTGACTACCACGCCAGCACCGGCACCGCGCTTATCGCCAACAGCCAGGTGGTTTCCGGCGTGCTGGGCACCCGCCTGCGCGACTTGTTCGACAGCACGAGCGTGCGCATGCCGTTGGGTGCTTCGAACCTCATGCCAACCACCCCTGAAGCGCAGGGCGGTGCCTGGGCACAAACCTTCGGCAACTGGTCCAAGCTGGACGGCAACAACGGCGCTGGCGGCCTGCACCAGAGAACCGGCGGTGTACTGATTGGCGCCGATGGCAGCATCAACCCGGACTGGCGCGCCGGTGTTTACGGTGGCTACAGCCGCACCAAGTTCGATGCCGACGACCGCGATGCCAAGGGCCACAGCGACAACTACCACCTGGGCCTGTACACCGGTGCCCAACTCGATGCCCTGCGCCTGAGCGCAGACGTCGGCTACACTTGGCACAAGCTGGACAGCAAACGCAACGTGGCCTTCGCCGGGTTCAACGACCACCTGAAGGGCGAGCGCGACGCCAACACGTTGCAGGCCAGTGGCGAAGCGGCTTACCGCATCGGCCTGGGTGCGGTGGCGCTGGAGCCGTTCGTGGGCGTGGCCTACGTGAAGTACGACGCCGACAGCTTCCACGAAAAAGGCGGTGCGGCTGCCCTGGACGTGGCCAGTGAAAAGCAGGACACCTGGTTCTCGACCGTGGGCATGCGCGCTTCAACCCGCACCCGCGTGGCTGACCACGACACCCAGTTCTACGGTTCGCTGGGCTGGCGCCGCGCCTACGGCGACCTGGACCCAAGCAGCACCCAGGCCTTTGCCGGGGGCCCGGACTTCGCGGTACAGGGCATCGCCCAGACGCGCAACGTGGCAATGACCGAAGTGGGTGCGAAAGTGCAACTGAACCGCCAGACTGAGGTGGGCCTGTCGTACCAGGGCCAGTTTGGTTCGGACGCCCGGTTCCATTCGGTCAATGCGGGTATCACGGTCCGCTTCTAAGCTGCTGCGGCAGAGCTGCGCAGGCAAGCCAGGGCCTACAGCACGGGATGCTGTGGTGCCCTGCCCTCAAGCACTGCCGCCAGTTCAGCCGCTGCGGTACGGGCCATCAACGCACGTGTCTCGACAGTGGCCGAGCCAATGTGCGGCAAGGCCACCACCTGGGGCAACGCCAGCAATGGCGAGCCTGCTGGCAGCGGCTCCCGCTCGTATACATCCAGCCCGGCCGCACGGATCTGCCCTTCGGCCAGCGCCTGTACCAGCGCGGCCTCGTCGACCACCGCGCCGCGGGCAATATTGACGAACACCGCATCCGCACGCATGGCGGCGAACTGCTCGCGGCCGAACAGGTGGTGGGTGTCTGCACTCAGCGGCACGCAGACGCAGACGAAGTCCGCCTCGGCCAGCAACTGCATCAGCGGCACACGCCGTGCCGCGAACTCCGCTTCATATACGGGCTTGGCGCTATTGCCGCTGTACAGCACCGGCATGCCAAAACCGAAGTGCGCGCGCCTGGCCACGGCCGCACCAATGCGGCCAAGGCCGACGATGCCCAAGGTCTTGCCGTGTACATCCAGGCCGAAGCGCGAAGCATCGATAGCGCACGTCCAGCCGCCGTCACGCACCAGTTGGCCCAGCTCACAAGCCCGTCGCGCGGCCATCATCAACAGCATGAACCCGGTATCGGCGGTGGTTTCGGTCACTGCGTCGGGGGTGTTGGTCAGGCAGATACCGCGGTCGCGCAGATAGCCCAAAGGGTAGTTGTCGACGCCGGCAGACACGCTGGCAATCACCTTCAGCGCAGGCGCGTAGTCGAGCAGCGCGGCATCCAGCGGCAAGGTACTGCCGATCATTCCGTCGGCAGTGGCCAAGGCCGCCAGGAAGCTTTCGCGGTCAGCCAGCGGCTGGTCGAAACGCCGGAAGTGGTACCGCTTTTCAAGGTCGGCCAGCACCTCGGCGCTGGAAACAGGGCCGAAAGAAACGACACGTTGCATGCAACCTCCTCAGTGGGTGCGCGATTCAGATTGAGCCGCATACAAGCGGCGTGGCACGGCCCAGACAATCAACACCACCGCCAGCAGGCTGACCGCCGTCAACAGCCATAGTGCGGGGGTCGCCGAGCCGCTGAGTTCTCGGACTTTGCCCACCATGTAGGGGGCAATGATGCCGCCGAGCTGGCCAATCGAATTGATCAGCGCAATGCCGGCCGCAGCGGCCAACCCGGCCAAGTATTTAGGCGGCAAGGTCCAGAAGATCGGCATCCAGGCGATGATCCCGGTCATGACCAGGCTCATGCCCAGCATCAGCACCCAAAGCTGGGCGTTGAAACCGGCACAAAGGGCATAACCCACGGTGGTTATCGCTGCGCAACTCGCCATATGCCAGCGGCGCTCGCCGCGCAGGTCGGAGCTGCGGCCGATCAGCAGGTTGCCCACCACTGCCAGCAGATACGGGATCATCGTCAGCAGGCCGATATCCAGGGCATCGTCCACCCCGGCGTTACGAATCAGCTGAGGCATCCAGAAAAGCAAACCGGTCAGCGCCATGACCAGGCACAGGTAAATCGCCGACAGCGCCAGCGAAGCCGGCTCGCGCAAAATCGCCCTGATCGAGCTGCCACCACTGGGCTTGGGCTCGGCGTCCAGGCGCGCGCGCAGGTAGCGCTTCTCTTCGCCGTCGAGCCAGCGGGCATCTTCGATGCGGTCACTGACCAGCCAAAGTACCAGCAGGCCGAGCACCACCGAAGGCAGGCCTTCGAGCAAGAACAGCCACTGCCATCCGGCCAGGCCGCTTACCCCGTCGAAGTGACTGAGGATAAACCCGGCCAACGGACCGCCGACGATGCCACACAGGCAGATCGAGCTTTTGAAATAGGCGTTGATGCGCGCACGGCGATCGCTGGGGTACCACTGGGTGAAGAAGTACAGTACCCCCGGCACGAAGCCGGCTTCCATCACACCAATCAGAAAACGCAGCACGTAGAACCAGGTTTCGCTGGTGACGAACATCATTGCCGCCGAGGTCAAGCCCCAGCTGACCATGATGCGGGCAATCCAGATACGCGCGCCGATGCGGTGCAGCAACACATTGCTCGGTACCTCGAACAGGAAGTAGCCGACGAAGAACAGGCTCGCACCCAGGCCGTAGACAGCGTCACTGAAACCCAGCGCGCTTTGCATCTGCAGTTTGGCGAAGCTGATATTGACCCGGTCCAGATAGGCGAACAGAAAACACACGATGAACAACGGCACGATGCGCCAGCTGATCTTGCGAAACAGGCGATTATCCAATGAGTTCCACGCGACCTGGTCGGCGGGCAGGGAACGACTCGGCATGGCTGCAACCTCTTGTTGTTATTTTGTGGTGTCGGTCGGAAACCCGCCGGGGCATACCCGGCGGGCATACAGCGCCAGCGCCGGGTCAGCTCAGCGCGTCACGGCTGTGTTGGCCATCGACCAGGCGTTGCAGGCCTAGCGGGTTGGCGTTTTTAAGGGCATCGGGCAGCAGCGCGTCCGGGTAGTCCTGGTAGCACACCGGGCGCAAGAAGCGGTCGATGGCCAGTGTGCCGACCGAGGTACCACGGGCATCGGAGGTGGCCGGGTACGGCCCACCATGCACCATCGCATCGCATACCTCGACGCCGGTCGGGTAGCCATTGACCAACAGGCGCCCGGCCTTGCGCTGCAGCAGGGGCACCAGCGTGGCAAAGCGCTGGAAGTCTTCCGGCTCGGCAATCAGGGTGGCGGTCAGTTGCCCATGCAGGGCTTGCAGGGCGCGGTGCAATTCGGCCTGGTCGGCCACTTCGACCACCACCGTGGCTGGGCCGAAAACCTCCTCCTGCAGCAGCTCGTCGCCGTTGAGCAGCAGGCTCACATCGGCCTTGAACAACTGTGCCTGGGCTTGCTCGCCTACCTGCCCGGTACCGGCCAGATGGCGCACGCCCGGGTGTTGCTGCAGGCGCTGCACGCCGCGGGCATAGCTGCTTAAGGTGCCCGCATTGAGCATGGTCTGGGCGGGCTGGTCCGCCAGTTGCGCAGCCAGTGCCGCGACGAAGGCGCTGAACGCCTCACCGGCGATACCAATGACCAGCCCGGGGTTGGTGCAGAACTGCCCGCAGCCCAGCACCACCGAAGCGGCCAGTTCCTTGGCCACTTGCTCGCCGCGGGCCTGCAACGCCGCTGGCAATACCAGCACCGGGTTGATGCTGCTCATCTCGGCAAACACCGGGATCGGCTGAGGGCGCGCCGCAGCCAGGTCGCACAGGGCACGGCCGCCCTTGAGCGAACCGGTAAAGCCCACAGCCTGGATGGCCGGGTGGCGTACCAGCGCTTCACCGACACCGGCACCGTAGATCATGTTGAACACGCCAGCGGGCATGCCGGTGGCTACCGCCGCACGCTCGATGGCCTCGGCCACCTGCTCGGCCGTGGCCATATGGCCGCTGTGTGCCTTGACCACCACCGGGCAACCGGCAGCCAGCGCTGCGGCGGTGTCACCGCCGGCAGTGGAGAACGCGAGCGGGAAGTTGCTGGCGCCGAACACGGCCACCGGGCCCAGGCCGGTACGGTACTGGCGCAAGTCGGGGCGTGGCAGCGGCTGGCGTTGTGGCTGCGCGCGGTCGATGCGCGCCCCCAGGTAATCGCCACGGCGCAGCACCTTGGCGAACAGGCGCATCTGGTTGCTGGTTCGGCTACGCTCGCCCTGGATACGCACAGCCGGCAACGCCGTCTCGCGGCACACGGTGGCGACGAAGCTATCGTCCAGCGCGTCCAGCTGATCGGCAATGGCATCCAGAAACTGCGCACGGCGCTCTGGCGCCATGGCGTTGTATTCGGCAAAAGCCGCTTCGGCGGCCTGGGCGGCTGCGGCCACCTCCTCAGGGGTGGCCTGGATGAAGGCCACAGGCAATGCTTCGCCGGTGCGCGCATCGACGCTTTGCAGGCGCACACTGCCAGCAGCGCTGCGCTGCCCGCCAATGAAGTTGCTTCCAGACATGATTGACTCCTGTAACAGATAAAGAGGATGCCTTGACTGGCTGGCATCAAGCTCCAAGGCTTTTCACTACCCCAGGGCGAACCTGCCCAGGCGCTGCGGCAATGCCATTGCGCAACGGCTGGCCAAAGGCGTCGAGGCTGACCTCGAAGGTATCGCCCGGGCGAGCCTGAACGCCGTCAGCAAACGACAGCGTGGCAGTGCCGAAATAGTGCACATGGATATCGCCAGCACGCAGGAACTGGTCGTACTTGAAGTGATGGAACTCAAGGTTTTCGAAGCTGTGGCACATGTTCTGCTCGCCCGACAGAAACGGCTTGCTCCACAGCACCTGCCCGTCGCGCAGAATGCGGCTGGTGCCTTCCAGGTGGGCCGGCAACGCCCCCAGGCGCAGCTCCGGACCGAAGCTGCAGGCGCGCAGCTTGGAATGCGCCAGGTACAGGTAGTTGCGCCGCTCCATCACATGGTCGGAGAACTCGTTGCCCAGGGCGTAGCCCAGGCGGTATGGCGTGCCATCGGTGCCGATCAGGTACAGCCCGACCAGTTCCGGCTCTTCGCCGGCATCTTCGGCGAAAGCCGGTAGCGGCAAATCGGCGCCGGGGCGCACGACGATGCCGCCGTCGCCTTTGTAGAACCACTCCGGTTGCGCACCCTCCTCGCCCGCCAGCGGCCGACCGCCCTCCAGGCCCCACTGGAACATGCGCATGCTGTCGGTCACGGCACCCTCAGCCTGCTGCTGGTGCATCTTGTCGCGGGTGGCGGCACTGCCCAGGTGGGTCAACCCTGTACCGGTCACCAGGCAGTGGGCCGGGTCCGGGTGGTCCAGCGGTGGCAATACACGGCCTTCGCTCAGCAAGGCCAGATAGTCATGGCGCTCGCCCAGCCCGGCGGCCTGCACCTCGCCGGCCAGGTCACGGCCAGCGGCAATGGCCTGCAGGGCCAGCTCACGGGTACTGCTGGCGCCACGTACTTCAAGGGCGTACTCGCCTTCCACCACGCCCACGCGGCGCTCGCCGCCAGCGGTTTCGAATTGGATCAGTCGCATGCTTGTGCTCGCTTGTCGGTTGCAAAGATTAGCGGGAGGCTTGCGCCGCCCGCGTGGAAGCCAGGCGCTGGCGGCGCTCCAGGCGGTTGTAGACAACGCCGGTGAGCAGCACCCCGCACAGCATCACCAGCGCCAGGAAATACAGGCCGGACGACAGTTGCCCGGTGTGCTCCTTGAGCGCGCCGATGCCGAACGGGCCCAGGTAGCCGCCGAGGTTGCCGATCGAGTTGATCAAGGCGATGCCCGCAGCAGCGCTGGCACCGGAGAAGAACCGCCCCGGCAACGTCCAGAAGATGGCTGTACAGGAGAACAGCGCAAACGCCACAAGGCAGAGCGCGGCCAACTGCAGCACCGGCACCGTCAGCCAGGCGCTGAAGAACAGGCCGATGGCCCCCAGTGCGTACAGCAGGCCCAGATGGCCATAGCGATCATTCAGGCGGTCGGAGCTACGCGGCACGATCAACAGGCCGATGATGCCGAACAGGTAGGGCACGGCCGAGACGAAACCGGTAACCAGGTCACTGCCGCCAAACTGATGGATCAGCGTCGGCAGCCACAGGCCCAGGCCGTAGATGCTCAGGGTCATCGGCAAGTAGAACAGCGCCAGCAACAGCACCCGGCCATCCTTCAGCGCATGCAGCGGGTTGCCATGACGGGTCTGGCCAAACTCGCGCAGGTCGTTGGCCAACTGCTCTTGCAGCCAGTTGCGTTGCTCGTCGCTGAGCCAGCGCACCTTGGCTGGGCCGTCCGGCAGCAGCCGCAGGGTTGGCCAGGCCAGCAGCACCGCCGGGGTACCGATACAGATGAACAGCCACTGCCAACCATGCAGGCCGTAGCTGCCCTCCAGCCCCAGCAGCGCGCCGGAAAGCGGCCCGGTGATCAGCATGGCCAACGGCTGCGAAAGAATGAAGAAACCAAGGATCTTGCCGCGATGGCGCACCGGGTACCACTGGGTGATGTAGTACAGCACGCCGGGGAAGAAGCCCGCCTCGGCGGCCCCCAGCAAAAAGCGCATCACATAGAAGCCATTTGGCCCCGTGACAAACGCCATGCCGACGGTGATCGCGCCCCAGGTCAGCAGAATGCGGGCAAACCAGCGACGTGCGCCAAAGCGGTCGAGCAACAGGTTGCTCGGCACCTCGAAAAGGAAATAACCGATGAAGAACAGCCCGGCGCCAAGGCCATATGCCGCGTCACCCAGGCCGATGTCGGCGCCCATGTGCAGCTTGGCAAAGCCTACCGCCGAACGATCGACATAGGCCACCAGGTAAAGCAGAACCAGAAAAGGGATGAGTTTCAGTGTGATCAGGCGGACAAGCCGCTGCTCCTGGATCATGGCGATGTCTCCAATTGTTCTTGTAATGGGCACAGCACCTGGCCGGGGCTTTTTGGCAGACCGCTAACCTGGCGAATCGATCATATAGTATTACCATTTAAAACAACAACCCTTCACAGATGCCTTTTTAGCCGGTAGAGTCAGCCACATAACGACAAATAGTAATACTAATTAGGTGTCCCGCTCATGTCAGATAACAAACGCCCCCTGCGCTCCGCCCAATGGTTTGGTACCGCCGACAAGAACGGCTTCATGTACCGCAGCTGGATGAAGAACCAAGGCATTCCAGACCACGAATTCCAAGGCAAGCCGATCATCGGCATCTGCAACACCTGGTCGGAGCTGACCCCGTGCAACGCCCACTTCCGCAAAATTGCCGAGCATGTGAAAAAAGGCGTGCTGGAGGCTGGCGGCTTCCCGGTGGAGTTCCCGGTGTTTTCCAGCGGCGAGTCCAACCTGCGCCCCACCGCCATGCTCACCCGCAACCTGGCGAGCATGGACGTGGAGGAAGCCATACGTGGCAACCCGGTGGACGCCGTGGTGCTGCTGACCGGCTGCGACAAAACCACCCCGGCGCTGCTGATGGGTGCCGCCAGCTGCGACGTACCGGCGATCGTGGTTACCGGCGGGCCGATGCTCAACGGCAAGCACAAAGGCAAGGACATTGGCGCCGGCACCATCGTCTGGCAGATGCACGAGGCCTATAAAGCCGGCCAGATCGACCTCAACGAGTTCCTCTCGGCCGAGGCTGGCATGTCGCGCTCGGCGGGCACCTGCAACACCATGGGCACCGCCTCGACCATGGCCTGCATGGCCGAAGCGCTGGGCACCTCGCTGCCACACAACGCCGCCATCCCGGCTGTGGATGCCCGCCGCTATGTACTCGCCCACCTGTCGGGCATGCGCATTGTCGACATGGTGCGCGAAGACCTGCGCCTGTCGAAAGTCCTTACCCGCGAAGCCTTCGAGAATGCCATCCGCGTCAACGCCGCCATCGGTGGTTCGACCAACGCCGTGATCCACCTCAAGGCGATTGCCGGGCGCATTGGCGTAGACCTGCAACTGGAAGACTGGACCCGCGTCGGCCGCGGCACACCGACCTTGGTCGACTTGCAGCCTTCGGGCCGCTTCCTGATGGAGGAGTTCTATTACGCCGGCGGCCTGCCCGCAGTGATCCGCCGCCTGGGTGAACATGGCCTGCTGCCCAACCCCAACGCGCTGACCGCCAACGGCAAGAGCCTGTGGGACAACTGCCAGGCCGCGCCGCTGTATGACGAAGAAGTCATCCGCCCGCTCGACAAACCGCTGGTGGCCGATGGTGGCATCTGTATCTTGCGCGGCAACCTGGCGCCCAAGGGCGCGGTGCTCAAACCCTCAGCGGCAACCCCTGCGCTGATGCAGCATCGCGGGCGTGCTGTGGTGTTCGAAAACTTCGAAGATTACAAGGCACGCATCAACGACCCTGAGCTGGAGGTGGACGCCAATTCGGTGCTGGTGATGAAGTACTGCGGGCCCAAGGGCTACCCAGGCATGGCCGAGGTGGGCAACATGGGCCTGCCTGCCAAGCTGCTGGCCCAGGGTGTGACTGACATGGTGCGCATCTCCGACGCCCGCATGAGCGGCACCGCCTACGGCACCGTGGTGCTGCACGTGGCGCCCGAAGCCGCTGCGGGCGGGCCATTGGCAGCGGTACGTGAAGGCGACTGGATCGAGCTGGATTGCAAGGAAGGCCGGCTGCACCTGGACGTTGGCGCCGAGGAACTGGCCGGCCGCCTGGCCGACCTGCAAGCGCCACCACAGTTGATCACTGGCGGTTACGCCAAGCTGTACCTGGACCATGTGATGCAGGCGGATGAAGGGTGCGATTTCGACTTTCTGGTGGGCTGCCGGGGGGCAGCGGTGCCCAAGCATTCGCACTAACCAGCTCGCAACACCGCTCCTACCAGCACGGTACCTGTAGGAGCGGGTTCACCCGCGAACACGGGCGAAGCCCGTGCCACCCAGCCCCCCCTGCCCCGAACAAACCCAACCCGCTCAAACCTGCCTCACAGACCTCCCCTCACCCACTAATGCTATGATGCCTGCCCCGCTCGAAGGACCACCCGCGCCCCCATGAACTACCGCCAGCCCACCACGCGCAAAAGCATGCACGCCACCCTGGTCCAGGACCTTGGCCTGCAAATCGTTTCCGGCCAACTCGCACCCGGGCAAAAGCTGCCCTCCGAGGCCAGCCTGTGCGAAAGCTACGCGATCAGCCGGCCGGTGTTCCGTGAAGCGATGCGCGCGCTTACCGCCAAGGGCCTGGTCCAGGCCCGCCCTCGGGTAGGCACCTTGGTCAGGCCCCGCCATGACTGGCACATGCTCGACCCCGACGTGCTGCACTGGCTGATGCAGGCCACCCCGCAAAAGGACTTCTTCAACACCTTGTCCAGCGTACGCTGGGTCATCGAGCCCGCCGCCGCCGCGCTGGCCGCCACCAATGCCACCAGCGAAGATGTCGCATCGATCGGCGAAGCCTACCAGCGCATGGAAGCCGCGCGCACTCATGAAGAGCGCCTGCAACCCGACCTGGACTTCCACGCCCGCATCGCCGATGCCACCCATAACGACCTGCTCGCCTACCTGTGCAACATGCTGTCGATGGCCCTGCGTGAATCGGTGCGCTATTCGAACCAGCGGCCGAACTTCGACCAGCTGGCCCTGCCCCGGCACAAGGCGATTCTCACTGCTATTCAGAACGGCGACGCGCTCGGGGCGCGACATGCATCGCTGGTGCAGCTGGAAGATGCACGCGTGGCGTTGAGCAAGGTGTTGGGGCAAGACCCGACAAGCTGAAGCAAAGCCACTGCTTGCAGACCCCCAGGCTAAGCGTCGCGCCTGCAAATTGGTTATCCTGCCCAACAGCCCAGCCCCAGCGGCCGCCTAAAACAATAAGTCATGCCTTGCCCTCAGGGAGTACCGCATGGAATTCTGGCCACTACGCCCCTCCACGACCGACTTTCGCCTACCCATCGAGCAAACCGCCACCCTGCTCGCCCGCACAAGCGAAAGCCGCGGCAAGCTGTTGGCCGCCGACATGCTGAAACTGGTCAGCGCCCAGGTCCCGTTGGCCCAGTGCACCATTTTCGCCTATAGCCCCAACCGCAGCCCGCAGATCATTTCATTCGCCGACCGCGCGCGAATGATCGAGCTACCCAGAATCTCCAGCAACTATGCCGAACGCTTCTACAGCATGGACGGCAACCAGCAAGCGATGACTGCGCGCCAGGCCCTGCCCACAGCCGAGCGCATCATGGTGCAACGCCAAGGCATCGAAGACATCGCCCACCGCGATTACCGTCGCATCTGCTACGAGCTGCCGCAAATTTCCGAACGCGTTGCCCTGCTCACGCACTGCGAAGGCAACCGCTGGCTATCGGTAAACTTCTACCGGGGCCGGGAGCACGGCCGTTTTGCCCCCCACGAAATCAATGTCATCGAAACAGCCGCCCCGCTGATCGTACAAGTCTCGCGCCTGCATTACCGCGCCTATCTCGAAGCCAATGAGATGCCGGCACTGCTCAGTGAACGGGTTGTCAGCCTGTACCCGGAACTGACCCGGCGTGACCAGGAGCTGCTGCAACTGATGCTGGCTGGGTGTGAGGTTGAGGACATTAGCGTGAACATGGGTATTCAGCGTTCGAGTGCGGCTACGTATATCAAGCGGCTGTACCGCAAACTGGGTATTTCTGGGCAGCGTGAGTTGTTGGCGCTGGCTACCCAGCGCAAGTGGCCTGGCCAGGTGCATTAACGCTAGCCAGCGGCCTTGCAGGCACGCGGCTGAACACCTGATGAAGCTGGCAAGGCAGCCCCGCTTCGGCCACAATCGGTCGCTTGGTACACGCTGGAAAGCACTGCATGCTCACTACCCTCGCCATCGGCAACTACCGCTCGATCAACCACCTGGTACTGCCGCTGGGCCAACTCAACCTGGTGACCGGTGCCAACGGCAGCGGCAAATCCAACCTGTACAAGGCCCTGCGCCTGCTGGCCGAAACCGCCCAGGGCGGCGTGATCGAAGCCCTCGCCCGTGAAGGCGGGCTGGATTCGACCTGGTGGGCCGGCCCGGCAACCAGCGCACGGATGAAGCGCGGCGAAGTGCCCATCCAAGGCCAGCACCCGAGCGAGGCCAGGCGCCTGCGCCTGGGCTTTGCTACCGAGGACTACGGTTTTGCCATCTCCCTCGGCCTGCCGATTCCCCTGCCGTATCCGACCGCGTTCATGCTCGACCCTGAGATAAAGTGCGAAGCCATCTGGGGCGCTGGTGCCTATCGGCCCGCTTCCTTGCTGGTCGAGCGCAAGAACGCCATGGTGCGGGCCCGCGAGGGCAATGGCTGGGCAGTGCTGGATCAGCATGCTGACAGCGGTGAGAGCTTCTTCAACATCGTCGGCCGACCCCGCCAGGCGCCGGAGATTGGTGAGCTGCGCGCCTTCATCAACAGCTGGCGGTTCTACGACCACTTTCGCATCGACCGCGATGCGCCTTGTCGACAGCCACAGCTGGGTACCCGGTCGCCGGTGCTGCATCACGACGGCCGCAACCTCGCTTCGGCGTTGCGGACCATTATCGAGATAGGTGATGTCGAAGACCTGGTAGCGGCGCTGGACGACGCGTTTCCCGGCAGCCGCCTGGCGATTGATGCACCGCCGGGCGGGCTGTTCAGCGTGCGGCTACACCAGCATGGGCTGCTGCGCCCGTTAGGGGGTGCTGAATTGTCGGATGGCACCTTGAGGTACCTGTTGCTGATGGCAGCGCTGCTGACACCCCGCCCGCCGTCACTGATGGTGCTGAACGAACCGGAAACCAGCCTGCATGCCGACCTGCTACCTGCGCTGGCCCGCCTGATCATCCGCGCCTCG
Organism: Pseudomonas sp. SIMBA_067; assembly: GCF_046534675.1. Lineage (NCBI taxonomy): Bacteria > Pseudomonadati > Pseudomonadota > Gammaproteobacteria > Pseudomonadales > Pseudomonadaceae > Pseudomonas > Pseudomonas sp. SIMBA_067. The sequence continues at coordinate 412,460 of NZ_JAWRYH010000004.1, read as the reverse complement.
CAACGTAGCCAGGTGTGGGTGGTGTCGCACAGCAAGCCGCTGATCGACGCATTGACCGCGTGCGACGGGTGCAATGTGCTGGAGCTGGAGAAGCACCACGGGCAGACGCAGTTGCGAGGGGTCGGTTTGCTGGATGAGCCACTGTGGCGGTGGGTTGACTGACCACGGCTGCCCAAGCCTCAAGCCCCAAATGCCAAGCCATGCACCGCACCTGTAGGAGCTGGCTTGCCTGCGATGGGCCGCAAAGCGGCCCCATTGGCCATAGCTGTCCGACCTCAGGCCCGGCCCCACCCCGGCCCACTTCGGAGATACCCTTAAGGCCTCATCAGCGGCTCAATCCCGATCCATTTCTTCACAGGGTGATAACAGAGCCTCAACGGCGGAATCTGCACCTTGCGGCCCTGCACATCCAGTGTCCCCAGATGAATCGTCCATTTGGAGTACGCATCAAACTTGTCCGTCTGGAAAATCACATACGCCGAGCCATAGCGCGTGTTGTTGGTCATCCTGGGAATCATCCGGTGCACTTCATCGCTGTTGATGTCGTACGGCGAAGGCCGGGCGGTCTTCTCATTCACCAACGGAAAGTCGTACGTCTCGTTGACGCCAACGTACACCTCGGACCGTGCATTCAGCCGCGAACCGTCTTCAAAGGTGATGTAAGCCTGGCGGCTGTCGTACAGCACCGGTATCGGCGGCTCGCCACGCCTGGAATCAGTCGACGGGCGCTGACGGTCTTTGTTGTAGGCGACCAGTTGCACATAAAATTCCTGCCGCGAGTACTTCTCGCCCGGGTACTGCACGTACAGGGCTTGCTCGTAGGGCTTTTCGCCCCATAGAGCGGCGTGGTCGTAGAAGTAGGTTTCCAGGTAGAGCGTGGTCTCACCCTGCGGCCCTGGCACCTTGAACTGGAACTCGGATTCGCAGAGGTCCGCGTACGCGGCGCGTTCGCGTTTCCAAGGGACGCAGGCGGTCAACGAGGCTACTGCCAGCATTACCATGAGAAAGGTGGTCCGTTTCAAGTTATTCATGACCTGCCCTGGTCGAGATGAGAGTGGATCAGTTTCGAGGGCCGAATGGCGGAAGTCCATGCTGCCCCTTTGCCAGTATCGCGCTACAGACAGCAGACCGAGCAGCCGCTGTGGATGTGACCACAAAGCCGCAAACGGATTTGCTAAGATCGCGTCATTTCCGCGGGGTGAACTCCATCCTCACCCAAGCCATTTGTAGCCTGCTGGAAGACCCGATGAACAAATTGATCCTGCCTTTCGCCATCTTCGTTAGCGTCCTCCTCACTGGGAAAATCGCCGAGCATTACGGCCTGGAGGGCAGCTGGAAAATCGGCCTGCTGTGCCTCGTGGCAGCTGCCGTCCAAATCGCTGTTACCCGTTTTCAGCGCTACCAGCGGCAGAAAGCCCAGCTGTAAAGGGCGCGAGGCCTGCTACGCTGATTGATCACATTCTGGGGACTTTTCTTTCACCCAATTTTCACAGTGGCTTAGGCAGTATCAAGCTATCCCTACGTGATAGTACTTAGCCCGCCTCGGCGGGCTTTCTTTTGCCCGCATGTTTCCTGTCGACGTCTTGAGGAACGGCAGCGGGTCGAAAAATCAGAAATAACCCCTTCCTTGTAGGCCATTTCCCAAAGATACTCCTCGCGCCTGTTTTTCGTTGCACATGGAAATAGTCAGCCCTAGTCTCGATCCGTCGCTGCCAATTCAGCGACCGGTTTTGACAGACCGCTGACGTTGTCCTCATGTGCTCGCTTTCATGGCGGCTGTACGTGTGGGCACCTTCTGGTGCGCCGAGTGCCAACGTCTCGGTCTGTCAACCCGCGTACAGCTGCCACCATCTTGTTTGACAGCAAGGTTGAGGTAGCTCCACTTTCCGACGTTGGAGTTTCACCATGCTCAAGATCGTTCCAGATCCACCCCACAAGACTCTCTGCCTCGAAGACACCCTCATCGAAGCCTCGGACTACGCGCTTTGCGCTGCGACTGTCGTGCATCAGGCAATGCTGCTACAGCCCAAGTCGCCAGCATCGATTTTGATGATGACCTCGATGCATGAACTGGAGACGCTGCGGGCTTTACTGGAGTCCGCAATAGCCCAAGTGCAGATGCCCACTGAGCCTGGGACTTCGCACTGAAGCCTAATTGATGTGTCGCCCAGGCACCCAAACGCCTGCAAACCGAGCCTCCACATAGATCTGAGCCATGTCGCAGATCGTGAAACCTATGCAGCACTTGTGGGAGCTGGCTTGCCGGCGAGAGGCCAGCCCAGGCACTAGAGATTTCGGGGAGATCGACCAATGTCCACAGAAGAAACCAAATTCACCGTCGGCAAAACCACCTTCTATCAAGGTGCAAGCCAGACCCATCCCCTCTTCCGCATCGAAGCCGGCATCCCGTGCCAGAGTGCCCGCGAGCAGGCCTCGGAGCTGATGGGCTATGCACGGGATATGACTCTGGATGGTTTGATGGAAGATAAACCACAGCTGATCTGGGCTTCGCACTACCTTTGTGCTTTAGCCAAGGCGCTGATGGACGATGCTGAGTTGGGGATGATGAGTAACTAGTGAAAAAAGGCCCCCGCGGGAAGGGTCGTGAACCGGCCCTTCCAACTCAAGCAACAGAGCAAAAAGGTCTGGCTATCTACACAAAAACTACGCACGCACTAACCGAAGTGCTCGCGGAAGCTGGCCCTAAAATCCAATGGTTTCAAGTACAGCTGAGTCGACAAATCGCCGCGAAGAATGAACAACTGGGGAGCGCTGCTGAGCTTGAAAACTCGGTAAAGATAGAATTGGTCCTGCGCTTCCGCTGAGAACTCCAGCTCATTTCGGCTAACTACAAACGAGGACTCGCGCGCCCCATTGGTCGCCTTCACCTCAATAAAGCGATGAAGAATACCGCTCTCAAATGAGAGGATATCGTAGCCAGCACCATCGCCCTGGGAGTCCGAGATCCACTCCACCTGCTGCGCCAGCTCAGGATGCCCCGTCTCCGTCAACCGATGCTTCTCATAGCCAACCACCCATTGCTCTCCCAAACGCCCAAGCTCGCGATTCGCGTCGTCGCGGGCAGCGTAGTCAAGCTTGCGCGGTAGGCGTTCTCCGACACGGGTTGGTGCTACCAGCGCTTTCCGCTCTTCCATAACGGGCGATTTGACCAGAACTGCGGAGTACGATTTCTGTGCCGGAGTTTTCACCTCCTCCAACCCATCGACGATCTTGACCATATCTGCCCGATGGTTTTTTACGTAATGCTGTACCGCTTCTCTTAACAGTGACTGGCTGTTACTAAAGGGTAGATAGCCAGGAATGAAAGGCAAATTCATACTATCGAGAACAGCGCTGATATTCCGATGCTTACTTTCCACCGCCGATTTGTTTCGCCCTTCCAAATGCTCGCGCAGCATCCTGTTTCGGGCTGACTTGTTATAGGCGATGTCATCAGCCTCCAAGCGAAGCATTTCGAAATAGTCCTCCACAATGGATCGAACCTCACCTTCACTCCAATCTTGCTCACCAAGCATAACTTCGAAACCTAACTTAGTAAGTAAAGAGGGCATGATAGATTCAACGCCAGCGAAACTTTCAGCCCCTAGAGCACCCTGGCTAGGAAATTGCTTCCCGAACGCAACCCCCACAATGGCTTTCAAATCGCACCAATCCCCTGTTAGAGGGTTACGAACTATGTACTCCGCAGATTTAGGGTAATCATAACGTTTCAGGAACGCCATTCGTCCGAGCCTCGAAAACTCGTTCATGGCGGCCTGGATGGCGGAACTCTCTAGGAGGGAAAGCTGAGGCACAGGCGGTGCATCCTTGCGGTAATTTCGCTCGAACTCTCGGCTTTTTCCTACAAAAAATCAAGCCGCACAAGGCCTCACAGCTTGGTAACCAAGCATGTTGCCCATCGCGAATTCATCCTATTCCGTCAGAAAATACCCTCAGCGATCCGAGCTATATCACAGGGATTGGCACTTGTGCAACATCTGCAGTGATTGCTGATGCTAGTGTGATGTTTCAGAGGTACCGCTGAAAATTCGGACTAAGCCCTGTAGAAACCCACTCATCAAGATGATGTGTATCGACATGAGCCGACCAGCAACTGTCATTACCCTTCTGAAACCGAACACACGGAGTTATTGCGTCGGGTCAAGCTTCGCAAAGGTGCCCAGGATGCATGCCTACGCGCCGAGATAATCCTCGCCTGTGCCGCCGGCGAATCAGGTAACGACATCGCCAAGCGCTTGGGCACCAACAAGGATGTGGTGTCACGATGGCGCCAGCGTTCCTCTAAGTTGGGGTTGCTGGGTTTGAACGATGAACCGCGCTCTGGTCGGCCGCGTACTATTTCGGATGAACAAGTTCAGCAGGTAGTCAATCAGATATTGAAAGGCAGGCCAGACGACTCCAGCCACTGAAGTACGCGGCCTATGAGTCGCGAAACCGGTCTGTCCCCTGCCAGCATCATGCGCATCTGGCACGCGTTCGGGATCAAGCCGCATCTGGAATAAACCTTCAAGCTCTCCACCGATCCATTGTTTGTCGATAAGGTTCACGACATCGTTGGGCTGTATTTGAATCCACCCGAAAGAGCTCTGGTGCTATACGTTGATGAGAAGAGTCAGATCCAGGCGTTAAACCGCACTCAGCCTGGGTTGCCCCTTTCCCCTGGCAATCCTGCAACTCGCACGCACGATTACAAACGACATGGAGCAACCTCTCTGTTCGCTGCTCTGGATGTGGCAACGGGTGAGGTTATTGGTCGATTGAAGCGTCAGCGCCGCAGCACTGAATTCTTCGCCTTTCTGAGAGAAATTGATGCGTCGGTGCCCGCTGAAATGCCTATTCATCTGATCATGAACAACTACGCAACACTCAAGACTGACAAAGTCAGGGCCTGGCTTGCAGCGCGCCCACGCTACACCATCCACTTCACGCCCACTTCGGCCTCTTGGCTAAATTTGGTCGAGCGCTTTTTCTCAATGTTGAGCGAGAAATGGATCAAGCGACAGGCACATGTCAGCGTCAAAGATCTGGAAGCTTCGATTAAGCACTACCTGGAAACGTACTACCAGAACCTGAAGCATTCCGATGGCACAAGAAAGCAGAGGACACCCTCGCTTCAGTCGCTCGTGCAGCACGAGTGCTCGGGTCATGGTTTTTTAGTGGTACTTCTGAAACACCACACTAGTAAGGTTGGCGATTGAGTTTTTCATAAGAGCCTCCATAACGACTAGTTAAAAACCAAATATAGAAGCGAGGACTCCAACCCAAACGAGATTAAAACTTCAATTTCAATGTATACCTGCATCTCAAAACTGCTTGTGCCAGCGCCGGAATAGATCCAAACTGAAGTTTTTAAACGGAGCCGGATCTAGCCGGCCCCGAGTAAGCGTAGCGAACGGCTTAAAAAGTAGTGATGCGTTGCTATACCTGAATCTTATAACCAGCCGCTTTTAATTCCCGAATTATTGAATACGCTTGCGATTCAATTGAGTTTTCGATTTTTTTGTACACAAGCCCCGCTAAATCGCTGGGGATTACTACGTCTCCTTTATGTATGCAGGAAACTCTATTTCGACCTAGCCGGCCTACAAAGTAGCCAAACTCAAAAATAACATTAGGTCTTGCGCGAGACTCTTTCTTCCTGTCTGCGTCATTGAGTAATTCTTGGTCCGCTGTATAAGCAATTTCATCTGGCGTAAGCAGAATGAAGGCGTATCCAACATCGCTATGTTTTTCAAATTTTTCTATGATCGTTGCGCCGGCATCGATTTGACGATGCAGGACAACAGGTTGCAAGCCAATCTCGTGAACAAACCGCTCGACGTCGTTTTTTAGCTCTGAGTCATGCCCGTGAACAATGAAAACTTTGTTAGATAGAGCTGGCGATGTGTTTTCACTTTCACTTTTGCTTAGTTCGCCAAATACGTCTTCAGTCAACGCGCTGCGGGTGTTTTCAAGTGCTTTTAAGAACGATGATTTGGCTCTCTCAAAATTTTCCGGATTGTAACCAGACGTTGGTATGCTTCTGGCAACGGAAGCAAGCTTTGCAGCAGGGCTATCATTTGCCATTGTTTTACTTACAATATTGAAGGAGCGGGCTTTCCACTCAAACCATTCAGGTTTATCATCACCCCCATACTGGCCTGGATAACTACTGTTTGGATAGCAGAAGTTTTTGAAGGTGAACTTATTACCTTCCTCAATGAGATGATCTAATACGGCTATCTGGCTATCCATTTGTACTCCAGGAATTCAAATTATTGTGTGCAGTGATAAATACAAATAGACACCGACTGTCGCAGAAGCCCCTGAACGGGCGTGGTGTATAACATTCCTTGTTCCTGTTGCAGTCCGGGTCTAGGCTGAGGTTTTCAGGATGCCAATGAGCGTATAAGGGAGATGTACACCATGGATAGACAACCTCGTTTGCTCGATCAATCGTGGGTGCAAATTCGCCTACAACATTACTCGATCCTGACGGAGCCTGTCTATTGCAGGTAGGTTACGCGGCGCGGCAGGAACAGACCTGCTGAGACGAGACAGCTTATGCAAGTTTCGCAGTGTGTGGCTGCGTCGTTACCAGCCTTCAGTACTAGGCACCATCTGCTCTGATCCTGACAGCTCTTGGTGGCGCAGCATCTGAGAATCAAGGCCTCATCTAAGGCTGTCAAGTTCACTGCCGCAGATAAGCCCGCACCTCGTGATCAGATTTGTCCCGGCTCATTGCACCACCCTACAGGTACCAATCATTCAGCAATAGACGGCACACCAGGGATAAGCGGTGGGTATGATCTGATGACAAGCTACAGCTGAAATAAGCGCATTGATCAGCTTATACGACTACACTACCGCACAGCGTGGTCTAAAGCACAAACAAAAAAGCCACCCGAAGGTGGCTTAGTTGTTTAAATAATGGTCGGGACGGAGTGATTCGAACACTCGACCCCTTGCACCCCATGCAAGTGCGCTACCGGGCTGCGCTACGCCCCGACTGGGCTTGAAGCATGTTCTCAATCTTGCCGAGAACGTTGAAGAATGTACCCTAACCCTCTGATAAATGAAAGCTTTTTCTCAAAAAAATTTCCACTCATCAGAAAAAGCCCAGCTCACTTCTTCAAAACCACCAGCACATCCTCCAACTCAACAATCATCTGCCGAATCAGCTGCTTGTACTGGCTGGATTCATCCTTAGCCTCATCACTGGAAAGCCTCAATCGAGCCCCGCCAATGGTGAACCCCTGGTCATAAAGCAGCGCACGAATCTGGCGGATCATCAGCACATCCTGCCGCTGGTAATACCGCCGGTTCCCCCGCCGCTTCACAGGGTTAAGCTGGTCGAACTCCTGCTCCCAATACCGCAGCACGTGCGGCTTTACCGCACAAAGCTCACTCACTTCACCAATGGTGAAGTAGCGTTTGCCCGGTATGGGGGGCAGTTCGTCGTTATGGCTTGGTTCCAGCATATGCCTCAACCCGGGCCTTCAACTTCTGCCCTGGACGAAAGGTGACGACGCGCCGTGCAGTGATCGGGATCTCTTCCCCTGTCTTGGGGTTGCGGCCCGGCCGCTGGCGTTTGTCGCGAAGGTCGAAGTTGCCGAAACCGGACAGCTTCACCTGCTCGTTCTCTTCAAGTGCGTGCCGAATTTCTTCGAAAAACAGCTCGACCAGCTCCTTGGCCTCACGCTTGTTAAGCCCTAGCTCCTCGTACAGCCTTTCGGCCATCTCAGCTTTCGTCAGAGCACCCATGCCGTTATTTCCTTAACGTGGTGTTCAACCTTTGTTCGAGCGAGGTGAGGATGTTTTGCAGGGTAGTGTTCACCTCATCGTCGTTAAGAGTGCGCGATGGATGCTGCCAGGTCAAGCCAACGGCAAGGCTTTTTCTATCAGGATCAATGCCTTTACCTTGGTAGACATCAAACAGCCTGAGGTCTGTGAGCCATTCGCCTGCATTGTCACGAATTAATTCAAGCACCGCGCTAGAAGCTACATCACGTCCTGCAATCAAAGCCAGGTCACGACGGGTTTCCGGGAACTTGGACAGCTCGCTGAATTTCGGCAGGCGGCCTTCGACCACGTCGCCCAGCACCAACTCGAACAGGAACACCGGGCGGTCCAGGCCCAGGGCTTTGGCCAGCTCTGGGTGGATGGCGCCGAGGTAGCCGACCAGTTTGCCGTCGCGCTCGATGGCGGCGGTTTGGCCTGGGTGCAGGGCTGGGTGTTTGCCGGCGCTGAAGGTGAAATCGCTCAGGGCGCCGGAGTAGCCCAGCAAGGCTTCGACGTCGGCTTTTACGTCGAAGAAGTCGACGCCGTCGCGGCCGTTGGCCCAGCCTTCTGGCAGGCGGCTGCCGGTGATGACGCCGGCGATCATCGGCTGTTGCTGCAGGTCACCCAGTTGGCCGACGAAGCGCAGGCCGCTTTCGAACAGGCGCACGCGGTCTTGCTGGCGGTTCAGGTTGTGCTGCAGTGCCTTGACCAGGCCCGGCCACAGGGATGCACGCATGGCGGCCATGTCGCTGGAGATGGGGTTGGCCAGCAGCAGCGGCTCTACGCCCGGACTGAACAGTTCGAACAGTTTCGGGTCGATGAAGCTGTAGGTGATGGCTTCCTGGTAGCCGCGGGCAACCAGCAGGCGACGCAGGGTTGGCAGGTCACCGCGGGTTTCCGGCTTGCCCTGTGGGGCCAGGCGGGCTTGCGGGTAGCGAACCGGCAGGTTGTTGTAGCCGTACAGGCGGGCCAGCTCTTCGATCAGGTCCACTTCCAGGCTGATGTCGAAGCGGTGGCTTGGGACGTTGACGGTCCACTGCGCTACACCTTCAGAGCCGCCACTCTTGGTCGTGGTCAGCTCCAGGGCGTTGAGCAGTTGCTCGACCTGGGCTGGGTCCATTTCCATGCCGAGCATCTGGGTAATGCGTTCGGCGCGCAGGGTGACGGGAGCCACTTTTGGCAGGTGTTGCTCGCTGACAGCTTCGACCACCGGGCCGGCTTCGCCACCGACGATGTCCAGCAGCAGCTGGGTGGCGCGCTCGATGGCTTCGCGGGCCAGCTGCGAGTCAACGCCGCGCTCGTAGCGGTGCGAGGCATCGGTGTGCAAGCCGTAGGAACGGGCTTTACCGGCGACGGAAATCGGCTCGAAGAAGGCGCTTTCCAGGAACAGGTCGCGGGTTTTTTCGGTGTTCACACCGCTGTGCTCGCCACCCATGACGCCGGCGATGGCCAGGGCGCGGGTGTGGTCGGCGATGACCAGGGTGTCGGCACGCAGGGCAACTTCCTGGCCGTCGAGCAAGACGAGCTTTTCGCCCTCTTCAGCCATGCGTACGCGGATGCCGCCGTTGATTTCTGCCAGGTCAAAGGCGTGCATCGGCTGGCCGAGTTCGAGCATCACGTAGTTGGTGATGTCGACGGCGGCGTCGATGCTGCGCACGTCGCTGCGGCGCAGGCGTTCGACCATCCACAGTGGGGTCGGCTTGCTGAGGTCGACGTTACGGATAACGCGGCCCAGGTAGCGTGGGCAGGCCGCCGGGGCGCTGACTTCGACCGGGCGCACTTCGTCGTGGGCAGGCGCTACGGCAGGCACCACCGGGCGGGTGACCGGGGTGTCGTACAGCGCGCTGACGTCACGGGCCAGGCCGGCGATGGACAGGCAGTCACCACGGTTCGGCGTGAGGCCGATTTCGATGCTGGCGTCGTCCAGGCTCAGGTAGGTGCGAATGTTTTCGCCAACCGGGGCGTCAGCCGCCAGTTCCAGCAGGCCGTCGTTCTCTTCGCTGATTTCCAGCTCGGCCGCCGAGCACAGCATGCCGAAGGACTCGACGCCGCGCAGCTTGGCCTTTTTGATCTTGAAGTCGCCAGACAGCTCGGCACCGATCATGGCGAACGGGATCTTGATGCCTGGGCGGGCGTTAGGCGCGCCGCACACGACCTGGAAGGTTTCCTGGCCGTTGGTCACCTGGCACACGCGCAGCTTGTCGGCGTCCGGGTGCTGTTCGGTGGCGAGGATTTCGCCTACCACAATGCCGCTGAACTGGCCGGCAGCGGGGGTAACGCTGTCGACTTCGAGGCCGGCCATGGACAGGCGGGCGACCAGTTCGTCACGGGAGACTTGCGGGTTTACCCAACCGCGCAGCCACTGTTCACTGAATTTCATGCTGTTCTCCTAGAATGTGCGTCGATTGGGCCTAGCGGAATTGGGCAAGGAACCGCAGGTCGTTGTCGAAGAACAGACGCAAATCGTTGACGCCATAGCGCAGCATGGCCAGGCGCTCGGCGCCCATGCCGAAGGCGAAGCCCTGGAACTCTTCAGGGTCGATGCCGGACATGCGCAGCACGCTCGGGTGCACCATGCCGCAGCCCATCACTTCCAGCCAGCCGGTCTGCTTGCACACGCGGCAGCCGTTGCCGGAACACATCACGCACTGGATGTCGACTTCGGCGGACGGCTCGGTGAAGGGGAAGAACGATGGGCGGAAACGCACCGCCAGTTCTTTTTCGAAGAACACCCGCAGGAATTCTTCGATGGTGCCCTTGAGGTCGGCGAAGTTGATATCGCGATCGATCAGCAGGCCTTCGACCTGGTGGAACATCGGCGAGTGGGTGATATCCGAGTCGCAGCGGTATACGCGGCCCGGGCACACAATGCGGATGGGCGGCTGGGTGGACTCCATGGTCCGCACCTGCACCGGCGAGGTGTGGGTACGCAGCAGCATGTTGGCATTGAAGTAGAAGGTGTCGTGCATCGCCCGGGCCGGGTGGTGGCCGGGGATGTTGAGCGCTTCGAAGTTGTGGTAGTCGTCTTCGACCTCTGGGCCTTCGGCAATGCCGTAGCCGATGTGGGTGAAGAACTGCTCGATGCGCTCGAGTGTACGGGTGATCGGGTGCAAGCCACCGGTGGCCTGGCCGCGGCCTGGCAGGGTGACATCAATGCATTCGGCAGCCAGGCGAGCGCTGAGCTCGGCTTCTTCAAAGGCGGCCTTGCGGGCATTGAGCACAACGGTGACGCGCTCTTTGGCGTCGTTGATCAGCGCGCCGACTTTCGGCCGCTCTTCGGCTGGCAGGTTGCCCAGGGTCTTCATCACCTGGGTCAGCTCGCCCTTCTTGCCGAGATAATTAACCCGGATCTGTTCCAGGGCATTGATGTCTTCAGCGCGCTCCACGGCCTCTAGGGCTTGGGAGACCAGCGCATCCAGGTTTTCCATGTACAGACTCCAGATACGAAAATAGGGGAAGAGCTTTGAAGGCTCTTCCCCTATCGATGACGTTCAATGCCCGACGGCGCTAGCGCCGCCGGGTGATTGTCGCGGGTACTTAAGCCAGAACGGCTTTAGCTTTCTCGACAATCGCAGCAAACGCCGCTTTTTCGTTCACTGCCAGATCGGCCAGAACCTTACGGTCGATTTCGATCGAAGCCTTTTTCAGGCCAGCAATCAGACGGCTGTAGGACAGACCGTTGTTGCGGGCACCGGCGTTGATACGAGCGATCCACAGTGCGCGGAACTGACGCTTCTTCTGGCGACGGTCGCGGTAGGCGTATTGGCCTGCCTTGATGACCGCTTGCTTGGCTACGCGGAATACGCGCGAGCGTGCACCGTAGTAACCTTTAGCCAGTTTCAGAATTTTCTTGTGACGCTTACGAGCGATGACGCCACGCTTAACACGAGCCATGAGTAACTTCCTCTATCTTAACCAGAATTAACGAACGCGCAGCATGCGCTCGACTTTTGCCACGTCAGACGGGTGCAGCAAGCTGGCACCGCGCAGTTGACGCTTACGCTTGGTCGACATTTTGGTCAGGATGTGGCTCTTGAAAGCGTGCTTGTGCTTGAAGCCCGAAGCTGTCTTCAGGAAGCGCTTCGCAGCACCGCTCTTGGTTTTCATTTTTGGCATGTTGAACTCCGCATTCGAAAAAAATTACACAATAATCATCAGGCCTGCCGTGCCCGGGAGATTACTTCTTCTTTTTGGGGGCGATGACCATCATAAGCTGGCGTCCTTCCATCTTCGGATGCTGCTCAACGGTGCCGTATTCAAGCAGGTCAGCTTCAACCCGCTTCAACAGCTCCATGCCCAGCTCCTGGTGGGCCATCTCACGACCACGGAATCTCAGAGAGATCTTGGCCTTGTCCCCATCGGTAAGGAAACGTACCAGGTTGCGTAGTTTTACCTGGTAATCCCCATCCTCCGTCCCTGGACGAAACTTGATTTCTTTGATCTGGATCTGCTTCTGGTTTTTCTTGGCTTCGTTGGCCTGCTTCTTCTTCTCGAAGAGGTGCTTGCCGTAGTCCATGACCTTGCAGACCGGTGGTACCGCGTCTGCAGAGATTTCTACCAGATCCAGCTTCGCTTCATCAGCGATACGCAGCGCTTCATCAATCGAGACGATGCCAACCTGCTCGCCGTCTGCGCCAATTAACCGAACCTCGCGGGCCGAGATATTCTCGTTGATCGGGGCCTTCGGTACAGCACGCTTATCGTTTCTCATTTCACGCTTAATAGTCATTACTCCGATTCTTGGCGACCACGCCGGGAAACCGCTTGTGTCAGAAGCTCAGCGAATTGGGCGACGGGCATGGAGCCCAGGTCTGCGCCTTCGCGAGTACGCACTGCAACGGTCTGCGTTTCGACTTCGCGATCCCCTATAACCAAAAGGTACGGGACCTTGAGCAAAGTATGCTCGCGGATTTTAAAGCCGATCTTCTCATTTCTCAAGTCCGACTTGGCACGGAAACCGCTACCGTTCAGAGATTTCTCAACCTCGAGGGCGAAATCGGCCTGTTTGTCGGTGATATTCATGATCACCGCCTGGGTCGGCGCCAGCCACGCCGGGAACACGCCAGCGTAGTGCTCGATCAGCATGCCGATGAAGCGCTCGAACGAACCGAGGATGGCACGGTGCAGCATGACCGGGCGAACACGGCTGTTGTCTTCGGCGATGTAGCTGGCGTCCAGACGCTCTGGCAGGTTCGGGTCGTACTGCAGGGTACCACACTGCCAGTTACGGCCGAGGCAGTCGCGCAGGGTAAACTCGATTTTCGGGCCGTAGAAGGCGCCCTCGCCTGGCTGGTATTCCCACTCAAGGCCCGATTCGTTCAGGGCGTCGGCCAGTGCGCTTTCGGCACGGTCCCACAGCTCTTCGGAACCAACACGCTTGGCCGGACGAGTGGACAGCTTCATGGCGATGTCGCTGAAGCCGAAGTCCTTGTAAACATCCAGGGTCAGCTTGATGAAGTCGGCGGCTTCTTTCTTCACCTGTTCTTCGGTGCAGAAGATGTGCGCGTCATCCTGTACGAAGCCACGCACACGCATGATGCCGTGCAGGGCGCCGGACGGCTCGTTACGGTGGCAGGCACCGAACTCGGCCAGGCGCAGCGGCAGGTCGCGGTAGCTTTTCAGGCCCTGGTTGAACACCTGCACGTGGCACGGGCAGTTCATCGGTTTTACCGCGTAGTCACGGCTTTCCGACGAAGTGGTGAACATGTTCTCGGCGTAGTTGGACCAGTGGCCGGAACGCTCCCAGAGAATGCGGTCGACAACCTGCGGGGTCTTGATTTCCAGGTAGCCGTTGGCGCGTTGAACCTGACGCATGTACTGCTCGAGTACCTGGTACACGGTCCAGCCGTTGGCGTGCCAGAACACCATGCCCGGGGCTTCTTCCTGCAGGTGGAACAGGTCGAGCTGCTTGCCGATCTTGCGGTGGTCGCGCTTTTCGGCTTCTTCGATGCGCTGAACGTAGGCAGCCAGCTGCTTCTTGTCGGCCCAGGCAGTGCCGTACACGCGCTGCAGCTGCTCGTTCTTGGCATCACCGCGCCAGTAGGCACCGGACAGCTTGGTCAGCTTGAATGCCTTGAGGAAGCGAGTGTTCGGCACGTGCGGGCCGCGGCACATGTCGACGTATTCTTCGTGGTAGTACAGGCCCATGGCCTGCTCATCCGGCATGTCTTCGACCAGGCGCAGCTTGTAGTCTTCGCCACGGGCCTTGAACACGTCGATGACTTCGGCGCGCGGGGTCACTTTCTTGACCACGTCGTAGTCTTTCTCGATCAGCTCCATCATGCGCTTTTCGATGGCGGCCATGTCTTCAGGGGTGAAGGGGCGCTCGTAGGCGATGTCGTAATAGAAGCCTTCGTCGATAACCGGGCCGATCACCATCTTGGCGGTCGGGTACAGCTGCTTCACGGCGTGGCCGACCAGGTGGGCGCACGAGTGACGGATGATCTCCAGTCCCTCTTCATCTTTAGGGGTGATGATCTGCAGGGTGGCGTCGTGACTGATCAGGTCGCAAGCATCGACCAGTTTGCCGTCGACCTTGCCGGCGACGGTGGCCTTGGCCAGGCCGGCGCCGATGGAAGCGGCAACGTCGGCTACGGATACGGCGTGATCAAACGAACGTTGACTGCCATCGGGAAGAGTAATAGTGGGCATGGCGCCTCCTCTCCTAGTGGTGACCCCTACCAAAGGTCACGTGGGTTGGGATGAGCCAGTACAAGATCCGACCTGCCCTCCTTTATAAGGAAGCCTGCCTCACAGTGGCAGAAGCCTTTCGGCTTGCAAGGGACGAACCAGAGTGACTGGAAAGAAAAAAGATAGCTGCAGCCGGCACAGGCGCGACCACAAGCCGAGCATGCTAGCACGCGGGTTGTACCCCAGGCAGAAATATTTGGAAATTGAACCGCAGCGGTGAACTAACGCGGAAAAATACCGCTCAGACTTTGGGAAGCAACCTACTCTTGATGAGACCTTAACCCAAGGAGTAACTGGTTATGCGAGTTCCGTCTCTTCTGGCCCTGGCGGCCGCTGGCGCCCTGCTGCTGCCCGTGGCTGCGAACGCCGGCAACTTCCCAGCCGGGAAGGAGGCCGCCTACACCGCCCAGTGCACGCAAGTGGCCGGCAGCCAGGGCGTTGACGCTGCCACCGCGAAAAAACACTGCGATTGCGGCGCACAAGCGATCAAAAAGAATTTCACCGACGCCGAGATTGCCGACCTGGACAGCAAGGATGGCGTTGACGCCAAGCTGATGCAGAAGGCCCAGACCGTGGTGCAACAGGCCTGCGCACCGAAGCGCTGAAACCTTAAAGGCGGTGGTGGCTGACCATTATTTTGCGCTGGATCAACATCCGGTGAAGGTAAAAGGCGCTACTTCCGCAGAATTAGACTATGATGTCATCTGTGCCAGACAGCTCAGGCGTCTAGGCACTTCGAAAAATTTCAAGTTTCTGGAGATTCATCCCATGTCCAATCGCCAAACCGGCACCG
Source organism: Pseudomonas sp. SIMBA_067 (assembly GCF_046534675.1). Classification (NCBI taxonomy): domain Bacteria; kingdom Pseudomonadati; phylum Pseudomonadota; class Gammaproteobacteria; order Pseudomonadales; family Pseudomonadaceae; genus Pseudomonas; species Pseudomonas sp. SIMBA_067. The sequence goes on along the minus strand of NZ_JAWRYH010000004.1, from coordinate 397,195 downwards.
TCAAATGGTTCAATGATGAGAAAGGCTTCGGCTTCATCACCCCACAAGGCGGCGGCGACGACCTGTTCGTTCACTTCAAGGCCATCGAATCCGACGGCTTCAAGAGCCTGAAAGAAGGTCAGCAAGTTTCCTTCGTCGCCGAGCGCGGTCAGAAGGGCATGCAGGCTGCTCAGGTTCGTCCGGAGTAATTCGGAAGCTGTGAAAAAACCCGCCCTTGTGGCGGGTTTTTTTATGGGCGCTTACCAGGCGGTATACGCTGCTCTTTGCGGCCCTTTCGCGGCACGAGGCCGCTCCTACAGGGACCGCATGGGCCTTTGGAGCTGCATCAACCGCAGTTGACGCGGGTTACCTTGCCTTGCTCGTCCACGTTCAGGTTCAGGCGGTCGGAGCGGTATTCCAGGGTTACTACATCGTGCGGTTTGAGGATGCGTGCTGTCTGCGAGCCACTGGCCTTGCGCGCCTGCTCCAGCAGCTCGGCGCTGCCTGGTTTGCCAATGGCAAAATCGGCGCCGCTGGCTTCGCAGCGGCCATCGTTGCCAGCCGATGCGGCCGGCGCATCGCCACCAGCGTTGCCACCTGTGCTGCAACCAGCCAGGACAGCAGCCACCGCCAGGGTTGCCAGGTAAGCACGGGTACGGAACATGAAGCCTCCTAAATGGGTCCGGGAACTGTCTGTTCCGACAGCTCCGCTCAGTATTCGTTGCAAAACCGGTCAAGTCTGCCTGAACTCTAGCACCGAGGCGAAAAGCAATCGTGACCGGATTTTGCACAACCCCCTGCGTTTGCCATATGCTTAGCGCGCACGGTCACTGGCGCAAAGCCATGATTTGCTGCAAGAAGTGGAGCGCATCCCGCCTCCATCGAGCACCAGGGTCAGGTGTTCCCCCTTCGTTCCGGGCCCCCAGCGAGAGCTTTTCATGAGTACCCACAGCATCGATGCCGACATCAAGGTCAAATGGGCCGAGGGCCAGAGCGCGTACAGCCCTGGCACACCGGAAGAATTGCTGTTGATCGCCATCGACCTGTTGGTACGGGACAACGGCGCCGAGGCGGCACGCAGCTTCATCGATCAGGTGTTCGAGCGCTACGCGCCGCACGCGGCTATTCCAATCGCGCCAGACGTGCGCTGAGCAGGTCGAACAGCCCCTGGGCATCGCCCTGCTCTACCCACAGCACATTCGCCGGCTGCTTGAGTACGCCGTACCAGTCGGCAATGGTCTGGCCGAAGGTCGGGCCTTCGCGGCTGTCGATGCTCATATGGATGCGTCGGCCGCTGAACAGCTCGGGCTTCAACAGGTAGGCAATGACGCTGGCGTCATGCACCGGGCCGCCGGGCATGCCGTACAGGTCCATGTCGTGGGTGCTGTAGGCATTGAGGATATCGACCACGCGCTTGCTGGCCTGATTGTTCACGGCTGCCAATTGTTTCAGGCGGGCGTCGCTGGTCAGCAGCTTGTGGGTGACGTCCAGCGGCAGGTAGATGAGTGGTACACCGCTGGCCAGCACCACTTCGGCGGCATGCGGGTCTGCGTAGAGGTTGAATTCCGCTGCCGGGGTGATGTTGCCGCCATTGAAGTGGGCGCCGCCCATGACCACCACCTCCTTGATGCCCTGGGCGATGTCCGGGCGCTGGATCAACGCCAGGGCCAGGTTGGTTTGCGGGCCAAGCATGGCGACGGTGATGCTGTGCGGCCTGGCCGTGCCCAGGGTGTCGACCAGGTATTGCACGGCATTGCCTTGGGCCAGAGGCGTTTTGGGCTCGTGCACCGGCACACCGGTAAGGCCTTCTTCGCCATGAACGTCGGCGGCGTAGATCGGCGCGCGCACCAGTGGGCGGCCGGCGCCGGCGTACACCGGGATGTCTTCGCGCCCCGCCCATTCGCGGGCCAGGCGGGCGTTGCGCGAGGTTTTATCCAGGCGCACGTTGCCGGCCACGGTGGTGATGGCACGGATATTGAGCTCGTCAGGCGAGGCCATGGCCAGGAACAGCGCGACCACGTCGTCGGCGCCGGGGTCGGTGTCGATGATCAAGTCGATGGGGGCCGCCTGGAGGGTGGTGGCTGTGGCCATGAAAGCGATTCCTTGTAGCAGGGGTTTGAGCATGGGGCACTCCTTGTTGCCAGAACACAGGACACAAACACACCGCAGTCCCCTTTAGGAGCGGCCTTGTGCCGCGATGGGGCGCAAGGCCGCTCCTACAAAAAGCGCGGTGGCTGTCAGAAAGTCACGCCGGAGATGAGGGCGATGTTGCTGTAAGGCTGGCATTCACCGGTACGCACCACCGCGCGGGCACTGCGCGACAGCACCTTGAAATCTTCATGGCTAAGCCATTCGCGCTTGCCCAGCTTCCCCTTTAACCGCTCAATCTCGACCAGCCCGGGCGGCACCACTTTCTGCATTTCTTCAGCCAGCACATGCCGTTCTACCTGCAACTCGCTCAGCACTACCCGCAACACGCTGGCGAAATCCGGCAGACCGGGGGTAATGGCCAGGTCGATCAGCTCCACGCCCGGCGGCACCGGCAGCCCGGCATCGCCGATCACCAGGATATCGCCATGCCCCATGCCGGCAATGACCCGCGACAAGGCAACGTTCAGCAATGGGGTTTTCTTCATGGTGTCAGCTCCGCCAAGTAGGGAATGGACGGCTGGGCACCGGCACGGGTAACCGACAAGGCGGCGGCACGCTGGCCAAAGGCAATGGCCTCGCCCTCCTCCAACCCCCGCACCAGGCCGGCAGCAAAGCCACCAATGAAGGTATCGCCAGCAGCGGTGGTGTCCAGCGGTTGCACCACAAGCGCCGGATAGTGCTGATGGCCCTGCGCAGTAATCAGCAAGGCCCCTTGGGCCCCCAGGGTGATGATCACTTTACCCGCCCCCAGCTGTAGCAAGCGCTCGCCAGCACGCCGGGCACTGTCTTGGTCGGTGACTGCCACCCCGGTCAGGGCTTCGGCCTCGCTTTCGTTAGGCGTGAGGTAATCGATGCGCGCAAACCAGTCCGCCGGCAAGGGGCCGGTGGCCGGCGCCGGGTTCAGGATCACCTGTTTGCCCAGTTCACGCGCCCTCGTCAGGGTCCAGGCCACGGTGTCGGCCGGCACTTCCAGCTGGCAGATGACCACCTCGGCAGCCTGTAACAAGGCATCGAAGCGCTGTACCGACTGCGGCGTCAGCAGGCCGTTGCCGCCAGGAATGATGACGATGCAGTTCTGGCTGGCAGCATCCACGGTAATCAGTGCCACACCGCTGGACACCCCTGGGCAGGTGCTGACGCCCTGGCAATCGATGCCCTCGACATACAGGGCCCGGTGCAGTTGCCGGCCATAGTCATCGTCACCCACATTGCCGATCATTGCCACGCTCCCGCCGAGCCGCGCCACCGCCACGGCCTGGTTGGCGCCTTTGCCGCCCGGCACGGTCAAAAAGCTTTCGCCGGGGAGTGTTTCGCCGGCCCGGGGCAGGCGCTGGGCGCGGGCCACCAGGTCCATATTGAGGCTGCCGACCACCACAACCTTGGCATTCATGACGTTTCCTTAGCGTTAGCGGTAATCGTTGAACAAGTCCGGGCGCGGCCCGGTGGACTCACGCAGCACGATGCGCGGGGCAACAATGCGTTGCTCCGCCGCGCCTTGCCGGGGTGTTCCTATACGTGTCAGCAACAGTGAGGCGGCGCTCTCGCCCAGCTCGCGAATCGACTGGCCCACGGTGGTCAACGGCGGATACACGTAGCGGCTCAGCTCGATGTCGTCGAAGCCGATCACCGACAGCTCGCCGGGCACGCTGATATTGCGTTCGGCCGCAGCACGCAGCACGCCGAAACCGATCATGTCGTTGCCGGCAAAAATCGCCGTGGGCCGCTTGCCCTCCAGCACCTGCGCTGCTGCGGCATGCCCACCCGGGCTGGTGAAGTCGCAGTGCAGCACACGGCTGCCCAGCACCGGCACGCCGACCTCGGCCATGGCACGGCGGAAGCCGTTCAGGCGCAGCTGGGTAACCCCGGTTTCGGCGGGGCCACCAATATAGGCGACATCGCGGTGGCCAAGCTCCAGCAGATGCTGGGTGGCCAGGTAGGCGCCTTGCTCGTGGTCGATGCGCACCAGGTCGGCATCGACGCCTTCCAGTTCACGGTCGACGATAACCATCGGCGTGCGTACGCAGGCCAGGCTTTGCAGCAGGTCGCTGTCCTGGCCCACCGAGGCCACCACCAGGCCATCGATACGCTTTTCCAGCAGCACGCGCAGGTAACTGCGCTGCTTCTGTGGGTTGTCATCGGAGTTGCACAAAATCACACAGTAGCCGTTGCGCTCACAGGCGTCTTCAATGCCCCGCGCCAGCTCGGCGAAGTACGGGTTGACGCTGTTGGGCACCAGCAGGCCGATGGTGGCCGTGCTGCGCGCCTTTAGTGAGCGCGCCACCGCGCTGGGCACGTAGTCCAGCTCGATAATGGCGGCTTCAACCTTCTGCCGCACGTGTTCGCTCACCGGTCGGGTCTTGTTCAGTACATGGGACACGGTCGTGTAGGAAATGCCCGCCAGTGCCGCGACGTCTTTGATGGTTGCCATATTGTCAGTTCCGCCGGGCTGCACGCCGGCTGCGGTAAGTGTCGAGCACCACGGCGATGACGATCACCGCCCCGGTGATGATGCGTTTGGTCGGCTCGCTGGCGCCAATCTGAGCCAGCCCGGCGGCCAGTACGGAGATGATCAATACGCCAAAGAAGGTGCTGATGACCGAGCCACGCCCACCCATCAGGCTGGTACCGCCGATCACCACGGCGGCGATCACCTGCAGCTCCAGGCCGGAGCCGGCATTGGGGTCGGCCGCCTCCAGGCGCGATATCTGGAACAGCGCAGCCAAGCCTGCGAGCAGCCCCATCAGGGCAAATACCAGCACTTTGTACGGGCGCGGGTCGATACCTGCCAGGCGCACGGCCTCTTCGTTGGTACCAATGCCGATCAGGTAGCGGCCGAACACCGTGCGGGTCAGCACCAGATGGGCCAGTACGATCACCAGCAAGGCAATGATGAACGCTGGCGAAATACCAAAGGCAACCGGGTTGGAAAACCACGCATAGGCATCGCCGATATAGGCGGTGCGCGAGTCGGTGAACTGGTAGGCCAGGCCGCGGGCCATTTCCAGCACGCCAAGCGAGACGATGAACGACGGAATACGCCAGGCCACCGTAACGCCGCCGGTAATGCTGCCGGCCAGTGCGGCCACGGCCATGCCCAGCAGCGCCGACGGCAGCGCGTCCCAGCCCCAGCCGAGGATGGCCACACTCACGGCAGAAGCCGCCAGGGCCAGCACCGAGCCCACCGACAGGTCGATGCCGCCGATGATCAGGACAAAGGTCATGCCCACCGCCAGCACCATCAGGTCGGGGATCTGGTTGGCCAAGGTACTGAAGGTGTTGTAGGACCAGAAGTGGCTGCTGAGGAACGAGAACAACACAATCATCGCCAGCAAGGCGCCAGCCAGGCCCAGGTAGGTGCCCAGGCCAAAGTAGGTGCCACTGCGGCGCACAGGGGCGGCGCGTTGGCTATCGAGCGGGGTGGTTTTCATGCGTCCATCCTGGGGGCTGCATCGTGCAGCAGTGCGTCACGTTTCTGATAACCGGCAAAGGCTGCGGCCAGCAGCTGGTCCTGGCTCCAATGATCACGCTCGAAGGTGTCGATCAGGCGACCGGCCGACAGCACGGCGATGCGGTCGCAGATCAGCATCAGCTCGCGCAGGTCGCTGGACACCACCACCAGCGCCTTGCCCTGGCGCGCCAGTTCGGCCAGCAGGCCATAGATGTCGAACTTGGCACCCACGTCGATGCCTCGGGTGGGCTCGTCGAACAGCAGCACTTGGCAGTCGCGCTCCAGCCAGCGGCCAATCACCACCTTCTGCTGGTTGCCGCCAGACAGCTCGCCCACAACCTGGTGGGCGCCGGCACTGCGAATGCGCATGGCCTGGATCTGGCGCTCGGCCAAGGCCTGCTCTGCCTGGCCGTCAAGCACGCCAGCGCGTGACACCGCGCCCAGGTTGCCCAAGGCGATGTTGGCGCTGATCGACTGCGTCAGCAGCAGGCCCTCGCCTTTGCGGTCTTCGGTAATCAGCGCGATACCCGCCTTTACGGCCGCCTTGGGCGAGTCGATGGTGACGGTTTGTAGGGGTTGGCCGAGCGCGATGCTGCCACTGTCGGCACGGTCGGCGCCGTAGATCAGCCGCAACAGCTCGGTACGGCCGGCACCAATCAGGCCGGAAATGCCGAAGATCTCCCCTGCCCTGACCTCAAACGACACCTCGCGCACCTTGTCAGCACGGCTGAGCTTGTCGACCTTGAGCAACGGCGCGCCGATCTGCCGGCGGCCCAGGTCGATATGTTCGCCCAGCTCGCGGCCGACCATCAGGTTGACCAGTTCGGCACTGCTGTAGCGCTGGATTGGCTCGTCGCACACCAGCTTGCCGTCGCGCAGCACGACGATGCGCTGTGCAACACGCTGCAGTTCTTCCAGGCGGTGGGAAATGTAGACGATGGCCACGCCACGCTGGCGCAGGCGCTCGATCTGGGTGAACAGCAGCTCCACCTCGCGCGCGGTGAGCATCGCGGTGGGCTCATCGAAGATCAGCACATGGCAGTCGCCGATCAGGTTGCGGGCAATCTCGACCATCTGCTGATGGCCAATGCCCAGTTCGCCCACCGGGGTATCCGGGTCGATGGCATCGAGCCCGACCTGCGCCATGGCGGCGGTGGCCAGCTGGCGCAGGCGCTTGTGGCTGATCCAGCCGAAACGGCTGGGCAGGTTGTCGAGAAACAGGTTTTCCGCCACGGTCAGCGTCGGCAGCAGGTTCAGCTCCTGCATCACCATGCGCACCCCAAGGCGCTCGGCCTCGCTGCGGCTGCCGGGCGCGTAGGCTTGGCCGCGGTAGGTCATGTGCCCGGTGGTGGGCACCTCCAGGCCGCTGATGAGCTTGGACAACGTACTCTTGCCCGCGCCGTTCTCGCCGGTCAGGGCCAGCACTTCGCCGGCCCGCAGGTTCAGGCTGACCTCGCCGAGCACGGGCTGGGCGTAGGTCTTGCCCAGGCCGCTGGCGGCGAGCACCACTTCGTTGGCCGATGCAGGCATGGCCGTTTCTCCTGGCAGCGTCAGGGCTTCTTGGTGATGAGTTCGACCGGGGTCTGGATGACGTTGTCGGCATCCACATCAGGTTTCTCGCCCTTGACCATTTTCAGCGCAGCCTGGATGCCGTACACCGCCTGCTGGCTGGCGGCCTGATCGAGGGTGGCAAGCACGCGACCATCGGCAAGCATCGGCTTGATGGCGTTGATGTTGTCATAGCCCACCACTTGCACCTGGCCGGTCTTGCCGGCGGCGCGCACGGCAGATACGGCGCCCAGCGCCATGCTGTCGTTGCCGGCCAGCAAGGCTTTCAGCTCGGGGTATTCGTTGAGCATGGCGGCGGCGACGGCGTTGCCTTTGTCGATTTCCCAATTGCCGCTTTGTACCGAGACGATTTTCATCTGCGCGGCATCCATGGCGTCCTTGAAGCCGGCGGTGCGCTGCTGGGCGTTGGTGGTGGTCGGCACCCCTTCGATGATGCCCACCTGGTCGCCGGCCTTGAGCTTCTCGTTGGCCAGGTAGTCACCGACCAGGCGCGCGCCTTTGCGGTTGTCAGGGCCAACGAACGGCACGCTGATGTTTTTGCTCTTCAGCAGATCAGGGTCCAGGCGGTTGTCGATGTTGATCACCACCACGCCCTGGTCCATGGCCTTCTTCACCACCGACACCAGCGCCTTGGAATCAGCCGGGGCAATCACCAGCGCCTTGGCGCCGGCATTGATCATCTGCTCGACGATGCGAATCTGTTCGCCAGTGTCGGTCTCGTTCTTGATGCCGTTGGCGACCAGGTTGAATTCGTTGGCGTGGGTTTTCTGGTAGTCCTTGGCGCCGTCTTCCATGGTGCGGAAGAATTCGTTGGCCAGTGACTTCATCACCAGGGCGACCTTGGGCTTGTCTTCTGCGTGGGCGGCAGACAATGGCAGGGCGAGGGAAAGGGAGGAAACGACAGCGAGGGCCAGCAGACGACCGGGGAACGGCAGTTTCATGGACGATGACTCCGAATCTTGTGTTTTTTATCGGATCGCAAACGTTTGCGTTGACTAACTATGGAAACAGGACTGCTGTTTGTCAAATCCGTTTGGCTGTCGGAGGCCAAGCACTGCTGTGGCCGATTATGCAGATTTTTCCGGAAAACCGAACACCTTTTCCTATGCTTGTTCGGAATTGCGAATGGAACACTGCCCCTTGTAGGAGCGGCCTTGTGCCGTGAAGGGTCGCAAAGCGGCCCGGGCGATGCGTGCTGTAACGCCGAAATCCGGGGCCGCTGCGCGCCCCTTTCGCGACACTAGGCCGCTCCCACAAAAAGCCGTCCACGCAAGCTGGTATGAAACATGCCTGTAGCCCTGCGCGACTCAATAACTATCTCACTAGGAAGAGAGAGAACAATAACGATGAATGCCGCACTTAAAACCTTCGCCCCCAGCGCACTCGCCCTGCTGCTGATCCTGCCAACCACCGCCTCTGCCAAAGAAGCCGAAAACCAGCAGAAGCTGGCCAACGTGGTCATCCTCGCCACTGGCGGTACCATTGCCGGCGCCGGTGCCAGCGCGGCCAACAGCGCCACCTACCAGGCTGCCAAGCTGGGCATCGACAAGCTGATTGCCGGCGTGCCGGAACTGGCCGACATCGCCAACGTACGCGGCGAGCAAGTGATGCAGATCGCCTCTGAAAGCATCACCAACGAGGACTTGCTCAAGCTCGGCAAGCGGGTTGCCGAACTGGCCGAGAGCAAGGACGTCGACGGCATCGTCATTACCCACGGCACCGACACCCTCGAAGAAACCGCCTACTTCCTCAACCTGGTGGAAAAGACCGACAAGCCAATCGTGGTGGTCGGCTCGATGCGCCCGGGCACCGCCATGTCTGCCGACGGCATGCTCAACCTGTACAACGCCGTGGCCGTGGCCGGCGACAAGCAGTCGCGCGGCAAGGGCGTACTGGTGACCATGAACGACGAGATCCAGTCGGGCCGTGACGTGAGCAAGTCGGTCAACATCAAGACCGAAGCCTTCAAGAGCGCCTGGGGCCCGATGGGCATGGTGGTGGAAGGCAAATCCTACTGGTTCCGCCTGCCGGCCAAGCGCCACACGGTCAATTCCGAGTTCGACATCAAGCAGATCAGCAGCCTGCCACAGGTGGACATTGCCTATGGCTATGGCAACGTGACCGACACCGCCTACAAGGCACTGGCGCAGAACGGTGCCAAGGCGCTGATCCATGCCGGTACCGGCAACGGTTCGGTGTCGTCGCGGGTGGTGCCGGCGTTGCAGGAACTGCGCAAGAACGGCGTGCAGATCATCCGCTCGTCGCACGTCAACCAGGGTGGTTTCGTGCTGCGCAACGCCGAACAGCCGGATGACAAGAACGACTGGGTCGTGGCCCACGACCTGAACCCGCAGAAGGCGCGGATTCTGGCGATGGTCGCCATGACCAAGACCCAGGACAGCAAAGAGCTGCAGCGAATTTTCTGGGAGTACTGAGTACCTCGCCGCGCCCCCTGTAGGAGCGGCCTTGCGCCGCGAATGGGCGGCGTAGCGGCCCCAGGATTTGAGCTTCGCCGCAGAAATCGCCGGGGCTGCTGCGCAGCCCTTTCGCGGCACAAGGCTGCTCCTACAGAAGCTCGCACAAGGCCTGAAGAACGTTATGGCGCGATGCGCTTCAGGTCATTCAACAACCCCATCAGCTGCTGCAGCTTCTCTTCACCAAACTGCGCCTGAATCTTCTGGTAGTTGGCCTCCATGCCTTCCTTCATCGAGGCAAAGCACGCCTCCCCGCCTTCGGTCAGGCTGACGAACACCCGTCGCTGGTCCTGCGCGGCCTTCTGCCGCCGCACCAGCCCGTCTCGCTCCAGGCGCCCCAGTACCCCGGTCATGCTCGGCTTGAGGATGCAGGCCAGTTCCGCCAACTGGTAATTCTCCAGCTCGCCGTGCTGCTTGAGGATGCGGATTACCCGCCATTGCTGCTCGGTCAGGTCGTGCTGGTTCAACAGCGGCCTGAAAAATGCCATCGCGGCTTCTCGGGCCTGCAACAGGCTTAGCGTGAGCGAAGGTTGCGTCTTGGTCATGGTCAAACCTGTGGCTTTTTCTCAATTCACGAATTTAAGGGCATGCACGATGGAAAGTGCAATCTGTTCCACGGAAAACCCATTCAAGCCCGGCGCGCGGGCTGCGACCATCCGCTGTAAACAACAACAGCACCCGGGTGAGCCGCCATGGCCATTTCACTGCAATTCTGCCTGCCGCTGGCGGTACTCCCCGGGTGTGAGCTTGGCGTAGCGGTTGAAGAAGCGGCTGAAATAGGCCGGGTCCTTGAAGCCGAGCTGGTAACAGATTTCGTTGGCCGTGCTGCCGGAAAACAACAGCAAACGCTTGGCCTCCTGCATCAGCCGTTCCAGCACCAGGCGCTTGGATGGCAAGTCGGCGATGCGCCGGCACACATCGTTCAGCCGTGCCTCGGTCACGCCAATCTGCTGCGCGTAGCGGGCCAGCGGCCAATGCTCAAGGTAATGCGCTTCGATCAGGGCATTGAAACGGTGGAAGATCTTCAGGTCTTCATGCCGCGCCGGGGTCGATTCCAGCGAGTTGGGGCACAGCCGCAGCAGGCTGATCATGATCAGGCGGGTCAGCGACTGCAACGCCGCCTCGCGACCCGGTTGCTGCGTGGCAAACTCGTCACTCAACGCGTCCAGCCAGCCTTGCAGGCGCTGCGCCTCGGCCTTGTATTCAGCCGGCAGGTTGCCCAGCGCCACACAGGCTGGCTGCACCTGCATGCCCGCCGGCAGCAGGCTGGCATCGGCTTCGATCAATTGCCACACCAGTTGCTGGCGCACCGTCAGCACATGCCCGTCGCTGTCAGCTTCGGTGACGAACGCGTGCGCCACCGTGGGTGGCGTGAGGAAGAACATCGGCCCGGCCTCGATGTACTGCTGGTCATCCAGATACACCCGGACTGTGCCCGACTTCACGTAATGCACCTGGAAAAACCGGTCATGCCGGTGCACCGGCATGTTGCGCCCGAAAAAGCCCGCCAGGTTGCCCAGCCGGTCGTAATGCACCTCGCTGTCGCTGTAGCGCTGGTCGTAGACCTGGCCAATGTTGATGTTCGGTATCGGATGCCGGTCGCTCATGGCTGCTTGCTCGCAAATCGCTTTACCCTGTTGACGATGGCCCATGGTGCCTTGCCTTGCCGGCAGGCGCCACTGGCCACCCCTTGACCATCGTTAACATATTAACTATAACATTAACACATTAACGAAATCCGCAGGACGGCCACCGCCCTGCACTGCCAGGAGAAGAGCATGAGCCATGCCCTGCATGACGTTGCCAGCGGCACCCTGTTCGGCGTCGCGCTGAACTACCAGGGTTTGCTGCAGCAGCACCGAGCGGCGTTCGTGGAAGCACCGTACAAGCAACTGCCGGTCAAGCCGGTGCTGTTCGTCAAGACCCCGAACACCCGCAACCAGCATGAAGGCCAGGTGGTGTTCCCGGCCGGCGTGCAGCGCGTGCAACCCGGCCCGGCGCTGGGAGTGGTGATTGGCAAGGACGCCAGCCGCGTCAGCGTGGCCGATGCCTTGGAGCATGTGGCGGGCTACACCATCGTCAACGAAGTGAGCCTGCCCGAAGACAGCTACTACCGCCCTGCAGTCAAGGCCAAGTGCCGTGATGGTTTTTGCCCGGTCGGCCCTGAACTGGTGCCCGCCAGCCAAGTGGCCAACCCCGATGCCCTGGGCCTGCGCCTGTATGTGAACGGCGAACTGCGCCAGCACAACAACACCGCCAACTGCGTACGCACGGTGGCGCAGCTGATTGCCGAAATCAGCGAGTTCATGACCCTGCACGCCGGCGACATCCTGATCACCGGAACCCCCGAGGGCCGCGTCGATGTACAGCCAGGTGACCGCGTCGACATCGAGATCGACGGCCTGGGCAAGCTGACCAACCACATCGTCGCCGAGTGAGGAATTACCTGTGAAACACGCCCGTATCCAGTTCGACGGCCAGGCCCACGATGTCACGGTCGAAGACGATCACCTGCGCCTTGCCGACGGCCGCCTGGTCCATCAGGACCAGGTCACCTGGCTGCCACCCGCCACCGGCAGCATGTTCGCCCTGGGCCTGAACTACGCCGACCACGCCAAGGAGCTGGCCTTCGCGCCGCCCACCGAACCGTTGGCTTTCATCAAGTCGCCAGGCACCTACACCGGCCACAACCAGGTCACCTGGCGCCCGGACAACGTCGGCTACATGCACTACGAGTGCGAGCTGGTGGCGGTGATCGGCAAAGCGGCGAAAAACGTCAAGCGCGAGGACGCCCTGGCCTACGTTGCCGGCTACACCGTGTGCAACGACTACGCCATCCGCGACTACCTGGAAAACTACTACCGCCCCAACCTGCGGGTGAAAAACCGCGACGCCACCACCCCGGTCGGCCCATGGATCGTCGATGCGGCCGATGTGCCAGACGTCAGCAACCTGAAGCTGCGTACCTGGATCAACGGTGAGCTGAAGCAGGAAGGCACCACGGCGGACATGATCTTCGACATCCCGCACCTCATCGAATATTTCTCCAGCTTCATGACCCTGCAACCGGGCGACATGATCGCCACCGGTACGCCAGAAGGCCTGGCCGATGTGGTGCCGGGCGATCAAGTGGTGGTGGAAGTGGAAGGCGTCGGTCGCCTGGTCAACCGTATCGTCAGCGAAGCTGACTTCTTCAAGAACAACAAGGCATGAGCAGCATGATCAAGCACTGGATCAACGGCCGTGAGGTCGAGAGCAAAGACACCTTCATCAACTACAACCCGGCCACCGGCGACGCCATCTGTGAAGTCGCCAGCGGTGGCGCCGAGGAAGTGGCCCAGGCGGTGGCTGCGGCCAAGGAAGCCTTCCCCAAGTGGGCCAACACCCCAGCCAAGGAACGTGCCCGGCTGATGCGCAAGCTGGGTGAGCTGATCGAGCAGAACGTGCCGAAACTGGCCGAGCTGGAAACCCTCGACACCGGCCTGCCGATCCACCAGACCAAGAACGTGCTGATCCCGCGTGCCTCGCACAACTTCGACTTCTTCGCCGAAGTGTGCACGCGCATGGATGGCCACACCTACCCGGTCGACGACCAGATGCTCAACTACACCCTGTACCAGCCGGTGGGTGTGTGCGGCCTGGTAAGCCCATGGAACGTGCCGTTCATGACGGCTACCTGGAAGACTGCGCCGTGCCTGGCGCTGGGCAACACCGCCGTGCTGAAGATGAGTGAGCTGTCGCCTCTGACCGCCAACGAACTGGGCCGCCTGGCGGTAGAAGCCGGCATCCCCAATGGGGTGCTGAACGTGATCCAGGGTTACGGCGCTACCGCCGGCGATGCACTTGTCCGCCACCCCGATGTGCGCGCCATTTCCTTCACCGGCGGTACCGCCACCGGTAAGAAGATCATGCAGACCGCGGGCCTTAAAAAGTACTCGATGGAACTGGGCGGCAAGTCGCCCGTGCTGATCTTCGAGGACGCCGACCTGGAACGTGCGCTGGACGCCGCGCTGTTCACCATCTTCTCGCTGAACGGCGAGCGCTGCACCGCCGGCAGCCGCATCTTCATCCAGGAAAGCGTGTACCCGCAGTTTGTCGCCGAGTTTGCGGCGCGCGCCAAGCGCCTGATCGTAGGTGACCCGACCGACCCGAAAACCCAGGTCGGTTCGATGATCACCCAGCAGCACTATGACAAGGTCACCGGGTACATCCGCATTGGCATCGAAGAAGGTGCACGCCTGGTCGCCGGGGGCCTGGAGCGCCCGGCCAACCTGCCTGCGCACCTGGCCAAGGGGCAGTTCATCCAGCCCACCGTGTTCGCCGACGTGAACAACAAGATGCGTATTGCCCAGGAAGAAATCTTTGGCCCTGTGGTGTGCCTGATCCCGTTCAAGGACGAAGCCGAGGCGCTGCAACTGGCCAACGACACCGAGTATGGCCTGGCCTCGTACATCTGGACCCAGGACATCGGCAAAGCCCATCGCCTGGCCCGTGGCATCGAGGCCGGTATGGTGTTCATCAACAGCCAGAACGTACGCGACCTGCGCCAGCCGTTCGGCGGCGTGAAAGGTTCCGGTACCGGGCGTGAAGGTGGGCAGTACAGCTTCGAGGTCTTTGCAGAGATCAAGAACGTGTGTATTTCCATGGGTAACCACCACATTCCTCGCTGGGGCATTTAACCCTCTGTGCGGTTTTACACCGTCCCTGTAGGAGCGGCCTTGTGCCGCGATGGGGCGCGCAGCGGCCCCTGGATTTCAGCCTCGCCGCAGATATCGCCAGGGCCGCTGTGCGCCCCATCGCGGCACAAGGCCGCTCCTACAAGGGACCGGGTCAGCCCCAAAACAACAACAGCGTCTTATCGGAGACCCCCATGGGCAAACTCGCTCTCACTGCCAAGATTACCCATGTACCGTCCATGTACATGTCCGAACTGCCAGGCCCGCGCCAAGGCTTTCGCCAGGCGGCCATCGACGGGCATCACGAAATCAGCCGCCGTTGCCGTGAGCTGGGCGTGGACACCATCGTCGTGTTCGACACGCACTGGCTGGTCAACGCCAACTACCACGTGCTGTGCGGGCCGCATTTCGAGGGCGTGTACACCAGCAACGAACTGCCGCACTTCATCAGCAACATGCCCTACGCATTCCCCGGCAACCCCGAGCTGGGCAAGCTGCTGGCCGAGGAGTGCAACCGCTTCAACGTCGAAACCATGGCCCACCACGCCACCACCCTGGCCCCGGAATACGGCACCCTGGTGCCCATGCGCTACATGAACCAGGACCAGCACTTCAAGGTGGTCTCGGTCTCGGCACTGTGCACCTCGCACTACCTGGCCGACAGTGCCCGCCTGGGCTGGGCCATGCGCAAGGCAGTAGAAGACCACTACGACGGCACCGTGGCGTTCCTGGCCAGCGGCTCGCTGTCGCACCGCTTCGCGCAGAACGGCCAGGCGCCGGACTTTGCCACCAAGGTGTGGAGCCCGTTCCTCGAAACCCTCGACCACCGTGTGGTGCAAATGTGGCAGGACGGCGAGTGGGAAGCGTTCTGCGGGATGCTGCCGGAGTACGCCGCCAAAGGCCACGGTGAAGGCTTCATGCACGACACGGCAATGCTGCTGGGTGCGCTGGGCTGGTCCGATTACGACGGCAAGGCCGATGTGGTCACGCCCTACTTCGGCTCTTCCGGCACCGGCCAGATCAACGCGATCTTCCCGGTCACCCCGCAGGACGGTGGTGCCATCCCCGCTGCCCAGGCCGCCAACCCGGCCGCCGTGGTGCCCATCAGCCGCCTGTAACCCACCCGTTCGCGGCTGGTCGCCCTGGCGGGTGGCCAGCCGCCCCTCACCGAGGAGGCCCCCATGCCACACCTGGTTCTGCTTTACACCCCCGACCTGGAAACCGACGCCGACATCCCCGGCCTGTGCCGCGCCCTGGCCGACACCATGCTCGAACAGCGCGATGCCGAAGGCAAAGCCGTGTTCCCCACTGGCGGTACCCGCGTGCTGGCCTACCCCGCCGCCCATTGCGCGGTGGCCGATGGCAAAGGCGAATACGGCTTCTTGTACGCCAACCTGCGCATGGCTAGCGGCCGCAGCGCCGAGGTGCACAAAACAGTGGGCGACAGCTTGCTGGCAGTGTTGAAAGCGCGCCTGGACCCACTGCTGCAACAGCGCCCGATCGGCATCACCGTGCAGATCGACCACAGCACCGCCCAGGTCTACGACGCCAAGCACAGCACCTTGCACCCACTGTTCAACCGCTAGCGCGCCGGCTCAAACCACGCCCTCCCCGACTCATTACAGAACAAGTACAAAAACATGAGCACACTCGAACAAGCCTCGCCGCGCGAGGCAAACGCTGAACGGGCCGACAGTACCCATCGGGCAGTCACCTGGCGGCTGATGCCGCTGCTGCTGGTGTGCTACCTGTTCGCCCACCTGGACCGCATCAACATTGGCTTCGCCAAGATGCAGATGAGCCAGGACCTGCACTTGTCCGACACGGTCTATGGCCTGGGTGCCGGGCTGTTCTTCATTGCCTATGCGCTGTTCGGCGTCCCCAGCAACCTGATGCTCGACCGCGTTGGCCCACGCCGCTGGATCGCCTGCCTGATGGTGGTGTGGGGGCTGTTGTCGACCAGCATGCTGCTGATCGAAAGCAGCAGCGCGTTCTACCTGTTGCGCTTTGCCCTGGGCGCGGCCGAGGCCGGGTTCTTCCCGGGCATTCTGGTTTACCTCAACCGCTGGTACCCGGCCGGGCGCCGCGCCCAGGTCACCGCGCTGTTCGCCATTGCCGTGCCGTTGGCCGGAGTGGTCGGCGGGCCAGTGTCCGGGGCCATCCTGGCCTTCATGCACGACACGGGCGGGCTGCGTGGCTGGCAGTGGATGTTCCTGCTCGAAGGGGCGCCGGTGGTGTTGCTGGGCCTGGTGGTACTGGCCATTTTGCCGGAGCACTTCGAGCGGGTGAGCTGGCTGGATGAGCAGCAGAAAGCCACGCTGCGCGCGCAATTCGGTGAGGAAGAACAGCGCAAGCCCGTAACCTCGTTCGGCGCCATTTTCGCAAGCCGTGCACTGTGGCTGTTGGTGGCCGTGTATTGCGCGGTGATGCTGGCGGTGAACACCCTTGCGTTCTGGATGCCCAGCCTGATTCACAGTGCCGGTGTGGCCAGCGACGCCAGTGTCGGCCTGCTCAGCGCTGTGCCGTACGTGGCCGGCTGCGTGTTCATGCTGGCGTGCGGGCGCTCCAGCGACCGCCAACGCGAACGCCGCTGGCACCTGTGCGTACCGCTGCTGATGGCTGCCATCGGCATCGCCATTGCGGCCATTGCCCCCGAGCAGGCGCTGCCGGTAATGGCCGGCCTGGTGCTGGCCGGCATGGGCGCCAGCGCTGCGCTGCCGATGTTCTGGCAACTGCCGCCGGCGTTCCTCAACGCCCGTACCCAGGCCGCCGGCATTGCCCTGATCAGCTCGCTGGGCAGCATCGCCTCGTTCTTCACGCCCTACTTCATCGGCTGGGTGCGCGACACCACCCATAGCGCCAGCCTGGCCCTGTACGTACTCGCCGTCTTCATCGCCCTGGGCGGCCTGCTGGTGCTGCGCACCCAGGCTGCCATCGTCAACCCTTGAATCAAGAGACCGCCCCCATGCTAGACAACGCTTTCATCCAGCACGCCGCCGACCGCCTCGACCAGGCCGAACGCTCCCGCGAGCAAGTGCGCCAGTTCTCGCTGGAGCAACCGGCAATCACCATCGAAGACGCCTACGCCATTCAGCGCGCCTGGGTGGCAAAAAAGATCGCCGCCGGGCGCAAGCTGGTGGGCCACAAGATCGGCCTGACCTCGCGCGCCATGCAGGTGTCGTCGAACATCACCGAGCCCGACTACGGCGCCTTGCTCGACGACATGCTGTTCGACGAAGGCAGCGACATCCCCTTCGAGCGCTTCATCGTGCCGCGGGTTGAAGTGGAGTTGGCGTTCATCCTCGGCAAGCCGCTGAAGGGCCCGAACATCACCGTGTTTGATGTGCTGGACGCCACCGAGTGGGTGATCCCGGCGCTGGAAATCATTGACGCGCGCATCCAGCAGGTGGACCCGCAAACCCAGGCCACCCGCAAGGTGTTCGACACCATCTCCGACAACGCCGCCAATGCCGGCGTGGTGATGGGCGGGCGGGCCGTGCGCCCCACCGAAATCGACCTGCGCAAGGTGCCGGCGGTGCTCTACCGCAATGGCGTGATCGAGGAATCCGGGGTCAGCGCCGCCGTACTCAACCACCCGGCCAAAGGCGTTGCCTGGCTGGCCAACAAACTGGCGCCGTACGACGTCACCTTGCAGCCCGGCCAGATCATCCTTGGGGGTTCGTTCACCCGCCCGGTCGCCGCTCGCCCAGGTGACACCTTCCACGTCGACTACGACATGCTCGGCTCCATCGCCTGCCGCTTCGTTTAAGGACCTGCCCATGGACATGCCCATCAACCACTTCAAGCAACGCCTGCACAGCGGTGAACCGCAAATCGGCCTGTGGCTCGGCCTGGCCGATGCCTACTGCGCCGAGTTGGCGGCCAATGCCGGTTTCGACTGGCTGCTGATCGACGGCGAGCACGCGCCCAACGACCTGCGCGGCATGCTCGCCCAGTTGCAGGCGGTGGCACCCTACCCCAGCCAGGCGGTGATCCGCCCGGTGATCGGCGATACCGCGCTGATCAAGCAGGTGCTGGATATCGGCGCACAAACCTTGCTGGTGCCGATGGTCGAAAGTGCCGAACAGGCGCGTCAGCTGGTCAAGGCCATGCATTACCCGCCCAAGGGCATTCGCGGGGTGGGCAGCGCGCTGGCGCGGGCTTCGCGCTGGAATACCCTCCCCGGTTACCTGGACCACGCCGATGAGCAAATGTGCCTGCTGGTGCAGATCGAGAACAAGGAAGGCCTGGCCAACCTGGACGAGATCGTTGCGGTGGAAGGTGTGGATGGCGTGTTCATCGGGCCTGCGGACCTGAGTGCGGCCATGGGGCATCGCGGCAACCCCGGGCACCCGGAGGTGCAGGCGGCGATTGAAGACGCGATCGTGCGCATTGGCAAGGCGGGCAAAGCCGCCGGCATTCTCAGCGCGGACGAGAAACTGGCGCGGCGCTACATCGAGTTGGGTGCGGCGTTTGTGGCGGTGGGTGTGGATACCACGGTGCTGATGCGCGGGCTGCGCGAGCTGGCGGGGAAGTTCAAGGATACAGTGGTAGTCCCCAGTACCGGGGGTGGTGTCTACTGAGGCTTCTGGTTGGATGGCACCGGCTTTGCCGGTGCCATCCAAAGCAATGTTCAGATGTTGATAAGGGCCTTGAGCACGGTCTTGAAAGTCTCCAGCTGCTGTTCACTGAACTGCCCGAACACCTTGTCCTGCTGTTGCCGGGCAATGGTCCACAACGCCTCGGTCTCGTCCACGCCCTTCACCGATAGTCGCACTCGCCCTTCGTCATCGGCAATCAGCCCTTTGCGCTTGAGGTTGGCAACCGCTTCCTCGATCTCCCGAGCCGGCATCGCCACTTCGCGTTGCAGCTCGTTCAGGCTCAGGCCCGCATCGTTCTCCAGCACCATCAGCATGCGTGCCTCGCTGGTGCGCAGGCCGGTACACAGCTGGCGTGGCTGGTAGTCAGCCTGGTAGGCACGCAGCGCCTGGGTCATCAGGTAGTACAGGTTGTGCTGTAGGCGGCCCTGGAAGTGGCTGCTCGGTGCCTGCCCCTCTGCGGCTTGGGTCATGCGGGTATGCGGCAGCACCATTGAATAGGCGCCCTGGTGGTACAGCAGCGGCGAGCGGCCAAAGTCATCAAAGGCCACTACCTTGCCCACCAGGATCCAGTGATCGCCACCGTCCAGCTGCTGGTACTTTTCACACTCAAAGCGTGCCGCGCAATCGGCGAACAACGGCGCGCCGCCAGTGCCGGTCTCGTAGTCGATACCGGCAAAGCGATCTTCCTTCGGGCGGGCAAAGTTGTTGGACAGCTCGATCTGGTCCGCAGCCAGAATGTTCACGGCAAAGTGCGAGGCCTCTTCGAACACTTCATGGCTGGTGGAGCGCTTGTCGATGCTCCACAGGATCAGCGCCGGGTCCAGCGACACCGAGTTGAAGCTGTTGGCGGTAACGCCGACCTTGCGCCCACTGGGGCCGGCGGCAGTCACCACGGTCACGCCGGTGGCGAAGTTGCCCAGGGCGCGGCGGAAGGCACGTGAATCGAAGGTTTCGTTGGACATGCAAGACTCCCGGGCAGGCCTGCCAGCCTGCCCTGTTTGTTGTTGTGTTTGGAGGGGATGGGTGAAAACAGGTGGCGGCTCAGACCATCGCCGGGTCAGGCTCCAGGCCCATCAGCTCGCGGCCGAGGATTTGCGCACACACGTCGTAATCGGTGTAGGCATGGGCGCCGGTCATGTGCGAATCGCGGAACAGCCGCTGCAGTTCGTTGCTCTCGAACCAGGCGCCACCACCGGCCGCTTCCATCAGGCGGTCGACGGCCTGGATGCACATCTTCACGGCGTAGCCCTGGTTGGTACGCCAGAACGCCAGCGTGCCAGGCGACGGGTATTGGTGGCGGGCGCTGTGCTCGGCAATCTCGTCCCAGCTCTTTTCCAGCAATGCCCGGGCAGCGGCCACCTGATGGGTCGACTCGGCCAGGCGCATCAGCGCCGGGGTGGCGGCGCCCACGGCAGCACCGGTGTAGGCACGCACCCGGTTACGGGTTTTCTCGCGGAACACCTCCAGCATGCGCTCGGCAACGCCCAGGCTGACCGTGGAGAAGCCGCTGGCAAAATACGGGCGATACGGGGCGTAGAAGATCTTGCTGTCGGGGTACAAACCAAAGCCCGCCGACTTGCCCTCCATCATGTCCTTGGCCTTCTGGATGCGGTGCTCGGGCACGAAGGCATCACGCACGATCAGGGTCTTGCTGCCGCTGCCGCGCATGCCCACGGCATACCAGTCATCACGGATTTCATAGTCGCTGCGTGGCAGGATGGCGAAGCAATAGTCTTGAGTGCCTTCGGCATTCTTGCGGCGGAAACCGAGAATCGCCCATTCGGCGTGGTCGCAACCGGAACTCCAGCCCATTTCGCCGCTGAACGACACGCCACCCTCAACCTCTTCGGTGCGGCCGAACGGCGCGATACTGCTGCTGGCGGTAGCATCCGGGTCGCTACCCCACACCTCCTGCTGTAGCTTGGGCGAGAACATTGCCATCTGGTGGCTGTGGGTGCACAACAGGCTCATGGCCCATGCTGTGCTGGCGCAGGCCCCCGCCAGCAAGGCGATGCACTGGGCGAACTCCGGCAGGGTGATTTCCATGCCGCCGAAGTGTTTGGGCAAGAAAGCGCGGTGCATGCCGATACTTTTCAGCAAGGCGATATTCTCTGCCGGCACACTGCGGTCCTGCTCTGCACGCATGGCATTGGCGGCAATGGTCGGCAGGACGGACTTCAGGTCTTCCAGCAGGGGGTTTGGCTTTTTCATGAGCGGTCTCTTTCTTATTGGATTCGAAGACGCGATCAGTATGTGAGCGGCGATTGGGTGGCGAAATGCACGTTACGAGGGGAACATTGCACTTTCCATGGCGCCCGGAAATTGCCTTGCGACAAGCATTGACCCGTGCATTTTCGATCACCACAATCCCACCCTCAAGACGCGCGCGGCCCGCCGCGCCCCTGACGGAGTGTTGCTGTTGAAAGACCTTTCCCCTTCTGCGGTGCGTGTGTGCGATGCCGCCGTCGGCCACTTCGCCGAGTACGGTTATGACGCCTCTTCGCTGAACGAAATCGCCCAGTTGGCGGGCATGCGCAAGGCATCGCTGTATGCGCACTTCGCCAACAAGGACGCCTTGTTCGTGGAGGTGTTCCAGCGTGCGCTGGTGCAGGAAACGGCCTTTGTCGAGCACGGCTTTGCGCAGGAAGCCCGCGACGGCCTGGCGGCGGGGCACTGGCTGGCCCTGCACCTGGCCGAACGTTATCGCGAATCGGCCGAACTGCGCTTCGTGTTGCGCACGGCGTTCCTGCCCCCGGCGGGCATCAAGCCGATTGTCACTTCGGGCTTTGAACAATACCTGGACGGCATACGCGAAGGGTTCAGCGTGGCCCTGCAAGCTCGCCACGGCTGGGCGCATGAGCAGCACAGCCGCCTGGCGCTGTATGCCGATGCCTACCTGGGCATCATCGACAGCCTGTATGTAGAGCTGATGTACGCAGGCCCCGACGCCTATGAGCGGCGCGCGGCAGCACTGCTGAAAGTGCTGGAAGACTCGCTGTCACTCAACCGCTGACGCCTGGCGCGTCAGGGTTTGATCTTCTTCATTTCATCCAGCAGCTGCATCAGCTGCTGCAGCTTGTCCTCGCCAAACTGGGCGAGGATCTTGTCGTAGTTGTGCGTCATCTCCTCGCTCATCGCCAGAAACGCTTGTTGGCCAGCCTCCGTCAGGCTGATGAACACCCGGCGCTGGTCTTCCGGCGACTTGCGCCGCGCCACGATGCCGTCACGCTCCAGGCGCTTGAGCACCCCGCTCATGCTGGGCTTGAGGATACAGGCCAGCTCCGCCAACTGATGGCTTTCCAGCTCGCCTTGCTGGCGCAGGATACGGATTACCCGCCATTGCTGCTCGGTCAGGTCATGGGCATTCAGCGCCGGGCGGAAGAACGCCATGGTGGCTTCGCGCGCCTGCAGCAAGGTCAGGGTCAGGGAGGGTCTTGGTGTGGTCATGCGGGCTCAAGGAGGCTGGAAATAGCAAACCGGCGAGTATGCCAGTGCACAATCATTAATACATTAATAGAATGATTTCTACCCATTTCCAGTCAGCAGGCGGCGTCATGATCACCCTCGAGAGCCCCACCTACTACTCGGCGACCAAGAAGTACAACCTGAGCTTCCCAACCCTGGAGCGCGACATCGAGGCCGATGTCGTGGTGATCGGTGGCGGTTTCTCCGGCATTAACACCGCCCTGGAGCTGGCGGAACAAGGCGTGACCAATATCGTCGTGCTCGAGGCCCGTTACCTGGGCTACGGCGGCAGCGGGCGCAACGGCGGGCAGATCATGGCGGGCATCGGCCACGACCTGGAGAAGATCCGTAGCAGCGTCGGCGATCAGGGCGTGAGGGATATTTTCGAAATCAGCGAACTGGGCGCCGGCATCATCAAGGACCGCATCGCCCGCTACGCCATCGACGCCGACTTCTGCCACGGCTATGGCTACATGGGCTTCAACCGCCGCCAGGAACAGACCCTGCGCAAATGGGAGAAGGCCTTCAAGGCGATCAATACACGCGACGAGATCCGTTTTCTCGGTGGCAGCGAAGTGCGCCAGATCATCGGCAGCAATGCCTACAGCAGCGCCCTGCTGCACATGGGCGGTGGCCATGTGCATTCCCTGAACCTGCTGCTGGGCGAAGCGCAGGCACTGGTTGGCCACGGTGCGCGCATCTTCGAACACAGCCCGGCGCTGGAGGTGACCTACGGCGAGCGCATCACGGTACGCACCGGCCGTGGCTCGGTACGCGCCAGCAAGCTGCTGTGGGCGTGCGACAGCTTCCTCAACAAGCTGGAGCCGCAGCTGCACGCACGCACTATAAACACCTATGCCTTCCAGATGATGACCGAGCCATTGCCGGATGAGCTGATCGAGCGCATCAGCCCGATACGCGGGGCCTACAGCGACATCCGCCCGGTGATCGACTACTACCGGGTCACCCGCGAGAACCGCCTGCTGTTTGGCGCCGCCACGCCCTTCGTCGAGCACTTCCCGCTGGACCTGAAGGCGTGGAACCGCGCCCTGATGCTGAAGATTTTCCCCTACCTGAAAGACGTGCGCATCGACCTGGCCTGGGGCGGCCCGATGGCCACCAGTGCCAACCTGTTTCCGCAGATAGGCACCCTCGACAACCGCCCCAACGCTTTCTATGTGCAGGGCTACTCCGGCTTTGGCGTCACGCCCAGCCACATCATTTGCAAGATACTCGCCGAGGGTATGCAGGAGGGATCGAAGCGCTATGACCTGGTCAGTTCGGTCAAGCATGCGCGCATCCTCGGCAAGGACCATTTCCGCCCGCTGCTGCTCACTGCCGGCAAGACCGTGCACCAGCTGTCGGGCTACTTCAACGGCCGTCGCTGAGACCAGAGCCCCTCACACTCACGCCATCGCCTGCGCCCGGTAGTCCTTCGGAGAGCGTTCGAACTGTTTCTTGAACGAGCGGCTGAAATGCGCCGAGTCGGTGAACCCCCACTTGTAGGCGATCGAGGTAATCGACTCGCTCCTGAAGAACGGGTTGGCCAGGTCATCCGCACTGCGCTTCAGGCGCGCCCGCTGAATGTAGCGGCACACACTGTCGCCCTCCTCCTCGAACAGCCGGTACAGGTGACGCACAGAAATGTTCAGGCGCCCGGCCAGGTTGGACGGGGTCAGCCCAGGCTGTGACAGCGACTCGTCGATCACCTGCTGCACGTAGCCGCGCAGGTTGGCACCGCTCAAGGCCCCAAGGTTGCCCAGCGCTTCGCCATGGCGCTCGAAGCCCGGCTCCAGCAGGGCAATGAAGGCGGTCTGCAGCGCGTCGCCCTGGGCACCATCACCGCTTACATTGCCGTCCTTGCACAGTTGGTCCATCAGCACATGCAGCATGCGCCCGCAGGCGTTGCTTGAGGAGATCTTGCCAAACATCGGGCCGCTACCTTGCACGTACTTGCGTACCTGCTCACGCGACAGGGCCAGCGAGACATGTTCGATCAACCCACTGGGGGTGATTTCGCAGCGCCCGACCGAATCCATCAGCAGCAGCTCACCCGGCGCCAGGCTGACCTGCATGCCCCCCTGGGACACGGTGGAATGCCCAGCACGCTGGCTGACCAGGAAACAATGCTGGTCATCGTCAAGGGTCGGGTTTTCGCCCAGCCGGCGGATGTTGCCGGCATTGGTGCGCAGGTTGGCCAGCGGCAAGCCGGCACGGGAAAAGGTAGAAACCTCGCCGATGAACAGCGAGTGATTGGACGCAAGTTCCGTCTCGAAACGGCCACAGATCTGTTGCATGGCCGTGGTCCAGCGTTCCAGCCCCTGACGGTTGGATTGTTGAGTATGCATGGCTGCCCTCGACGCAGGATTTGTTGTTATGCGCACATTGTTAACATGTTATCTATGTGCGCACAACTGTCATCATTCGTCGCTAGATACAGCAAGGCGTATGCCAGTTTGCGTCAAAGGTTGGGCAGCAAAGTGTTGAACTGGGCCAGGCTGGCCATCAGGTGCGCCCGCTGTTGCGGGCTGATGGGGATGTAGCGGCGAAACGCCGGCATGCGGTTGACCACTTCGCTACCGCCCATGTGCTCCAGCGTCAGCAACCATTGGCCGTCGCGCCAGGCCAAGGTCAGGCGCTTGAAATCCAGCGGCATCAGCGCCGCCACCAGTGCGGCCTGCTGCAGCAACAGGTCGCGCAGTCGGGCAAAGTGCGCCCGGTCGCCCTTGCGGTACACACAGGCCAGGCCGATACGGCGTAGCGCACCGGTATGGCGCAGCTCCAGGCTGACCTCGCCCCCTTGCGGAGCAGGCAACTGCAGCTGGAACTCACAGGTGACGATGTGCATCAGCAGGTGGGCCTCGACGCGTTCGTGCACCTTGGCCTGCCAGCCCTGGGCCGGGTCTTGGATCACCCCGGCAGCCACCAGGTTCTGCTGCCCCAAGTTGCGCGCCAGGCATGCCAGCGTGGCACCTGGGCGATAGCCGGAAGGCGCCCGAGGCGCCAGCAAGCGTTCACGCAAATTTCTGATCATGCAGCACATGCTCCACGGCGTGGCCAGGCTCGGCAGCAAACTCTTTCTCGAGCACATCCTCGACCCGCGCCGGCTTGAACGGGTTGACCTTCTGCACGCACAGCGTCCAGAACAATGCATAGGCCGCAGTGGCGCCAAGCATGATGGCGAACGGCACATAGACATCGGCAGGGTTCATGCCCGGCGGTGTGATGAACGCCATGCCGATGAGGATACCGCTACTGGAGAATATCTGCGGCAACGGGAACAGCGGCGAGCGGTAGGCACGCGGCAGGTCTGGGCGGCGTATGCGCAAAATCACCACCGACAGGGTCACCAGCAGGTAGGCGGTGCTCCAGGCGCACACGGCGGCCAGCACCAGGTGCAGGATGTTGTCCGGGTTGCCGCCCAGGTACCACGCATGCAGGCAAGGGATCAACGCCACCACCAGGATGCACAGCAGCGGCGTCTTGAAGCGCGGGTGCAGGTAGGTGAACACCTTGGGCAACGCGCCGTCGACCGCCATGCCGTAAAGAATGCGTGGCACACCGGCCATCAGCGTGTTGATGGTGGCCGCGCCGGCGAACAGAAAGCCGATACCCAGCCACACTGGGCCGATATCACCCATCACCTGCTCGGCGAAGCGCGGGATGGCCATCGGCGTGTCCAGCAGGTGCACGCCACTGGCGGCATCCAGCACCACGTTTTCCACCTGGCGCTTCATCGCCGCTCCGTAGATGAACATGCAGCTGGCCACGCCAAACAGGCCCAGCGCCATGGCCCGCGGCAGCACCCAGGCCGAGCGACGCAGTTCGGGGGCAAGCGGCGTGACGAACTCGCAGCCAACGAACATGAACATGGCCATGCCGACCAGCGAGAGGATGGTCATCAGGTCGGTGCCCAGCAGCGACACGCCGAACGGGCCGTCCAGTTCCACTGCGGGAGCGGCGATCAGGCCGAGCACGCCGAACACCATCAAGGTGGTCCACATGCCGAAGGTGAGGATCACTTCCGCGCGGCTGAAGGCGCTGACGCCAAAGGCATTGAGCACCGCAAACGCCACCACGAAACACACCCCCAGCAGCCACGAACCGCCGGCGGATTCCGCCAGGGTATTGAGGTGCTCGAAGTTCACCAGCGCCATCACCCCCGACAGGATGGTTTCGGCGGTACCGGCGAACACATGCACGATCAGGTAGGCCGACAGCGTGCCGGTAATGGCGAAGAAGCGGCCCATGCCACAGTTGATGTAGTCGTATACCGAGCCCGTGGTCGGCAGGATCGACGCAGCCTCGGCAAAGGTGGTGGACTGCGCCAGCATCATCAGTGCGGCGATGACCATGGCCACGGCGAAGGCGCTGCCGCCGATGCCAAAGCCCATGGTCGCGGTGAGGATCACCGGGCTGGCCATGATCAGCCCGACGGTGCTGGCCAGTGCGGTGGGGAAACCGACCGTGCCGCGGTTGAGGTGCTCGGTGAGCTTGTTATTGAGTGACATCGTATGCCCCGGCTTGTTTTTGTGGCGTTGAACGAGTGATTACTGTGCGCTGCCGGCGGCATGGCGTCTTGCCGATGGCTGCCGCCGGGCTTGTTGCTGCCTGCCAGCAATCAGCTCCAGAGCCTGGCGCCGCTCCTACAAAGGATCGCGCAAGGCTGACTCATCGCTTGGCAGCCACAGTCATGCACCTGTCACGCAGGCACAAGCACCGCTCTGCCCCGCTCACTAAGCTGCAAACTTTGGCCACCTGCCCCGGAGTCTGCATGAGCGACATCACCCTCCTACCTGCCGTCACGGCCTTCCTGGCCCGCGAGCATGGCGTGTTCATCCACGGCCAGCACCTCGCCAGCCAGTCGTCGTCGAACATTGCCGTGGTCAACCCGGCCAACGGCCAGACCATCGCCCACATCGCCGACGCCAACCAGGCCGATGTCGACCATGCCGTCAGCTCCTCGCGCCAAGGCTTTACCGCCTGGTCGCACACCAGCCCCGCCGCCCGCGCCGCAGTGCTGTTCAAGCTGGCCGACCTGCTGGAAGCCAACCGCGAAGCACTGGCGCAGCTGGAAACCTTGCAATCCGGCAAGCTCATCGGCATTTCCCGTGCCTTCGAAGTAGAGCAGGCCGCGCACTTCCTGCGCTACTACGCCGGCTGGGCGACCAAGATCACCGGCCAGACCATCACCCCGTCGCTGCCCTCGTTCGCCGGTGAGCGCTACAGCGCCTTCACCCTGCGCGAGCCGATTGGCGTGGTGGTGGGCATCGTGCCGTGGAACTTCGCCACCATGATCGCCATCTGGAAGCTGGCCTCGGCCCTGACAACCGGCTGCAGCATTATCCTCAAACCCAGCGAATTCACCCCGCTGACGCTGCTGCGCATTGCCGAACTGGCCACCGAAGCAGGCCTGCCGGCCGGTGCACTGAACGTGCTGACCGGTGGTGGCCTGGTGGGCAAGGCACTGATCGAGCACGCAGGTACCGACAAGGTCTCGTTCACCGGTTCCGTGCCCACTGGCATCGCCGTAGGCCAGGCTGCCATGGGCGCCAAGCTGACCCGCGCGACACTGGAACTGGGCGGCAAGAACGCGGTGGCCTTCCTGCCCGACGTGGCCGTGGACAAAGCGGTCGATGGCATCATCGAGGCTGGCTTCCTGCACTCGGGGCAGATCTGCGCCGCTGGCGAGCGCTTCTACGTGCACCGCTCGCGCATCGACCCGCTACTGGACGCCTTGTCCCAGCGCCTGGGCCAACTGAAAATCGGCTCGCCACTGGACGAGGCCACCCAGTTCGGCCCCGTGGCCAACAAGCCGCACCAGCAGAAGCTGGCCGAACTGTTCGCCATCGCCCGCGCCGAAGGCAGCCAGATCATTCACGGCGGCACCTTGGGCGACGGCCCCGGCTGTTTCGTCGAACCCACGGTAATCCTCGCCCGGTCGGCCAGCGACACCCTGCTCACCCTGGAAACCTTCGGCCCGGTGGCGACCTTCCTGCCTTATGACGACGAAGACGAACTGCTGCACCTGATGAACGCTTCGCCCTACGGCCTCAGCGCCAGCCTGTGGACCAACGACCTGGGCAAGGCCATGCGCATGATCCCACAAATCCAGGCCGGCACCCTGTGGGTCAACATGCACACCCTGCTCGACCCGGCTGTACCGTTTGGGGGCATCAAAGCTTCCGGCATTGGCCGCGAGTTCGGCTCGGCCTTCATCGATGACTTCACCGAGCTCAAGTCGGTGATGATCCGCTACTGACCGCGCCTGTGGCCAAGGCGTGCAAGCGCCTTGGCAGCCACGAACAAGACCCCGCCCCACCGCACACGCCCTAATAGGCCATCGCCGCCAACCGCGATGGCCCCTCGCCAGAACCGAGGGTGCCCCCGAACAACAAAGGCCCCTGTGAAGGTCGCCGAGAACAAACGAGGGATGTGTAATGGTCAAACCGCAAACGCTGTCCACCCTGGCCCTGGCAACCTTGCTGGCCAGCCAGGCCGCGCCGGCCGTTGAGCTGTACGCCGACGATGACAGCCACCTGAACGCCGACATGCTGGCGGTATGGGGCATGTTCAACAGCCGCAAGAACTACGACGGCACCACAGGGGGTTCGACCTGGCGTGAAGGCTTTATCAAATATGGCCTCAGCGGTGACCAGGGCCTGGCCGGCAACGGCACGCTGTACGGCAGCCTGAACTGGGTGAGCTCGGCCACCTGGGGCGATGGCGATGCGGCCGGCAACACCGATGGCTCCGAACGCACCACCAAGATCGAAGACGCCTTCCTCGGCTGGCGCTCGGCCGACCTGTTCCCGGTGCTGGGCAAGGATGGGGTGGACGTTTCCGCCGGCCGCCAGACCATTCGCCTGGGCAGTGGTTTTTTGATCAACGACGACGGCCCGAACCTGGGCAACGGCGTGGCCGACGGTGCGCTGGACCGCGGCGGGGCCTACTACCTGGCCGCCCGCCACGCCTTCGACCGCACCGCAATGCTGCGCCTGGGGGGCAGCGATGGCCTGCATGGCAGCCTGCTGTGGCTGAAATCCGACAACCGCGCCCAGGCCGAAACCGAACTGGCCGCCGGCACGCTGGACTACACCCACGCCCTGGGCACCCTGGGGCTGACCTGGATTCACGGCATCGACGTCACCGACCAATGGGCCAGCGACTTCCAGAAAGCCCGCGAAGGCATGGACGTGTACAGCGTGCGCGGCGAAGGCAACGCCGGCATCGACAATGCCAGTTTCGCCTTCGAATACGCCTGGCAGGACAAGACCGACGGCCCCGAGCAAGCCTGGTACCTGCAGGCCGGCTACACCTTCGCCGACCTGCCGTGGGCACCGCAGGTTACCTACCGCTACACCCGCTACTCGGCAGGCTGGGACGCGCTGTTCAGCGGCCTGTCCAGCGGTTACGGCACCTGGTTCCAGGGTGAAGTCGCTGCCAACTACGCCGGCCCCTTCAACAGCAACACGGGCATCCACCATGTGGGCGTGAAGGCGACGCCGCTGGAAAACCTCACGGTCGGCGCGCTGTACTTCGACTTCGACACCGTGCGCACCCGCGACAGCCTCAACCTCGATGCCCGGGAGCTGGACCTGTATGTGGAATGGGCAGTCAACGAGCACCTGATCATCAGCCCGCTGGTGGGCCTGTACCAGCCGCGCAAGGACGAGAGCAACGGCGGCAACCAGGTGGGGGGAAATGGCACCAATGTGTATAGCCAGCTGACGGTAGCTGTGCCGTTCTGAAGCAACCACGCTAACCAACCTCTGTCTTGTGCTGCATGCGCATGACTTGAAGGCGATGCGGTCAATGTGGGAGCGGGCATGCCCGCACCCACAGGAATCAGTGGCCTTGCGGAACGGTTTGACCTTAGCCGACTCGGCGCATAACATTCACCAACCTACCGGACGGCAGGAGGAAAATTAGCCAGAGAAAACCATGCGCGCCAATCCCTCCCCTCCCATACCCTTCAGCTTCGCCCTGGGCCTTGGCCTGATCGGCGCCCTCGGCCCATCGGCCGTCGACATGTACCTGTCGAGCCTGCCGGAAATCGCCAGCCACTATCAGGCAAGCTTCACCCGCGTACAGCTGACATTGACCTTCTTCCTGCTGGCCATGGGCGCCGGCCAGCTGATCTTCGGCCCCTTCGTCGACGCCTACGGCCGGCGCAAGCCGCTGCTGGCCGGCCTGCTGCTGTTCATCCTGTGCTCGCTGGGCGCAGCCGCAGCCCCCAGCCTCGACACCCTGATCATGCTGCGCTTTTTCCAGGGCCTGGGCAGTGCGCTGACCCTGGTGGTGATCATGAGCATGGTGCGTGATGTGAGCCAGGGCGTAGCCGCGACCAAACTGTTCGCCCTGCTGATGACCATCGAAGGCGTCGCACCGATCCTGGCACCTGCACTGGGCGGCGTGATCGACGCACATTTCGGCTGGCGTGCAGTGATGCTGGTACTCGCCGGCATGGGCGTGGCAGTGCTGGTCAACAGCCTGCTGAACCTGCCGGAAACCCTGCCGCCCAGCAAACGCGAACCCCTGCGCCTGGGCCACGCCTGCAGCACCTACCTGGCCATCCTCGCCGACCGCCGCTTCCTGCGCCCGACCCTGGCGGTGGCTGCGGTATTCTTCTTCCTGTTCGCCTACATCGGCGGTGCCACCCTGGTGTACCAGGCCCACTACGGCCTGAGCGCCCAAGCCTTCGGCCTGCTGTTTGGCGCCACCGGGGTGTCGATCCTGTTCGGCGCCATGACGGCCAGCCACCTGATCAGCCGACTGGGCCTCAATACCCTGACTCGGGTGGGCGTGCTGTGCATGGCCGGCGGTGCCTGCATCAGCCTGCTCGGTGCACTGACCGGTCTGGGGCTGCCAGGTGTGGCCGGCGGCATGGTGATAGCCCTGTTCGGCCTGGGGATAGCCGAGTCGACGCTGATGTCGCTGGTGATGGCCTCGCAAGAAAAGGCACTGGGCTCCACCGCAGCGCTGCTGGGCGCCATCCAGCTGTCGGCGTCTGCCGGCGCAGCTCCACTGGCCGCAGTGGTACTCAACCACGGCCCGACCGCATGGGCCGCGCTGCTGGCGCTGTGCACCCTGGTGGTGTGCCTGCTGACCGCCCTCAGCCTGCGCGACACTCCGGCCAGCTTCTCGCTCGCGGGCCATTGAAGCCCTGGCACTGACGGTCAACTCGGCTGGCAGGCAGACACAAGACGACCTACCAGTCGTTAGCGAAACTGGTTGCCTCGAAACCAACAACAAATCCGACGGCAGCCAGCCCTGCGAGACCCGCCATGACCCTCGATACCAGAATTGACTTCATCTACCTGTCCGAGCAGGACATGATCCGTGCCGGCGTCACCGACATGCCGGCCTGTGTCGACACCATGGAAGAAATGTTCGGCCTGCTGTACCAGGGTGACTACCGCATGGCCGGCCCGAACAGCGACTCGCACGGCGCGATGATTACCTTCCCCGAGCACTCGCCATTCCCCAACATGCCCAAGCCCACCGCCGACCGGCGCATGATGGCGATGCCGGCGTACCTCGGCGGCAACTTCCAGACCGCAGGCGCCAAGTGGTACGGCTCGAACATCGCCAACCGTGAGAAAGGCCTGCCCCGCTCGATCCTGATGTTCACCCTCAACGATGCCGACACCGGCGCGCCACTGGCGCACATGTCGGCCAACCTGCTGTCGGCCTATCGCACCGGCGCCATCCCGGGCGTCGGCGCCCGCCACTTGGCGCGCAAGGACGCCAAGGTCATCGGCCTGGCCGGCCCGGGGGTGATGGGCAAGACCACGGTCGCTGCGTTCATGGCCGTCTGCCCGCTGATCGACACCCTCAAGGTCAAGGGCCGTGGCCAGAAGAACCTGGATGCCTTCGTCGCCTGGGTGAAAACCAGCTTCCCGCAAATCACTCATGTCCAGGTGGTTGAAACCCTGGAAGAAGTGGTACGCGGTTCCGACCTGGTCAGCTACTGCAGCTCGGGCGAAGTCGGCGACCCCAGCCAGTACCCGCTGGTGCGACGCGAGTGGGTCAAGCCTGGCGCGTTCCTGGCCATGCCAGCCCCGTGCAGTATCGACGCCGGCATGGAGCAGGACGACGTGCGCAAGGTGGTGGACAACACCGGCCTCTACGAGGCCTGGTTCGAAGAGCTGCCCAAGCCTGCGCACAACCACGTGCCGCTGGTAGGTGTGCGCTTCATGGACATGATTGCCGAAGGCACGCTGGCCCCCGAGCAGGTGGAAGACATCGGCAAGATCATCAGCGGCGACGCACCGGGCCGCCTGCATGACGACGAAATCATCCTGATGTCGGTGGGCGGCATGCCCGTCGAAGACGTGGCCTGGGGCACCGTGGTGTACCGCAAGGCGCTCGAGCAAGGCATCGGCGTAAAGCTCAACCTCTGGGAAACCCCCGTTCTCAGCTGATCCCCCGCAACCGGATAACAAGGCAAAGCCCATGACACAGATCATCAAACTGAAAACCGGCTCCAAGTTCGAAGACATGGCCAGCTACTCCCGCCTGGTGGCGGTGGACAACTGGATTCACGTCTCCAACACCGCCGGGCGCAACCCGCAGACCCAAGTCATTCCAGAGGACGTCATCGAACAGACCCACCAGGTGTTCGCCAACATCGAAACCGCGCTGGCCGCAGTCGATGCCAGCCTGGCCGATGTCATCAACTCACGCGTGTTCATCCAGGACCCTGCCGATGTACCACGGGTCATGGACGTGATCGGCGAGAAGTTCCGCGGCATCGACCCGGCCACCACGGTCACCTGCCCGCCGCTGGGCTCCACCGTTTACAAGGTCGAGCTGGAGGTCACCGCCTACCGCGGTGCGGGGCAAGCGCAAGTGACCCTGATCCGCCTTGGCCAGTGAGGCCGCCGGCTGGCGCTGAACACTCCCCCTGCACGCACAACAAAGAGTAAAGCCATGTCTCCCACGATCGCCCCTGTGCAAACCAGCACCCGCCACCCCGACGCCACTACCGTGGTGATCATCGGTGGCGGCATTATCGGCCTCACCGCCGCACTGAGCCTCGCCGAACGCAACATACCGGTGGTGGTGCTGGAAAAGGGGCGTATCGCTGGCGAGCAGTCGTCGCGCAACCTGGGCTGGGTGCGCAAGACCAACCGCCACGCCCATGACATTCCCCTGGCACTGGCGGCTGATCGGCTGTGGGCCGAGATGCCCGCACGGGTTGGCAGCGACGTTGGCTATCGCCAAGCCGGCATCATGTTCATCGGCCGTAACGACACGCAGATGGGCATGCATGAAGGCTGGCTGAAAAGCGTCGAGGCGCTGGGCCTGGATTCGCGCCTGCTTAGCACCCGTGAAATCGCCCGGATGGTGCCGGGTGGTCGGGCGGATTGGGCAGGTGGCATCTTCACCCCCTCCGACGCCCGCGCCGAACCGACCCTGGCCGCCAGCGCCATCGCCCGGGCGGCGATCGCCAAAGGTGCAGTGGTAGTGGAGAACTGCGCGGTGCGCACGCTGGTCACCGCAGCCGGCCGTGTCAGCGGGGTGGTCACAGAGCAAGGCGAAATCCGCTGCGACCAGGTGTTGCTGGCCGGTGGCCTGTGGTCGCGCAAGTTCCTCGGCAACCTGGGCATCAATCTGCCGACCTTGCCGCTGACCTGTTCCGTGCTGCGCACACAGCCAATGGACGGGCCGACCGACATCGCCGTGGGCGCACCGGACTTTTCCTTCCGCAAGCACAAGGACGGCGGCTACATCATCACCCAGCGTGGCGCGCTGGACGCCTTCCTCACCCTCGATCACCTGCTGCTGGCCAAGCGTTACCTGCCCCAGCTACGTGCCCAGCGGGATTTTTTGCGCATCAGCTTTGGCAAGTACTTCTTCAAGGACCTGGCCCTGGCCCGGCGCTGGAAGGCCACGGATGTAACCCCCTTCGAGCGTGTACGGGTACAAGACCCGCACGCCAACCCGGCACTCAACGACGAGGCCATGCGCAACCTGAAAGCGGCCTGGCCGGTGTTCGAACAGGCCCGTATCGCCAGCGCCTGGGCTGGCACGATTGACGTCACCCCCGACTCCAACCCGGTCATCGGCCCGGTGGCCAGTATCCCGGGCCTGACCCTGGCCACCGGCTTTTCCGGGCATGGCTTCGGCACCTCGCCTGCTGCTGGCCAGCTGGCGGCAGACCTGGTGGCCCAGGCCACCCCGCTGATCGACCCGTCCCCGTACTCCTTCGAGCGTTTTGCCTGACACAAGTGGGAGTGGGCAAGCCCGTGCAATACACCGCGCTGCCTGCCTGGTGAGGATGTTGCCGGCTACCTGAACTGGTACTCCAACCCCGCCCCCGCATACCACGACCGCCCAGGCGCTGCCTCGTAATAACGCCCGTTGCCGTCACCGACAATCACCGACCCCACATACTGCCGGTCAAACAGGTTGTCCAGCCGCAGCAGCTGGTGGAACGTCCAGGGCCCCACATGTTGCTCGAACCGGGTCCGCCAGTTGAATACCGCATAAGCCGGTGCGGCCCTGGCGTTGTTGCTGTCGTCCACATACACCTTGCTGCGGTACTGCCCTTCAACCCCCATGCTGATGGACGACACCGGCTTCCAGACCAGCTCACCATACAGGTTGTTCAGCGGCACACCGGGCAGGCGGTTGCCACTCTCGATGGTCTGGCTGATGTCATCGGCATAGCGGGCATCGGTGCGGGTATACACCAGGGTGGTCTGCCACTGCTCGCTCAAGTCACTTTGCAGGCTCGCCTCAAAGCCACGTCGTACAGTACGCCCTGCATTGCGATAGCTGGTTCGACCATCCGTAGCGCTGGCAACGACGATTTCGTCATCGGTATGAATCTCATACACCGCCGCATTCAGGCGCGTGCGCTCGCCAAGCCGGTACTTCACACCCATTTCGTACTGCATGCTGGTGGCGGGCTTGAGGCCGAAGTTGAAGCTTTCGGCCAAGCCCGGCGCATAGGCCATCTCGGCCTGGGTGGGGGTTTCGAAGCCTTTGCCGACGCTCACGTAACCGCGCAGGTCCGGCGTGAACGCGTACATCACCGACAGTGATGGCGTGGCCTGCTGGTACTTCTTCGAGCCGCTGGAGTCACCGTTGGCCAGGTAATGGTCGTCGACACGCATTTCCATGGTGCTGTAGCGCAGCCCCAGCTCGCTGGTCCAGTTGCCGATTTCCCAATGGGCTTGGAGGTACGGGTCGAGGCTGGTAGCGGTGTCTTTCTCGTCACGGCGCAACTCACCTTTAACGCCCAACTGGTCGCCGCTGAAATTCTGGTAGCCGCGGCGGTCGTCCTTGCTCTGGTCGTAATCGGCGCCGACGGTGAAGGTGAGATTTCCCGGTACGTCGGCAACCGGCTGGATCCAGCGCAGGGTGCCGCCGTGGAATTCACGATCAAAGTCCACAACCCCGCCGCCACGCTGGCTGTTCGAGGCCACCGTTCTGGGGATGGACAAATACTGCACCACGCTGCGCCGCCCCGCATACAGGTTGAACTGCAGCATGGCATCGCCAAAGTAGCGCTCGTAGTTCATGCCTAGCTGCTGGTGGTCGATGCTTTTGCGGGTGTTGTAGGTTTCGGCCACTGCCGCTGTGGAACGTGGGTCATGCTTGTAGGCATCCCAGGTCTGCCCCAGCGGGTCCTGCGTGTTGTTCTGCTCAAGGCTGCTGTAGATCAGCGCCATGCGCGAGTCTTCATCGGGCTTGAAATTGACCTTGGCGAAGGTCTGGTCACGGCGCGCGGCACTGTGGTCGCGATAGCCATCGGTATCCAGGCGCGAGGCATCCAGCACGAAACCTGCAGTGTCGTTGCCGCCCTCTGCCGACAGGTGGTTCTTGTTGAAGCCGTCGCTGCCAAAGGTGGTTTCGGCACCCACGCGTGCAGGCCCCTGCCCGTCGCGGGTAAACATCTGGATCACGCCACCGGCGTTGCTGCCGTACAGCGTCGCTGCCGGGCCGCGCAGCACTTCGATCCGGTCGGCCACGTCCAGGTTCAGCGTGGCGGCCTGCCCTTGCCCGTCGGGCGTACTGGCCGGTATGCCGTCACTCAGCAGCTTTATGCCGCGCACGCCAAAGGCCGAGCGAGCACCGTAACCCCGTGAAGAAATCTGCAGGTCTTGCGCGTAGTTCTGCCGGTTCTGCACCACCAGCCCAGGTACTTTGCTGAGCACTTCCGACAGGTTGACGCCAAGCTGGCCATCCGGGCCGTGGGACAGGTCAACGGTATCCACCGAAAACGGCAGGTCGAATGTGCTGGTGGGCGCATAGGCGCCGGTCACCACCAACGGGTCCATGACGACTACATCGGGTGAACTGGCCTTGGCACCGCCATTGGCGCTCATGCCACCTGCAAACAGCAGGACCAGGCTTGTAGATGAAGGAAAACGAGAAAGAAATCGATACATGCGCAGCTTCCAGAAATTGCCGGCATTACACCAGACCAGCAGCGGCAGCGCGAACGCAGGATTTTTCCTGGCAAGCAGTTGCGAATTTACTTACGCTGAAATACTGTATGCGCATACAGCAAAACAAGGAATTTCCTGTGTCCAGCACCGCCTCCGCCACCCCGAGCAGCTATGAACAGTTGGGTGTACGCATCCAGAAGATCATCAACAGCCCCACCGCCCAGCGCAGCCGTGCGGCGCTGATCTTTCGCCTGGAGCAGGAAAGCCCGGATGACTGGGAAACCTTGCTTGAGGAAATCGCCGAGAACGACAACGTCACCCTCGCCCACCGTGACGACGGCGGCGTGCAGGTTTTCTGGACCGTACCGAAGGAAGACTGACCGCGCATGAGAGTTTCGCTTTTCGCGGTAGCCTGCCTGTTACTGACCACTCCACTGGTGCAAGCCGATGCCCCACGCACCTTCCAGGAGGCCAAGAAGGTCGCCTGGAAGCTCTATGCGCCGCAATCGACCGAATTCTATTGCGGCTGCAAATACAAGGGCAACAAGGTCGACCTGGCGTCCTGCGGCTATGCCCCGCGCAAGAATGCCCAGCGCGCGTCGCGCATCGAGTGGGAACACATCGTACCGGCCTGGCAGATCGGCCATCAGCGCCAGTGTTGGCAAAGCGGCGGGCGCAAGCAGTGCTCGCAGCATGACGAGGTGTACAAACGCGCCGAAGCCGACCTGCACAACCTGGTGCCGAGCATCGGCGAGGTCAACGGCGACCGTAGCAACTTCAGTTTCGGCTGGCTGCCAGAACAGCGCGGCCAGTATGGCAGTTGCCTGACCCAGGTCGACTTCAAGGCCAAGAAGGTGATGCCACGCCCGTCGATCCGCGGCATGATCGCCCGCACCTACTTCTATATGAGCAAGCAGTACAACCTGCGCCTGTCCAGGCAGGACCGCCAGTTGTACGAGGCCTGGAACAAGACCTACCCGCCGCAGGCATGGGAGCGGCAACGCAACCAGCAGGTAGCCTGTGTGATGGGACGAGGTAACGAGTTTGTGGGCCCGGTCAACCTCAAGGCGTGTAGTTGAGCCTCAGGCCAGCGCTTGTAAATAGGCGCTGGCTTCCCGGTAACGGGCCAGCCGCGCCAGGTCGGCGGGGCCAGGGCAAGGAATGCGGGAAAGGTCACTATTATCGGCCAGGTCGGCAAGCTTGACGGTTCGGGCCAACGGGTCGTCGCCCAGGCGTACCACGAAGTCCTGGTAAGGCTCGCCCTCACGGCGACTGAGCGCCAGCAAGGCGGCAAGGATTTTCAGCGCAAACCCCTCGCGCGCCAGGTCGGACAACGTCAGCGGGGTGTCCTCGATCACATCGTGAAGCACTGCGACAATCCGTTGCTCGGGCGTGGACACCCGCATCATCACGCGTAGCGGGTGGAGAATGTACGCCACTCCACCCTTGTCGTATTGCCCTTCATGCGCTCTGGCGGCCACGGCAATGGCCCGCTCCAGTGTAGACATGAGGCCCCTCCCCGTTCGGCATCTTCCACCCAAGCATAGCCAAACTTGTGTGAACAATGTCTAACTCACGCCTGACAAAGCTACACACACCCGGTTGGCGCGGCCTTATGAAGGCAAATGTTGTGGGAGCGGGCATGCCCGCTCCCACAGGTGCCGCGAAGGCTCCGGCCTCCCACCCACTGCTGCAGTTCTAGCGGGCTGCGCCGTGCTGGATAACCACCGAATCGGTGCCCAGCTTGGCCATCACTTCGTCCTTGCGGGCTTGCGCTTCTTCACGGCTAGGGAACGGCCCCATCAGCACCACCGGCTTGCCGTTGCGGTATTCCACCGAAGAGGGGATGCCCTTTTCGATCAGCCGTGCGGTCATGTCGCTCAGCGCGCCCATGTTGGCGCCCTGGATCACTTCCACATCCCAGCCCTCCGGGGCCGGCTGGCCAGCCAGTGCATCGGCACGGCGTTGCAGGTCGGCGCCGCCGCACACTTCGCGGATGCGCAGGTTGTTGCCGGTGTCGTCGACGATGATGTCGTACTGGCCGTCGCGCTTGATGGCCACGTAGCTGCGGTAGGCTTCGTACTGCCCGGCATCGTCCTTGCCGCGGACCTGGCCGCAGATGGTGCCCTGGGTGTCGATCCGCACGTTGCCGAACTTGGCGGTCTTGGGGTTGTGCAGGTGTTCGGCCACCTGCTTGTGCACGCCTTCCACCTCGTTCTCACAGCCCGCCAAGGCAAGCACTGCCATTACCACAGCCAGTTTGCGCACGCGTGTACCTCCAGATTCGAAGGGGCGGATTCTAGCACGACGGCCCCGCGCAAGGACCGCGACCATACGTTACACCTTGCAACCAAGTCATCGGACGACACCCCCGACGGCGGCGCTGATCGCCATTTCTTATCCCGCTGATAAAAAACTTGAGGCAGCGCAAACCGGGAATTTCGTACAAGAATCGGGGCAGTCATACGACGACGTATGTCGAATAATAATAAAGGTGAACCCATGTCCCGCTCATACATACAGGTGGATGCTTGCGTCCGCATGATCGCACCGGGCGCTTTTGGCGCTTCCTGGGCAGTTCTGCCCCAGGAGGCGCCATGAAAACCCTGGTCGATGCTTACTTCATCATCCTCAAGACGCTGGTGGTAGGTTGCCTGGTCGGCATCACCTGCCTGATTTTCACCAACGTCGTGCTGCGCTATGGCTTCAACTCGGGGTTGTTCTTCAGCGAAGAGATTTCCCGCCTGGCGTTTGTCTGGCTGGTGTTTGCTGGCGCGCAACTGATGCTGCACGAACACGGCCACATCGGCGTCGACATCGTCACCCGCCGCGTCTCGCCTGGCGTGGCCCGCTGCCTGCTGGCACTGACGCAACTGCTGATGCTCTATGTGACCTGGCTGTTTCTCCACGGCAGCTGGAAGCAGACCCTGATCAACCTGCATGTCGGCGCTCCCTCCACGGGTATTTCCATGGCGCTGTTCTACGGCGCAGGCCTGGTCTTCTGCATCCTCAGCGCACTGCTGATCTGCACCCAACTGGTCAGGAACCTCACGGGCAACCTCCCGACGCCCGCCCAGACCGAAACTTCGCTCAATGACGGAGCAGTCGAATAATGGCCCTGTCTGTTTTCGTCGGCGTCCTGATGGCCGCCATCCTGATCGGCGCCCCCATCGCCTATGCCCTGATCCTCTGCGGCGTGGCGTTGATGTGGCTGCTGGGCCTGTTCGATGGCCAGATCATCGCGCAGAACATCATCAACTCGGCGGGCAGCTTCCCGCTGCTGGCAATTCCGCTTTTCATCATCGCTGGCGAGGTAATG
Organism: Pseudomonas sp. SIMBA_067; assembly: GCF_046534675.1. NCBI lineage: Bacteria > Pseudomonadati > Pseudomonadota > Gammaproteobacteria > Pseudomonadales > Pseudomonadaceae > Pseudomonas > Pseudomonas sp. SIMBA_067. The sequence continues at coordinate 357,108 of NZ_JAWRYH010000004.1, read as the reverse complement.
AACAGCGGCGGCTTGTCCAACCGCATCATCAAGCTGGCCATCACCCTGGTCGGCCACCTGCGCGGCGGGCTTGGCTACGTCACCATTTTTGCCGGCGTGCTGCTGTCAAGCCTGTCCGGTTCGGCCTTGGCCGACGCCGCCTCGCTGACCGCCCTGTTGCTGCCGATGATGGTCATCGCCGGCTACAACCGTGACCGCTCCGGGGGCCTGATCGCATCGGTGTCGGTGCTGGGTTCGATCATTCCACCCAGCATCGGTTTCGTCGTGCTGGGCGTGGCTTCGGGGCTGTCGATCACCAAGCTGTTCCTCGCCGGCATCGCCCCGGGCCTGATGATCGCCGCCGCACTGGTGGTGGCCTGGTGGCTGATGTCGCGGCGTAACAACGATGTGGAGCTGAGCCCCAAGGCCAGCGGCAAGGAGCGCCTCAAGGCCCTGGTTGACAGCTTCTGGGCGCTGATGCTGCCGGTGATCATCGTCGTCGGCCTGCGCTTTGGCGTGGTCACCCCGACCGAGGCCGGTGCGGTGGCCAGTGTCTATGCCCTGCTGGTGTCGTCGCTGATCTACCGCGAGCTCAGCCTCAAGTCGCTCAACGAACTGCTGTTGCGCGCCGGCAAGACCACCGCTGCCGTGATGTTCCTGGTAGCTGCCGCTTCGATCCCGGCCTGGATGATCACCATCGCCGATATCCCCGGGCAAATCATCGACCTGATCCAGCCAGTGATGGACAACCCGCGGCTGCTGATCGTAGTGCTGATGCTGCTGATCCTGGTGATTTCCATGGTCATGGACCTCACCCCCACCGTATTGCTGCTCGCGCCGATCCTGGTACCGGTGGTGACCGCTGCGAACATCGACCCGATCTACTTCGGCGTGCTGTTCATGATCAATTGCTCGATCGGCCTGATCACCCCGCCGGTGGGCACGGTGCTCAACGTGGTCTGCGGCATCGGTCGCATGCGTTACGAGGCACTGCTCAAAGGCACGTTCCCGTTCCTGATCGCGGAAATCATCGTGCTGTCCCTGCTGGTCATCTTCCCCGACCTGGTCACCGTTCCCGCCCAGTGGTTCGGGCATTGATCTCCCCTATAACAATAAAGGTACTGTCCATGAAGAAACTCGCCCTCATCACCGCCCTGTTGCTGTCCAGCAGCTTGAGCATGGCCGCCGACTACAATGCCCGCGTCATCAAGTTCGCCGCTACCAGCCCCAAGGGCACGCCACCGGCCATCGGCATGGAACTGTTCGCCAAGAAGGTTCAGGCGCGCAGCGAAGGCAAGATCAAGGTACGCACCTTCCCTAACGGTGTTTTGGGCGGCGACGTGCAGGTGCTGTCGTCCTTGCAGGGTGGCGTGGTGGAAATGATGACCTGGAACGCCGGGCTGATGCTCAACCACGTCACCGACTTTGGCATCCTCGACTTCCCGTTCCTGTACACCGACACCGCCAAGGTCGATGCCATGCTCGACGGCGAGGTGGGCAAGATGCTCACCGACCAGCTGCCGGCGAAAAACCTGGTTGGCCTGGCGTTCTGGGAGCTGGGCGAGCGCAACCTGACCAACAATGCGCGGCCGGTGCAAAAGCTGGAAGACATCGCCGGGCTGAAGATTCGCGCCCAGCAATCGCCGCTGTTCCTCGACGTGTGGGCGGCACTCGGTGCCAACCCGACGCCGCTTCCTTTCACCGAGGTGCACACGGCGCTGGAGACCGGCACCGTGGACGGCCAGGAAAACCCGGCGGCGCTGATCCTCGCCTCGCGCTTCAACGAGGTGCAGAAGTACCTGAGCCTGACCCGGCACAACTACAACCCGCAGATCGTGCTGATCAGCAAGACGTTCTGGGACAGCCTCAACAAGGACGAGCAGCAACTGCTGACCGAAGTTGCCCAGGAAGTGCGTCTGGAACAACGGCGCATCTCCCGGGAGGCCGACAGCAAGGCCATCGCCGACCTGCAGGGCGCGGGCATGCAAGTCAACCAGCTGCCGCCCGAAGAGGTGGCGCGCATCCAGGCCAAAATCCGCCCCGTGGTCGACAAGTACGCCGCACAGATCAATCCCGAACTGGTCAGCAAGGTCTACCAGGCCATGGGTTACCAGCCACAGTGACGCCCTCGCGCCGCGCATTGCGGCGCCTTTCAACTGCCATCAAGGAACAGCATGAAAATCTCCGTAGCCCAGATTCACCCGGTGGCCGGTAACCCGGCCCTGACCGTCGACAAGGTTGCCGCGCTGGCACGCCAGACCGCTGCACAAGGCTCGCGGCTGATCGCCTTTGCCGAATGCCTGATCACTGGCGGCGCGTTCGACAGCCGTGAAGACCTCGAGCGCGGCGCCATCAGCCTCGACGCCCTGGCGCCACTGCTGGAGGTGTCGGCGCAGACCGGCATCCTGATCGTGGTCGGCTTCTACGAGCGGCACGCCAGCTCGGTGTACAACACGGCTGCGCTGATCGGCGCGCAGGGCATCATCGGCCTGCACCGCAAGCGCCACCTGCCGTTCATGATCGGCGACCGCTTCACCGACCGCCCCAGCGAATGGGCAGCGCCTGTGTTCGATACCGACATCGGCCGCATCGGCCTGGCCATCTGCTACGAAATCCGCTTCCCCGAAGTGGTACGCACCCTGGCCCTGGAAGGCGCCGACATCGTCGTACTGCCTGCTGCCTGGCCAGAACAGGCGCGCATGCTGCCGGACATTTTCAGCACCGTGCGCGCCGCTGAAAACATGGTGTACTTCGTTGCTCCCAACCGCAACGACATGGACGAGGGCATGCAGTTCATCGGCACCAGCCACATCATCGAACCGTCCGGCAAAACCCTGGTGCGCGCCGGCCTGGAAGACGGTGTGTACACCGCCGAGATCGACCTGGCCAAGGCACGCAACAAGTCGCTGATCCGTGACCCGGGCATATTCGAAGTGCACCCGTTCCGCGACCGGCTGCCCGAAACCTATCGCATCTGACCCAAGGCGGTATCGAACATGAACCAAAGCACCACACACACCTTGCTGAAGGCCCGCATGGCGCGCGGTGCCACCTTCGGCATAAACATCTACAGCACCGCCTGCATGGCCATCGAGGTGGCCGGCAACTGGGGCCTGGATTTCGTCTTCATAGACGCCGAGCACACCGCGCTGGGCGTGGACCGCCACATGGAAAAACTGCTGCTGGCCGCCAGCAGCGCTGCAATCCCCAGCCTGGTACGGGTACGGGGCACGCTGGAATGGGATATACGCAAGGCCCTGGAAATGGGCGCTGCCGGGGTGATCGTGCCGCAAGTGCACAACGCCGCGCAGATGCGCCAGATCATCCACTACAGCAAGTTCCCGCCGCTGGGACGCCGCGGTGGCGACAGCTCGGTGCGCTCGGCCGGGTTCGCCGGGCCAGGTTTCGACTGGGCGCGCTACACCCAGGCAGAAAACGACCGCAGCGTGATCGTGCCCATGGCCGAAAGCTATGAGTTTTTCGACAACATCGATGAGATTCTCGATGTGGAAGGGATCGATGCGGTGCACTTCGGGCCGGCGGACTACTCACTTTCACGCGGGTTGCCGGTCGACTACCGCCTGGGCAACCCCGAGGTGCTGCAACGCTTGCAGTTGCTGATCGAGAAATGCCATGCCCGCTCGATCAACGTGATGGTGCCGTGCTTTCCGGCCGACCGGGTCACCGCCAGGCGGTTGCTGGACATGGGCAGCGACATGCTGCTGATGGGCAGCGATCTGTCATGGCTCAACCAGGCCGGGCAACATATCGCTACAGTAAAACAGGCACTCACCTGACCGGCTGACACGCCACACAACCGGCGCCTGCAGGCACCGCGCAGTTTTCGGGCTGCTACGGTGCCTGCGGGCGCGCGACTAATCCACCAGAAAGTTCTGTTTTACCAGTGTCGCCCGAATGATCGATACCAGTTCACCCAGTTGCATGTCCGGCCGTTCAGTCAAGTAGGAAAGGCAGAACTTTGCCGCAGGGATCGCCGGGTCGCACGGTAATGTCTTCAACATGTCCACCGCCAACATGTCGCGAATCAGTGGCACCGGCAATATGCCAATGGCATGCCCCGCCGATACCATCTTGGCAATAAACGCCAGCGAATTGCTGGAATGAAAAGCGTGGCTCGCCGAGCCGCTTTCCTGCAACCAACGGTCCACCACCGAATACAATGTCGACGGCGCGCTGTGGGTAACGATCGAATACTGCCGCGCCTGCTGCGGCAGAAACGGCCCGTCGGCAATCTCCAGGTGCCGCGCCGCCACCCACTGAAATGTCATCCAGCCAAGGAACACATCGGTCACATCCTCGCGTGTGGCCGGGTTGGTCAGCAGGGCGATGTCCAGTTCGTGATCGTTCAGTTTGCGGTTGAGCGCGGCGCCCACATCGATGGTGATTTCCAGGGTGATTTCCGGGAAGTGCGCCTTGATTTCGCTTATTACCGCAGTCAGCCCGACCATGGCCGAGCACTCGTCTGCACCCAGGCGCAGGCGCCGGTGTTGCTTTTGCTGGGCAGCGAACTGCTCCAGCTGCGTGCTGTTGTTCAATACCAGTTCGGCATGGCGCAGCGCCGTGTGGCCGTCGGCGGTGAGGCTCATACGCTGCTTGCTGCGGTCGAACAGCTTGACGCTCAGCAACGACTCCATTTCCTTTATGCGCGCCGACACCGCAGGTTGCGTCAGGTGAAGATGCCGTGAGGCCGCGTGCACACCGCCCAGGCGGGCGGTCCAGTAGAATGCCTCGATCTGCATCAGCGTGATACGCATGATAAAAACTGCTCCGGCTACTGCTTACGGATTTTTATTATCGACCGTTCAGGGCGCTTGTTAGGATGACCGAAACCCTTCGAAAAAGCATCCGGCATAACAACAACTCCCTATGTATATCATCGAAGCTCTACCTACCCCGGTTAACGCCCACGAACTTGAAATACTGATCAATGCCGAACCGGCAACTATCGGCCATTTCATTACCCACGGCATACCCCACCCGGAAATCAAGGCACACTTGCAGAATGTACGGGCGGTGGGCACCGCCGTAACCGTACGCATGCCCGGCAATGACGGTGGCATCCTGCACTACGCCATGGGCTGCGCACGCCCCGGCGATTTCCTCGTCGTGGACCGATGCGGCGAGCGCATCACCGCCGCGCTGGGTGGGGCCATGGCCTACGCCGCCAAGCAGGCCGGGGTAGCCGGGATCATTGTCGACGGTTATGTCACCGACCTTGGCGAACTGCGCGAGCACGGCGTACCGGTATGGTCACGCGGTGCCAGTGCCATCACCACGCGGGTGATCGGCCACGAAGGCGAGTTCTGCACTGCCATCCAGTGCGGCGGGGTCATCGTGCACCCGGGCGACGCCGTGGTGGCGGACGAAAACGGCATCGTATTCCTGCGCCCAGGCAAGGTGGTAGAACTGGCGCAACGGGCAATCGACTTCCAGCGCAACGAAAAGCACACCCTCGCCCGGCTGGCCAAGGGCGAGAAGTTTCCCGATATCGTCGGGTCGCGGTCGACCATCGAGGCGGCGACCCGCCCTCGCCAATAGCGCCAGACCGTACCCGAAGTAGCTCCTGAACAACAACAAGAGGACTACCGTGAAGCTCATCTCCCGGCTCATACCGCTGGCGCTTGGCGCGCTGATGGGCAGCCCGGCCGCACAGGCGCAGGACTACCCGCAAATCCGTTTCAACGTGATTGGTGGCGGCAGCCACAACTACACGTTCCGCGCCGTCGAACAGCCGTTCTGGACCAACACCTTGCCCACCGCATCCCACGGCAAGGTCACCGCCCAACTGCTGGGGCTGTCGGAGAGCGGCCTGAAGGGCCCGGAAATCATCCGCCTGATGCGCTTTGGCGCGGTAGACATCGGCATGGGCGTGTTCGCATTCGTCGCCGGTGACGATGCCACCTTCGAAGGCATCGACCTGCCGGGCATGGCCGCCGACATCGGCACCGCCCGCCGCATTGCCGACGCCTACAAGCCGGTGCTGGAACAGCGTATGGCCGAGCGCCATGGCATAAAGCTGCTGGCCACCGTGCCGTACACTGCGCAGGTGTTTTTCTGCCGCGCGCCCGTGCGATCGCTGGCCGACCTCAAGGGCCGGAAAATCCGCACGCGCGGGCGCAACATGGCCGAACTGGTCAAGGCCATTGGCGCTGCCCCGGTCACCCTGCCTTTTGCCGAAGTGGTGACCGCCATGCAGACCGGCGTCATCGACTGCGCCATTACCGGCATCGGCTCGGGCAACGCCGCCAAATGGTACGACGTGGCCGGGTACCTGTACGACCTGCCGGTGGACTGGTCGGTCGGCTTCTATGGCATCGGCCTCAAGCGCTGGCAACAGTTGCCGCCTGAGGTGCAGCAACTGCTGCAGGCGCAGTCGAAGGTGCTGGAAGATGCCCTGTGGCAGGAGACGGCCAGGGAAAACCGTTACGCCAAGGCATGCAATGTCGGCAGCCCCGACTGCCAGATCCACCAACCGGCGCACATGAGCGCGTCGGCACCCGACCCGCAAGAACAGCAGCGCGTGCGCCAGGCGGCGCTGGAAATCGCCAACAACTGGGGCAAGCGTTGCGGCCCCGGTTGTGTCGAGCAATGGAATGCCAGCGCAGGCCGTGCCATCGGCATGCGCCTGGCCCCATAAGCCCTTTACCTCGGAGCAGACAGTGATGAATACGGCCCATTCCGGCCTGGCGGCCATCACCGCCATCGCCAAGGCCAGCACCTGGGTAGGTGGCTTTGCCCTGCTCGGCTGCGCCCTGCTGATTGGCATCGACCTGATCTTGCGCAAGACCCTGGGCATCTCCATGGGCGGCGCCGATGAGATTGCCGGCTATGTTCTGGCAGTCACCAGCGCCTGGGCGTTTCCGGTCACCTTGCTCAAGCGCTCACACATCCGCGTCGACATCCTCTACGCTCGCCTTGGCCTGAAGCCACGGGTGGCGCTCGACCTGTTCGCCCTGGCCTGCATGGCCGTGCTGGTCAGCACCCTGGCCTTTCACGCCTGGAATGTGCTGCAGGACTCCATCGAATACCGCTCAGTGTCCAACACGCCGTTGCAAGTGCCGCAATGGATACCGCAATCCATCTGGTTTGCCGGCTACCTGTTCTTCGCCCTGACCCTGCTCAGCCTGGCGCTGGTGAGCCTGGGGCATTTATTGCGCGGGCGCTGGGGGGCGGTCAGTGCACTGATCGGTATCAACACGGTCGAGCAGGAAATCGAACAGGAGCTGCACCCCGCGGCCAACACCGCCAAGGAGCACACGCCATGCTGAGCATCACCTTGTTCCTGCTGCTGGCCCTGCTGGCGCTGAGCGTGGCCGCCGCCGTCAGTATCGGCCTGCTGGGGATGTCGCTGTCGCAGTTGTTCTCGACCCTGCCATTGAGCAATGCCATGGGCGAAATCGCCTGGAACACCAGCGCCGAGTTCCTGCTGGTGTCCATCCCTCTATACATACTGATGGGTGAACTGCTGGTGTGTTCGGGGGTGGCCGGGCGCATGTACCAGGCGGTCGAGAAATGGCTGTCCTGGCTGCCGGGCGGCCTGATGAACTCCAACATCGGCGCCAGCGCACTGCTTGCCACCACCAGTGGCTCCAGCGTGGCAACCGCCGCAACCATTTCCACCCTGGCCATTGCGGAGCAGGAACGCAAAGGCTACAACGCCCCGCTGTTCCTGGGCTCAATCGCCGCTGGCGGCACGCTGGGCATCCTGATTCCGCCATCGATCAACATGATCCTGTTCGCCCTGATCGCCAACGTGTCGGTGCCCAAGCTGTATCTGGCTGCAACCATCCCCAGCATCATCCTCAGCCTGTTGTTCGTCGCACTGATCGTGCTGGCCTGCCTGGTGCGCCCGCAATTGGGTGGGCGCAAAGAACACACCCGCTGGGCAGAACGCCTGGCCTGCATCCCCGACCTGCTGCCGCCACTGGCCATCTTCGCCCTGGTGATCGGCTCGATCTACAGCGGTTTTGCCACTGCCAGCGAGTCGGCGGCACTGGGGGTACTCAGCGCCTTGGGCTTGGGCCTGTGGCGCCGGGCTCTCACCTGGCAAAGCCTGGGCCAGGCCTTCGAAGCCACGTTGCGCACCACCGGAATGATCATCTTCATCACCTTGTCGGCGTTTTTCCTCAACTTCGTGCTGGCGTCCATCGGGCTGACCACCACCCTGGTCAACTTCGTCACCAACCTGAACCTGTCACCTACGGCCACGCTGCTGGCGATCATCGTGTTCTATATCGTGCTCGGCTGCTTCATGGACACCCTGGCGATGCTGATCACCACGGCGCCGCTGATCGTGCCGATCGTCGTCGCCCTGGGCTTTGACCCACTGTGGTTCGGGGTGGTGCTGATCGTGCTGTGCGAAATGGGCCAGATCACCCCGCCGTTCGGCATGAACCTTTTCGTGGTGCAGAGCATCCGTGGCCGCGGCAACTTCATGGACGTGGTGTATGGCGCGCTGCCGTTCTGCCTGGCTTTGCTGGTGCTGATCAGCTTGCTGATTGCCTTTCCACAACTGGCGCTGTGGCTGCCAAAGGCGTTCTAGCGGAAAATGCAAAAAGGGCGATCATTTCTGATCGCCCTTTTTGGGATTTGGTAGGCACAATTGGACTCGAACCAACGACCCCCACCATGTCAAGGTGGTGCTCTAACCAACTGAGCTATGTGCCTGTCGTGTGGTGCGCATATTAGTGATGCAATGCGTACCTGTAAAGCTTTTTTTTGAGAAAAATCAAAAACTTTCGAATATGAGCGCTGCCTGCCCATACCGCGGTTTCGATGCCCGCGAAATGGACAATGAAAAAAGGGATGACCCTTTCGGATCACCCCTTCTTCGATTTGGTAGGCACAATTGGACTCGAACCAACGACCCCCACCATGTCAAGGTGGTGCTCTAACCAACTGAGCTATGTGCCTGTCGTGTGGTGCGCATTTTACGCATTAGAAAAACCCTGTCAACACTTTTTTTCGAGCTAACCTACTGAATCTTAAACTCTTTATATAAAGAGGCGCTGGCAGGTCCGCCGTAAAGGATTTTCACCAGACGACTAGCGGGTGTTTATTATTATTGATAGCATCGGTACATTCGTTAAAAATATAAAACACGAGGTTCCTGCAGCATGGCTAACACCCCCTACCCCCAGTCCTACTACGCCGCCTCGGCCAACCCGGTGCCGCCACGTCCGGCGCTGCAGGGTGAGGTGGAAACCGATGTGTGCATCATCGGCGCCGGCTACACCGGCCTTTCCAGCGCCCTGTTCCTGCTGGAGAACGGCTTCAAGGTGAGCATCGTCGAAGCGGCCAAGGTCGGCTTCGGCGCATCGGGCCGCAACGGCGGCCAGATCGTCAACAGCTACAGCCGCGACATCGACGTCATCGAACGCACCGTCGGTCCCAAGGAAGCGCAACTGCTGGGCCACATGGCCTTCGAAGGCGGGCGCATCATTCGTGAGCGCGTGGCCAAGTACAACATCCAGTGCGACCTGAAAGACGGTGGCGTGTTCGCCGCCATCACCAGCAAGCAGATGGGCCACCTGGAATCGCAAAAGCGCCTGTGGGAACGCTTCGGTCACAACCAGCTCGAGCTGATGGACCAGAAGCGCATCCGTGAAGTGGTCGCGTGCGACAGCTATATCGGCGGCATGCTGGACATGAGCGGCGGCCACATCCACCCACTGAACCTGGCCCTGGGTGAAGCTGCTGCGGTCGAGTCACTGGGCGGCATCATCTATGAGCAAACCCCGGCAATCCGCATCGAGCGCGGTGCCAACCCGGTCGTGCACACCCCACAAGGCAAGGTGCGCGCCAAGTTCATCATCGTCGCCGGCAACGCCTACCTGGGCAACCTGGTGCCGGAACTGGCCGCCAAGTCCATGCCATGCGGCACCCAGGTGATCACCACCGAACCACTGGGCGAAGAGCTGGCGCGTACCCTGCTGCCGCAGGATTACTGCGTCGAGGACTGCAACTACCTGCTCGACTACTACCGCCTGACCAGCGACAAGCGCCTGATCTTCGGTGGTGGCGTGGTGTACGGCGCGCGTGACCCGGCCAACATCGAGGCGATCATTCGTCCGAAGATGCTCAAGGCCTTCCCGCAGCTGAAGAACGTGAAGATCGACTACGCCTGGACCGGCAACTTCCTGCTGACCCTGTCGCGCCTGCCACAGGTTGGCCGTATCGGCGACAACATCTACTACTCGCAGGGATGCTCGGGCCACGGCGTGACCTATACCCACCTGGCGGGCAAAGTGCTGGCCGAGGCCCTGCGCGGCCAGGCTGAGCGTTTCGACGCCTTCGCCGGTCTGCCGCACTACCCGTTCCCGGGTGGCCAGATGCTGCGTGTGCCGTTCAGCGCCATTGGCGCCTGGTACTACAGCCTGCGCGATCGCCTGGGCTTCTGATGTAAGCAGGCCTGGCCCTATCGCCGGCAAGCCAGCTCCCACAGGTACCGCACAGGCGTCGAACCCAGTGCGCTACCTGTGGGAGCTGGCACCGCTATTTGTTCAGGCTGCTGATAGCCTGCTTCGCCGCAATTTCCTGCCCCGCCCGCGCCAGTTCATCCGCAGCCTGTAACCACCGCTGGCGGTCCACCTGGGCCGGTAACTGCCGCGGTGGCTGCACCAGCACCGCCCAACTCCCCTGCTTCGCCCACGCCGATGCAAAGTCATCGAACGCCATCACCTGCCGCCGGTGCATGCCCGAGCGCAGCAGTACACGCTGCTTGTAGCGGTCATAGCCGATCAGCACCGCATAACGTGGCTCACCCCACCAGGCCGAACCCTCCTCGTAACGCAGCAACACCGGGTTGCCCGCCGCCACCTGGGCCAGCAGTGCGTCCAGTTGTTTGTCCAACGGGTACACCACCATGCCATAGTCCCGCGCCACGCGAGGGATGCCAGTGTCCAGCGCTTCGGCGCCCTGTGGCAGGTTCAACGGTTTGTCCAGCAGGCCCGGGGTGATGGGTGCGCCCTGTTGCGACAGCACCGCTGCCAGCGCCATGGCACCGCTGTGGTTGGCGTTGCCACGGTAGAACGGCACGCTGCTGATCTCGACCCGCTGCGGCAGGCCTTTGAGGTTGGCAGGCGGTGCGCTGGCACAGCCGGCCAAGGTGGCCGCCATCAGACAGGCGACCAACAGCCGCCGTGGGGCAGCTTTGATGGAATGTTGCTGCATGGACACTCGCTTGTTCCAACGCCAGGCAGGCAGCGCCCGGCTCTGGCCACCGATCATAGGTCCGACAGCGGCGCGGGTATAGTCCGACAGCGGCTTGGAGCGAATCGGACTCAGAGATAGACCTTTGTTCGATGGAACGTCACAGGCGAAGGGCTAGACTAAAGCAGTGTCTGGAAGGCAGCGCTGGCCAATCGAGCGCTTGCCGTAGAGATGGAGGCACAGATGAGCCTGACCATGGCAATTTTCATGCTGGTAGGCATGTGGCTAAGCGTTGCAGCCGCCATGCTGTGGGGCGTACTGCGCATCGTGCGGCGCCATTCCCACCACCACCTGCCACCGCAGGCCCCTGCCAAGCCGCAACCTGTGCGCCGGGCACGGCGGCCAGCCGGGGTGCATTAAGACTTCAGAAAACGCGAACGGGGCGCAATGCGCCCCGCCTTTTGCATCAACCTTCTTTACATCAACCTTCAGCCGCCTCACGCTTCAATCGCGCCCGGCGAGCAAAAATGTTGAGCATCTCGATCGCGGTCGAGAACGCCATGGCCGCATACACATACCCCTTCGGTACATGAGCGCCAAAACCTTCGGCGATCAGCGTCATGCCGATCATGATCAGGAAGCCCAAGGCCAGCATGACCACCGTCGGGTTGTCATTGATGAAGTTGGCCAGCGGGTCGGCGGCCACCATCATGACGATGACTGCCGTGATCACGGCAATGATCATGATCGGCAAGTGCTCGGTCATGCCCACAGCAGTGATGATGCTGTCGACCGAGAAGACGATGTCCAGCAGCAGGATCTGGAAGATTGCCGCAGCAAAGCCCAGGGTAATGGTCGAACCGACCTTGGCTTCTTCCTTCGCACCGTGCGGGTCAACGCTTTCGTGGATTTCCTTGGTCGCCTTCCATAGCAGGAACAGGCCACCGGCAATCAGGATCACATCCTTCCAGGAGAAGGCGTTTCCGAACACTTCGAACACCGGGTCGGTCAGCTGTACGATCCAGGCCACCGTGCTGAGCAAGGCCAGGCGCATGACCAACGCCATGCTGATACCGATACGTCGTGCCTTGGAACGGTACTCCACGGGCAGTTTGTTGGTCAGGATGGAGATGAAGATCAGGTTGTCGATGCCCAGTACGACTTCCATGGCGACCAGCGTAGCCAGGGCAATCCAGGCGGTGGGGCTAGCGGCGAGTTCCAGCAAGTATTCCATTGTTCAAATCCTGCAGCGGCGGTTTAGGGTCAGATTTCCTGGGTGTCTTTTTTCTTGTCGGCATCTTCAGGCTTTTGCCCTTCGCCGCCGATGGCCTCGTTCAACGCCTGCTGGGCGGCCTTGTTGGTGTCGTCGATGGCCTGCTTGGCCGACTGCGCGGCCTGGTCGAGCATCTGCTGGGCGGATTTCTCGGCCTGGTCGCAGCCTGCCAGGGTAAACAGGGCCAAAGCCAGCACCAATGGGGTACCGATGGATTTGAGTTGCAGCATGGTGTCCTCGCTTGAAATATCCCGGCGGCGCATGGCGCCTGATGCGGTGCATTCTAGAGACGCGAATAGTTCAGGAAAATTCGTATTTTCATGGCGTATACTTCGGTTTTTACGAATCGGGACGACCAACGGTGCTCAATTATCGCCAGTTGCATTACTTCTGGGCCGTGGCCAAGACCGGCAGCATCACCCGTGCCAGCGAGCAGCTGAACCTCACACCGCAGACCATCAGCGGGCAAATAAGCCTGTTCGAGCAAACCTACGGCCTTGAATTGTTCCAGCGCGCCGGCCGGCAGCTGGAGCTGACCGAGACCGGCCGCCAGGCGCTGGTGTATGCAGAGCAGATGTTCCAGATCGGCGGCGAGCTGGAAGCCATGCTGCGGGCAGGCCCGCAGGAGCAGATCCTGTTCCGCGTGGGGGTGGCCGACGTGGTGCCCAAATCCATCGTCTACCGCCTGCTGGCACCGACCATGGAGCTGGATGAGGTGCTGCGCATCAACTGCCGCGAGGACAAACTTGAGCGGTTGCTGGCAGACCTGGCCATCCAGCGCCTGGACCTGGTGATTTCCGACAGCCCCATGCCCAGCAACCTGGACATCAAGGGTTATAGCCAGAAGCTGGGCGAGTGCGGGCTAAGCTTCTTCGCTACCCCGGCGTTGGCACAGCGCCTTGACGGCCCCTTCCCCGCCTGCCTGCAGGATGCGCCATTGCTGGTGCCCGGCCAGGAAACCGTAGTGCGCAGCCGCTTGCTACGGTGGCTAAGTGAGCAACAGGTGCAGCCACGCATCGTCGGCGAGTTCGATGACAGTGCCCTGATGCAGGCGTTCGGCCAGTCGGGCAGCGGCATTTTCGTTGCCCCCAGCGTGATCGCCGAAGAAGTGTGCCGCCAGTATGGCGTGACGCTGATCGGCCAGACCGAGGCCGTGCACGAGTCGTTCTATGCCATTTCGGTGGAACGCAAGGTCAAGCACCCGGGGATCGTGGCGATTACCGAGGGGGCGCGTCGGGAGTTGTTTCATTGGTGATTGCGACGGCCTGTTCGCAGGTTTACCCGCGAACAGGCCGCAACAGCCCCACAAGTACTCTATGGTAAAGTCGCGCCCTTTCCAGATTCCGAGATACCGCTGCACATGACCCCCCTTCTCCGCCTCCTCAACCGCACCAGCCTGGTGACGCAGATCGTCATCGGCCTGCTCGCCGGCATCGCCCTTGCCCTGCTCGCGCCCGCCATCGCCCGCGACATGGCCTTTCTCGGCAAGGTGTTCGTCAGCGCCCTGAAAGCCGTAGCGCCCGTACTGGTGTTCGTCCTGGTCATGGCGTCTATCGCCAACCACCGCCACGGCCAGGAAACCCACATCCGCCCGATCCTCTGGCTGTACCTGCTGGGCACCTTCGCCGCAGCGGTGGTGGCTGTAGTTGCCAGCATGCTGTTCCCGTCCAGCCTGGTGCTGAGCACTGGCGAGGCAACGTTGAGCGCGCCGGGCGGCATCACCGAGGTGATGCAGAACCTGCTGCTGAGCGCGGTCGACAACCCGATCAATGCCCTGCTCAACGCCAACTTCATCGGCGTGCTGACCTGGGCAATCGGCCTGGGCGTGGCCCTGCGCCATGCTGGCGAAACCACCCGTACCGTGGTCGAAGACTTGTCCAACGGCGTGACCCTGATCGTGCGCGTGGTCATCCGCTTCGCCCCGCTGGGCATTTTTGGCCTGGTCAGCTCCACGCTTGCCCAGTCTGGCCTTGACGCACTGCTCGGCTACCTGCACCTCCTGGCTGTGCTGATCGGCTGCATGCTGTTCGTGGCGCTGGTGATGAACCCGCTGATCGTGTTCTGGAAAATCCGCCGCAACCCCTACCCACTGACCCTGCTGTGCCTGCGCGAAAGCGGCATTACCGCGTTCTTCACCCGCAGCTCGGCGGCCAACATCCCGGTCAACCTGGCACTGTCGGAGCGCCTTGGCCTGCATGAAGACACCTATTCGGTGTCGATCCCGCTGGGCGCAACCATCAACATGGCCGGCGCGGCCATCACCATCACCGTGCTGACCCTGGCTGCGGTGCATACCCTGGGTATCCCGGTGGACCTGCCAACGGCCGTGCTGCTCAGCGTGGTGGCGGCGGTGTGCGCCTGCGGTGCTTCGGGCGTGGCCGGGGGCTCGCTGCTGCTGATTCCACTGGCGTGCAGCCTGTTCGGCATCCCCAGTGAAATTGCCATGCAGGTGGTGGCGGTGGGCTTCATTATTGGTGTGTTGCAGGACTCGGCCGAGACGGCGCTGAATTCGTCGACCGATGTGCTGTTCACAGCGGCGGCTTGCCAAGCCGAAGAGCGGCGTAGCGCTTGAAGGCCAAGGGGCCGCTGTGCGGCCCCTTGCAGGCAAGCAATGATGCCAGTGATTGCTTAAGCCAGGCGCATTACCTAGGCTAGTGGCCTTTCCCCAGTAATGAGACAGGGCCATGTCAGAACACGAAACCGCAGGTGAAGGCCGCTTCAACAGCGTTGAGATCCGCATTCTCGGTTCGCTGATCGAAAAGCAGGCCACCAGCCCGGAAAGCTACCCGCTCACCCTCAATGCCCTGGTCCTGGCCTGCAACCAGAAGACCAGCCGCGAGCCGGTGATGAACCTGACCCAAGGCCAGGTCGGCCAGGCCTTGCGCGCCCTTGAAGGGCAGGACATGACCCGCCTGCAGATGGGCAGCCGTGCCGACCGCTGGGAACAAAGGGTGGATAAGGCACTGGAGCTGGTGCCAGCGCAGCTGATACTGATGGGCCTGATGTTCCTGCGTGGCCCGCAAACCCTCAACGAACTGCTTACCCGCAGCAACCGCCTGCACGACTTCGACGACACCGAGCAGATCCAGCACCAACTGGAGCGCCTGATCTCGCGCGGTCTGGCATTGCACCTGCCACGCCAGGCCGGCCAGCGCGAAGACCGCTACACCCACGCCCTGGGCGACCCGGCTGAAATCGAAGTAATCCTCGCTGCACGCCAGCAGGAAGGTGGCGTGCGCAGCAGTGGCGGCAGTGTCTCGGAAGACCGCATCGAAGCCCTTGAAGCCCGCATCGCGGCGCTGGAGGCGCGCTTGGCCGAGCTGGAAGGCTGAGCCTTTACGGCTCGCGGTCGGGGAAGTTGCGGCAGCTCTTGCGTTCGGCCAGCTCCCGGTCACTGGGGCGCTGGTCGACGAACACGGTGCGGCCGTCGGCGTAGATTTCCAGGTAGCCCCAGTGCAGGTCCTGCTCTTGCTGACCGGGCTTTGGGGGGACTAACCACCAGGGTTCGCGGCTGATCAGGGTCATGGGTGTGATTCCTGAGGGGATCTGCACTAATCATAGACACCCTCGGGTTCTTCTTTTCCTGGACCGGCCCTTTCGCGGCTAAAGCCGCTCCTACAGGGATCTACACAGTGTTCAAAACTGCGCAGTACCCGTGGGAGCGGCTTTAGCCGCGAAGAGGCCGGTACAGGCTTATGCCGGAGCCGAAGTACGGATCAGGTGATCGAAGGCTGCCAGCGAAGCCTTGGCCCCTTCACCCACAGCAATCACGATCTGCTTGTACGGCACGGTAGTCACGTCACCGGCGGCAAACACGCCCGGGATGCTGGTCTGGCCCTTGGCATCGACGATGATCTCGCCACGCGGCGACAGCTCGACGGTACCCTTCAGCCAATCAGTGTTCGGCAGCAGGCCGATCTGCACGAAGATGCCTTCCAGCGCCACGTCGTGCGTTTCATCCGTAGTGCGATCCTTGTAGCGCAGGCCGGTCACTTTCTCACCATTGCCCAGCACTTCGGTGGTCAGCGCGCTGGTGATCACTTTCACGTTCGGCAGGCTGTGCAGCTTGCGTTGCAACACTGCATCGGCACGCAGCTGGCTGTCGAATTCGATCAGCGTCACCTGGGCGACGATGCCGGCCAGGTCGATGGCCGCTTCCACGCCCGAGTTGCCGCCGCCAATCACCGCCACGCGCTTGCCTTTGAACAGCGGGCCGTCACAGTGCGGGCAGTAGGCCACGCCACGGCCGCGGTATTCCTGCTCGCCCGGCACGTTCATTTCGCGCCAGCGGGCACCGGTGGCCAGGATCACGGTCTTGGCCTTGAGCGAGGCACCGCCGGCCAGGCGTACTTCATGCAGGCCGCCATCGGTGGCCGGAATCAGCGCTTCGCCGCGCTGCAGGTTCATGATGTCCACGTCGTATTGCTTGACGTGTTCTTCCAGTGCCGTGGCCAGTTTCGGCCCTTCGGTTTCCTGCACGGAGATGAAGTTTTCGATGGCCAGGGTATCGAGCACCTGGCCGCCGAAGCGCTCGGCAGCAACACCGGTGCGGATGCCTTTACGTGCGGCGTAGATGGCCGCTGCCGCGCCGGCCGGGCCACCACCAACCACCAGTACATCGAAAGCGTCCTTGGCGTTGATCTTCTCGGCCTGGCGAGCACCGGCACTGGTGTCGATCTTGCCGAGGATTTCTTCCAGGCCCATGCGGCCCTGGCCGAACACTTCGCCATTCAGGTAGACGCTTGGCACCGCCATGATCTTGCGCGATTCCACTTCGTCCTGGAACAGCGCACCGTCGATGGCCACATGGCGCACATTAGGGTTGAGCACTGCCATCAGGTTCAGCGCCTGGACCACGTCCGGGCAGTTCTGGCACGACAGCGAGAAGTAGGTTTCGAAGGTGAACTCGCCTTCAAGCGCCTGGATCTGCTCGATCACTTCGGCACTGGCCTTGGACGGGTGGCCGCCGACTTGCAGCAGCGCCAGCACCAGCGAAGTGAATTCGTGGCCCATGGGTATGCCGGCGAAGCGCAGGCTGATATCGCTACCCGGGCGGTTCAGCGAGAACGACGGGCGACGGGCATCGGTACCGTCCGCGCTGAAGGTAATGAGGTTCGACAAACCGGCAATTTCCACCAGCAGGTCGTGCAATTCGCGGGACTTCGCGCCGTCGTCGAGGGAGGCTACGATCTCGATCGGCTGGGTGACCCGCTCCAGGTAGGTTTTCAGTTGCGATTTAAGCGTGGCGTCCAACATACGGGCGATTCCTTTTTTCAAAACTCGGATACAAAAACGCCCAGGCGATGTCGCCCGGGCGTTTGACGGGGCGGTAGGTATTTCAGCTTTGGCGGCTGCTTACCGCCCGCGTTATGGGCATGACCTTAGATCTTGCCTACCAGGTCCAGCGATGGTGCCAGAGTGGCTTCGCCTTCTTTCCACTTGGCCGGGCACACTTCGCCTGGGTGGGCGGCAACGTACTGGGCAGCCTTCACTTTACGCAGCAGTTCGGCAGCATCGCGGCCTACACCACCGTCGTTCAGTTCGACGATCTTGATCTGGCCTTCCGGGTTGATCACGAAGGTACCGCGATCTGCCAGGCCGGCTTCTTCGATCAGCACGTCGAAGTTGCGCGAAATGACGTGAGTCGGGTCACCGATCAGCGGGTACTGGATCTTGCCGATGGTGTCCGAGGTGTCGTGCCAGGCTTTGTGGGTGAAGTGGGTGTCGGTGGACACGCCGTAGATTTCCACACCCAGTTTCTGGAACTCGGCGTAGTTGTCGGCAAGGTCGCCCAGCTCGGTCGGGCAGACGAAGGTGAAGTCAGCCGGGTAGAAGAACACGACAGACCACTTGCCTTTCAGGTCGGCTTCGCTGACCTGGACGAACTCGCCCTTGTGATAGGCGGTGGCGTTGAACGGTTTGACTTGGCTGTTGATGATTGGCATGAGAGACGCTCCTTCATGGGGTTGGAATCAGTTGATGGATAGAATCCTAACTAATCATCCCGCCGAAGGCTCATTGGCAAAGCTCATGCTTGTGATTGGTTTTGGCTATAACCCGGGTTAATTAATAGAAGGGAATGGGCTGAGCACAGGGTTGCGCTGCATTCATTGGCCCCATCGCCGGCAAGCCAGCTCCCGCAGGTACAGCGCAGGCCCATGGACTTGTGCAATACCTGTGGGCGCTGGCTTGCCGGCGATGAGGCCAGTGGCATTAACGAGTGACTGTACGCATGGTCACGAACTCTTCGGCCGCCGTCGGGTGCACGCCGATGGTTTCGTCGAATTGCTGCTTGGTCGCACCGGCTTTCAGGGCAATGCCCAGGCCCTGGATGATCTCGCCAGCGTCAGGGCCAACCATGTGGCAACCCAGCACCTTGTCAGTCTCGGCATCCACCACCAATTTCATCAGGGTCTTTTCCTGAATGTCGGTCAAGGTCAGCTTCATGGCGCGGAAGCGGCTTTCGAACACCTGCACCTTGTGCCCGGCCTCCAGCGCCTGCTCCTCGGTCAGGCCAACAGTACCGATAGGCGGCTGGCTGAACACCGCCGTCGGGATGTTCTGGTAGTCCACCGGGCGGTACTGCTCCGGCTTGAACAGGCGCCGCGCCACGGCCATGCCTTCGGCCAGGGCCACCGGGGTAAGCTGCACACGGCCGATCACATCGCCAATGGCCAGGATCGAAGGCGCAGTCGTCTGGTACTGCTCGTCGACACGAATGTAACCACGCGCATCCAGCTCGACGCCGGTGTTTTCCAGGCCCAGGTTGTCCAGCATCGGGCGCCGCCCTGTGGCGTAGAACACACAGTCTGCAACCAGCTCGCGGCCGTCCTTGAGGGTGGCCTTGAGGCTGCCATCTTCAAGCTTGTCGATACGCTGGATATCGGCATTGAACTGCAGGTCGAGGCCGCGCTTTTCCAGTTCTTCCTTCAGGTGTGTGCGCACCGAGCCATCGAAGCCGCGCAGGAACAGGTCGCCACGGTACAGCAGCGTGGTGTCGGCCCCCAGGCCCTGGAAGATACCGGCGAACTCGACGGCGATGTAACCTCCACCCACTACCAGCACCCGACGTGGCAGGTCCTTGAGGTAGAAGGCTTCGTTGGACGTGATCGCCAGTTCCTTGCCCGGGATGTCCGGGATCTGCGGCCAGCCACCGGTCGCGATGAGGATGTGCTCGGCGGTGTAGCGCTGGCCTTCCACCTCCACTTCATTGGCGCCGGTCAGGCGTGCGTGGCCTTGCAGCAGGGTGACGCCGCTGTTGACCAGCAGGTTGCGGTAGATGCCGTTGAGGCGCTCGATTTCGCGGTTCTTGTTGGCAATCAGGGTGCCCCAGTCGAAGTGCCCTTCTTCCAGGGTCCAGCCGAAACCTGCGGCTTGTTCCAGTTCGTCCGCGACATGCGCGCCGTACACCAGCAGCTTTTTCGGCACGCAGCCGACGTTGACGCAGGTCCCCCCCAGGTAGCGGCTTTCGGCCACCGCCACTTTCGCGCCAAAGCCCGCGGCAAAGCGCGCTGCACGCACACCGCCGGACCCGGCACCAATCACGAACAGATCAAAATCGTAGGCCATGTATTCACTCTCCTAGGCAGGCGCCCAGCATAACGCCGTTGGCCGCCGCAAACAAAAAAGCCACCCCGAAGGGTGGCTCTCGTACCAGCTGGGCCAATCAGTAAGCCTTGCCAGCCTTGTAGAAGTTCTCGAAGCAGAAGTTGGTCGCCTCGATGTAGCCTTCGGCACCACCGCAGTCGAAACGCTTGCCCTTGAACTTGTAGGCAATCACGTTACCTTCGGCCGCTTGCTTCATCAGCGCGTCGGTGATCTGGATCTCGCCACCCTTGCCCGGCTCGGTCTGCTCGATCTTCTCGAAGATATCCGGGGTCAGGATGTAGCGGCCGATGATGGCCAGGTTCGACGGCGCATCTTCAGGCTTGGGCTTCTCGACCATCGAGTCCACACGGAAGATACCGTCACGGATCTCTTCGCCGGCGATGACGCCATATTTGTTGGTTTCCTGCGGGTCCACTTCCTGGATCGCGACGATCGAGCAGCGGTATTGCTTGAACAGCTTGACCATCTGCGCCAGCACACCGTCACCGTCAAGGTTAACGCACAGGTCGTCCGCCAGCACCACTGCAAACGGCTCGTCGCCAATCAGCGGGCGGCCGGTGAGAATCGCGTGGCCCAGGCCTTTCATTTCGGTCTGGCGGGTGTAGGAGAACGAGCACTCGTCGAGCAGGCGACGGATACCCACCAGGTATTTTTCCTTGTCGGTGCCCTTGATCTGGTTTTCCAGCTCGTAGCTGATGTCGAAGTGGTCTTCCAGGGCGCGCTTGCCGCGACCGGTCACGATGGAGATTTCGTTCAGACCGGCGTCCAATGCTTCTTCAACGCCATACTGGATCAGTGGCTTGTTGACCACCGGCAGCATTTCCTTGGGCATGGCTTTGGTAGCGGGCAGGAAGCGAGTGCCGTAGCCGGCCGCCGGGAACAAGCATTTTTTGATCATATACGTCCTTAACAAAGGCTAGGCCTGTGGAATTCGGCGCAGTCTAATCAGGCGGCACTTACCTTACAATGCCCCTGATAGCGACCGATGCCATCATAGAGATAACCCAGTGTAGATAGTTCCGGGGGATCGTAAATATTACCGTCATACATGACGGGCGGATGACAGCAAAATCAGGGTGCCTGTACCGGCCCTTTCGCGGGCAAACCCGCTACCACAGGCACCGCATCAGGCTTGAGCTCTGCACAGATCTGTGGGAGCGGGGTCACCCGCGAAGAGGCCGGCACAGGCGCTGCATCAGCTACCGGTGCCCTGCCCGATCAGCACCCCATCTACCTTCTGACCATACAGGTTCACGCCGTCATTGGCATGGAACTTCACCCGCGTCTTCTCGATGGAGCCCTCCACCAGTCGCGGGTCCTGCGGCCGTTCATGGCGGTTGACCCACGCGGCAACGTCCCAGGCCTGCTGATCGCTGAGGCTGCCCGGCTTGCCCAGCGGCATGTTGTACTTGATGAACGACGCTGCCGTGTTGATGCGGTGCATGCCAGCGCCCCAGTTGTAGGAGTCCTTGCCCCACAGCGGCGGCATCACGTAATCACCGGCCACCTTCTGCCCTTGGCCGTTGTCGCCATGGCAAATCGCGCATTGCTCGCCGTACACCTGCTGGCCCCGCTTGAAGTCATAGCCGCCCTCGGGCTGCGGCACCTCCGGGTAACCACGCCCGGCAATCTCCACGCCAGTGGGCGCCTTGGTCGACAGCCAGTACGCATAGGTCGCCAGTGCCGTCATCTGCGGGCTATCGGCGGCAGGTGGCTTGCCGTTCATGCTGAACTGGAAGCACCCCTGGATGCGCTCTGCGAAGGTATTCACCTTGTCGTTCTTCTTGCGGTACGCGGGGTACATCGGGTACGCGCCCCACATCGGCGCGGAATGCGCCAGGCGCCCCTGGTCGAGGTGGCAGTTACTGCAATTCATGCCGTTGCCTACGGCCTCGGGCATCAGCCGGCGGGTATCGACGAACAGGGCATGGCCCTCACGCACCATCTTGCCAAAGGCATTGTCGGGCAACTCGCTTTCAACGGGCGGCACAAACTGCGGCGCGGCCTGCACGCCGGGTACCTTCAGCTGCGACTGGTCTTCCATGGCGATCGGGGCGGCCTGGGCGCTGCTCATGGCCACCAGTAAAAAGGCTGGAATCAAGGGTTTCATGGCGTGACCTCCTGGCTGGCGGAGCGGGCGAAGAACTCGGCGACAGCCTTGATCTCGTCATCGGTCATGGCCTTGGCCACGCCGACCATCAGCTGGTTGGGATCATTACTGCGGCTGCCGTCGCGCCAGGCATTGAGCTGCGCCACCAGGTAACTGGCAGGCTGGCCGGCCAAAGGCGGGAAGTGTTCGCCAACCCCGCCGCCGCCAGGGCCATGGCATTGCGCGCAGCCCGGTATCTGCCGGTTCCAGTCGCCGTACAGGGCCATGCGGGTGGTCGGGTCATCGGCAATCTGCTGGCGCCACAGGTTGCCGGCGGGGTCTGCCGGCAGGCTGGCCAGGTAGGCACTCACCGCCTTGATTTCATCTTCGCTCAAGGCCTTGGCGAGCGGTTCCATCACCGGCTGCTTGCGGCTGCCATTGCGCCAGTCATGCAGTTGCTTGCTGAGGTAACCAGCCGGTAGCCCGGCCAAGCGCGGAAAGCCGGCGGCGGCAATGCCCTTGCCGTCGGGGCCATGGCACCCGAGGCAAGCCATGGCAGCGGGGTTTGCCCCACCCTGGGTGAAGACTTTCTGGCCATCGGCGGCATGCGCCGTGGGCCAGGCCAGGATCAGCAGGCTGCCGATCACGACGCGTCTCAACGGTGTCATCACGAATCTCCCTTTCTTTTGTTATATGTTTAGGCTTAAAACATATAAGCAAAGACAGGAAGGTCCGTTGCCTCAGATCAATGCCCGGAGATGCATTGGGTGGCCGCCGTGCGCACATCGCCCAGGCGCAGGGGGAAGTTGTTCAGCCGCTCACGCAGCTTGATGCTGCTGCCGCTGCCTCGCTTGTCGATGTCCACCAGTGCCGCCGGCCCTACCCCCGAGCTGATCTTCTGCGGCACGATCAGGCGCAGGCCGTCACCACGCGGCTCTTCCACTAGCGGATCGCGCGTATCGGCCAGCTTCTGCTTGATGCAGTCGGCATATTCACGCGGGGTCTTGCCAGAAATCACATCCAGCGTTTCGTGCGATTGCTCCAGCTCCGAAACGCTGACACAACCGCCCAGCGCCGCCACAGACACCACCGCCACCATCCACTTCATTTAGAGCACCTCAGCCTTCAAGAATCCTGTTCGACCGCAGCCAGGCGGTTTTGCTCCCTGCATTGGCAGATTTATCGGGGCCTGGCCATCGAGCGCGCCAGTGTAACGGCACATCGTGGTATCTTTTGCCTTTACAGATCCAAACCTTGCGGAGCATCACATGAAATTCGTACACCAGCGCGAGCACCTCAACGAGGACGACATCGTCGTTATCGAATGCTCCCAGCGCTGCAACATCCGCCTGATGAACGACGCCAACTTCCGCAGCTTCAAGAACGGCGGCCGTCACACCTACCATGGCGGCCAGTTCGTTGACTTCCCGGCCAAAATCACGGTACCCAGCACCGGCTTCTGGAACATCACCATCGACACCGTGACCACCCGCCCGATCTCGGTAACACGCAAGCCCACCTTGAGCCACAAGATCAAGATCATCCGTCGCTCTTCGTCGAAACTCAGATAAGACTGCCATGACACAGAACATCAAGTACGTCATCAAATACAAGCTCGACGGCGAGCGCCGCTGGGATTTCGCCGTCATGCCCGACGCGTCGCAGGAACAGGCACTCGATGCCCTGCGCAAGATCCACGGCGACGACGCCGACAAGATCAGCGACATTCAGGTGAGCAAGGCACTGTAAGGCTGCGCGCCAAGGAGAACTGCATGAGCAACTGGCCCGACCGTCGTATCCTCGATCTGCTGGGCATCGAGTTGCCTATCCTCCAGGCGCCCATGGCCGGTGCCAGCGGGTCGGCGATGGCCATCGCCGTGGCCAACGCCGGAGGGCTTGGCGCCCTGCCCTGCGCCATGCTCACATGCGAACAAGTACGGGGCGAGATTGCAGCCTTTCGAAACGCTTGCCCGGGCCGCCCGCTGAACCTGAACTTCTTCTGCCACCAACCGCCAGCGCCCGATGCCGAGCGCGATGCCCGCTGGAAGCAGGCCCTTAAGCCTTATTACAACGAAACGGGTGCTGATTTCACGGCCCCCACGCCAGTGTCCAACCGTGCGCCGTTCGACGAACAAAGCTGCCAGCTGATCGAGCAACTGCGCCCGGAGGTGGTGAGCTTCCACTTCGGCCCGCCCAAGGCTGACCTGCTGCAACGGGTGAAGGCCAGTGGTGCCAAGGTACTGTCCAGCGCCACTACGGTAGAAGAAGCGGTTTGGCTGGAACGCAATGGCTGTGACGCGATCATCGCCATGGGGTATGAAGCCGGCGGCCATCGGGGCATGTTCCTCAGCGACGACATTACCAGCCAGATCGGCACCTTCGCCCTTGTGCCGCAGGTGGTGGACGCGGTCAGCGTGCCGGTGATTGCCGCAGGCGGTATCGGCGACCACCGTGGCCTGGTGGCGGCGCTGGCACTGGGCGCTTCGGCAGTGCAGATCGGCACGGCTTACCTGTTCTGCCCCGAGGCCAAGGTTTCGTCGGCGCATCGCCTGGCGCTGGACAGCGCGCCCGCGAGCGACACGGCGTTGACCAACCTGTTTACCGGCCGCCCGGCGCGCGGCATCAACAACCGCATCATGCGCGAGCTGGGGCCGATGAGCGACCTGGCACCGCGCTTCCCGCTGGCGGGTGGAGCATTGATGCCATTGCGGGCGATCACCGATCCGCAAGGTAACAGTGACTTTAGTAACCTGTGGTCAGGGCAGGCGTTGCGGCTGGGGCGGCACGTGCCTGCGAGGGAGCTGACCCGGGATATTGCCGAAAAAGCACTGGCCTTGGTTAGTCGTTAGGCATCTTCATATACAGGTTCGGCCTCTTCGCAGCACAAGGCTGCTCCTACAGGCGCCTGTAGGAGCAGCCTTGTGCTGCGAAGAGGCCGAGCCTGCAAATGCATCACCCAGCCCCTTCCCGGCAAATGGCCTATCGCTATATAGTTCAGCACATAACGATAACCCCAAGGAGCTGTCTTCATGCGTATCCGCCTATCCCACCTGGCCGTCACCGCCTTGGCCACCCTGTTCGCCTTCAACACTGCCTGGGCCGATGAGGTTCAGGTCGCGGTCGCAGCCAACTTCACAGCCCCGATCCAGGCCATCGCAAAAGACTTTGAAAAAGACACCGGCCACAAACTGGTCGCAGCCTACGGCGCCACTGGGCAGTTCTACGCACAGATCAAGAACGGCGCACCGTTCGAAGTGTTCCTCGCCGCTGACGACAGCACCCCGAAGAAGCTTGAAGAAGAAAAGGAAATCGTCCCTGGGTCGCGCTTCACCTACGCCATCGGCACCCTGGCCCTGTGGTCGGCAAAGGAAGGCTACGTAGATGCCAAGGGTGACGTACTGAAGAAAAGCGATTACAAACACCTGTCCATCGCCAACCCGAAAGCGGCACCTTACGGCCTGGCCGCCACCCAGGTGCTGGACAAGCTGAAGCTCACCGAAGCCACCACAGGCAAGATCGTCGAAGGCCAGAACATCACCCAGGCCTTCCAGTTCGTCTCCACCGGCAATGCCGAGCTGGGCTTCGTCGCCCTGTCGCAGATCTACAAGGACGGCCAGGTAACCAACGGCTCCGCCTGGATCGTGCCGTCCAACCTGCACGACCCAATCCGCCAGGACGCGGTGATCCTCAACAAAGGCAAGGACAATGCGGCCGCCAAGGCTCTGGTCGAATACCTCAAAGGCCCGAAAGCCGCTGCGGTGATCAAGTCCTACGGCTATGAACTCTGATGCCACTGGACGCCAGTGACTTGGGTGCAATCTGGCTGACCGTCAAACTGGCCAGCCTGACCACCCTGATCCTGCTGGTTATCGGCACCCCCATCGCCTGGTGGCTGGCGCGTACGCGCTCATGGCTACGCGGGCCGGTAGGCGCGGTGGTGGCTCTGCCGCTGGTATTGCCACCCACGGTGATCGGCTTTTACCTGCTGATCGCCCTCGGGCCGCACGGCTGGCTCGGCCAGGCTACCCAGGCGCTGGGCCTGGGCAGCGTGGTGTTCAGCTTCACGGGCCTGGTGATCGGTTCGACGGTGTATTCCATGCCATTCGTGGTGCAGCCGCTGCAGAATGCATTTGGCGCGATCGGCCAGCGCCCGCTGGAAGTCGCCGCCACTTTGCGCGCCAGCCCATGGGACACCTTCGTTCATGTGGTGCTGCCGCTGGCCCGCCCCGGTTTCGTCACCGCCAGCATCCTCGGCTTCGCCCATACCGTTGGCGAATTTGGCGTGGTGCTGATGATCGGTGGCAACATCCCCGACAAGACCCGCGTGGTCTCGGTGCAAATCTTCGATCACGTCGAGGCCATGGAGTATTCGCAAGCCCACTGGCTGGCCGGTGCCATGCTGGTGTTTTCCTTCCTGGTGCTGCTCCTGCTGTACGCCGGACGCCGCGGCAAAGCTGGCTGGAGCTGAAATGACCGCATCGATAGTGGCGCGCCTGAACCTGGCGCGCGACGACTTTACCCTGGACGTTGACCTGCACCTGCCCGGGCGCGGCGTCAGCGCGCTGTTCGGCCACTCGGGCTCCGGCAAGACCAGCTGCCTTCGCTGCCTGGCCGGCCTGGAACGGGCCGCCAGCGCCTACATCGAGGTTAACGGCGAAGTCTGGGAAGACACCGCCCGCGGCTACTTCCAGGCCCCGCACCTGCGGCCGGTGGGCTACGTGTTCCAAGAGGCCAGCCTGTTCCCGCACCTGTCGGTGCGCGGCAACCTCGAATTCGGCTGGCGCCGGGTGGCGGCAGCTGAACGCAAGGTGAGCCTGGACCAGGCCTGCCAGTTGCTGGGCATCGGCCACTTGCTGGAACGCCGCCCCGCGACGTTGTCTGGCGGCGAGGCGCAGCGGGTGGGCATTGCCCGTGCCCTGCTCAGCAGCCCACGCCTGCTGTTGATGGACGAGCCGCTGGCGGCCCTCGACGGGCCGCGCAAGCGTGAGATCCTGCCTTACCTTGAGCGCCTGCACGATGAACTGGACATTCCGCTGGTGTATGTCAGCCACGCCCAGGATGAAGTGGCGCGGCTGGCCGACCACCTGGTGTTGCTGGAGCAAGGCCTGGTGGTCGCCAGCGGCCCGATTGGCGAAACCCTGGCCCGCCTCGACCTGTCGCTGGCCCAGGGCGAGGACGCTGGCGTGGTGTTCGAAGGCCTGGTGGTCGGCCACGACCCGCACTACGACCTGCTCGACCTGCGCCTGCCCGGCGGCTCAGGGCCGGTGCTGCGCATCGCCCACCCGGCCCACGTGATGGGCAGCACCTTGCGCGTCAAGGTGCAGGCCCGTGACGTCAGCCTGGCGCTGGCGGCCGACAGCACATCGAGCATCCTCAACCGCCTGCCGGTACAGGTGCGCGAAAGCCGCCCGGCCGACAACCCAGCCCATGTGCTGGTCAGCCTGGATGCCGGCGGCAATGCCTTACTCGCGCGCATCACGCGCTTCTCGGCAGACCAGCTCGGCCTGCACCCGGGCCAACTGCTGTTCGCCCAGATAAAGTCGGTGGCGTTACTGGGCTGAGCATCCTGCGCGCGGGTGTTGTCCATTGATCAATGACCTGATCGAGGCCTGCCCGCCATGCTCGACTGCCCCCTGCCGCGCAGCTTGCACTACGTTGACGACAGCCAGCCGGGCCTGACCCGGCGACGCTGGCGCGACCGCTTCATTTACCTGGATGCCGATGGCCAGCGGGTGCGCGACAGCGCCACCCTTGCGCGCATAGCCGCGTTGGTGATTCCGCCTGCCTATACAGATGTGTGGATCTGCACCGACCCGCAGGGCCACTTGCAGGCAACCGGTCGCGATGCCCGTGGCCGCAAGCAGTACCGCTACCACACGCAGTGGCGCGAACTGCGCGACCAGCACAAGTACGGGCGCATGCTGGCCTTCGCTGAGGCCTTGCCAAAACTGCGCGCGCAACTGGAAACCCACCTGGCACGGCCAGGCCTGGACCGGGAAAAGGTCATGGCATTGGTCGTGAGCTTGCTGGACCACACCCTGATCCGCATAGGCAACCAGCGCTACCTGCGCGACAACCAGTCCTACGGGCTGACCACCCTGCGCAACCGCCATGTTCAGGTCAAGGGCAGCAGCATCCGTTTCCAGTTCCGCGGCAAGCGGGGTGTCGAGCACGACGTCACCCTCACCGACCGGCGCTTGGCCAACCTGCTCAAACGCTGCATGGAACTGCCTGGCCAAGCGCTGTTCCAGTACCTGGATGAAAACGGCCAGCGCCACAGCATCGGCTCCAGCGAGGTCAACCAGTTCCTGCAGGAGCTGACCGGCGCCGACTTCACTGCCAAGGACTACCGCACCTGGGCCGGCAGCAGCCTGGCCCTGAACCTGCTCAGGCCCTTGGCCTGGGAGCCCGAGACCGAGGCAAAGCGCCAGGTCGCTGCCATCGTCCGCCAGGTGGCTACACGGCTGGGCAACACGCCCGCAGTCTGCAGGCGCTGCTACATTCACCCGGCCGTACTTGAACACTATGCCCAGGGGCGACTGGGCAACTTGCCGAAGCGCCGTATGCGCAAAGGCCTGGACCCTGAAGAAGTGGCCTTGTTGCTATTTCTTCAGGCACTTGAGGAACAGGATGGCCATTAAGCCTGTCTATTCAGGCGATGATACGAAGAAATTTCCCATTGGCCACCAAGCCCCCTATTCTTGCCATCGAGCACCTTGGCCGACAAACCGCTGGCGGTTTGTTTCGGCACCTGCAACTGAAGATACGCAACAGAATTTGTCTGTCGGGGAATTACTATCCGCCGAAAGCGTCTTTAATGAGAAGGAAGAGGGATACGCTCCCACCGCCGCGGCAACTGGCCCAGCGGTTTTTTACATCACCAAGGAGAACTACATGCTGATACTCACCCGCAAGGTTGGCGAAAGCATCGTCATCAACGATGACATCAAAGTCACCATTCTAGGCGTCAAAGGGATGCAGGTGAGGATCGGGATCGATGCACCGAAAGATGTCCAGGTCCATCGCGAAGAAATTTTCAAACGCATCCAGGCCGGTAGCCCAGCCCCGGAAAAGCACGACGACTCACACTGAGCCTACCCTCTCCAGCGTGCAAGGACGCGCTCGACCGCCAGCCTCAGGTGCCCAGTAGCTGACGCACCTTGGCGATCATCTCGTCCATGTCGAACGGCTTGTCGAATATTGCGGCGAACAGGGCCGGGCATCCTTGGCTGGCCTGCGCGCCGCTCATCAGAATGACCGGCAACTCGCACAGCGTCGGGTCTTCGCGCATGGCACGAACCAGTTCCTCACCGTTGAGCAGAGGCATCATGTAGTCGGTAATCACCAGCTCAACGCGTTTCTCCCTCAACGCCTCCAGCGCCTTGCTGCCGTTGCTCGCCTTTTCCACCAGATAGCCTTCGTCCTCCAGCGCAAAACCGAGGATATCGGCAATCAGGTATTCGTCATCGACGATCAGGATGGTGTTCATTGGCTCATCCGTCACCCGCTCCCCTGCGGTATCGGCGTACCCGAGAGCACACCGCATGCACCTTCGAATGCCCTGCGCAAGGTAATGCCCTGCGGCCCGATCAACAGCTCGTGCAAGGCAGGGTCATGGTGACTGTCACGCACCTTGAGGATCGACACCATGCGTCGCAGCTGCGAATCCAGCTCGACGAAGCGCATCAGCATCAGGTTGTCGACAATGCTCGACAGGTCCGGGGCCGGGGCACTGATTTCCGCGCCGAAGATGTCGCGCATTTCCCAGGTCAGCATCACGCTCACATCACGCGCACGCAGCTCGCCAGCGATGGCACGGAAAAACGCATTGAGCCGCGTCGGGTCGACAGCGAGGCGACTGAACGCCCCGAGGCTGTCAATCAACACGCGTTTGCTGCCATGGGCCTCGACACGCTCAAGCAGGCGCGCACCGATCTGGTCCAGCAACCCGTCGGTAGTCGGTTGCCAGCACAACTGCAGGCTACCTTCCTGCTCCATGGCTGCAAAGTCGTAACCCAGCGATGCGGCCTTGTTGCGCAGGCGGTCGGGCGTTTCGTAAAAGCCGAAGTGCAGCCCCGGTGCCTGCTTGGTGCTGGCGCCAAGAAAGGCCAGCCCCAGTGAAGTCTTGCCGATACCCGACGGCCCGATCAACAGACTCACCGAACCCATGGCCAAGCCACCATCGAGCATCTCATCGAGGGATGGCACACCGCTGCCGATGCGCGCCGGGGTAGCGCTGCCCATCTGGCTGGGGTGGCTGAACAACGCCTCCAGGCGCGGGTAGACGTGCATGCCGCTTTCATCGATAAGGCATTCGTGGCGCCCCGACAACGCCCCACTGCCGCGAGTCTTGCGCAACTGGATATGGCGCACGGCGCGGCTGCCCACCAGTTGCTCACCCAGCTCGATCACCCCATCGACCATGGTGTGCTCCGGGCTGCCCTCGTCCAGCCGTGCGCTGGTGAGCAGCAGCACGGTGCAGCCGGCAAAGGCCGCATGGCCCTGCAGCTCGGAGACAAACTTCTTGGTATCCAGCGCGGTTTCGGCGCGCACCCGGGCATTGAGCACACCATCGACAATCAACAGGCTGGCCTGCTGCCGAGCGATTTCCTGGCGCAGCAGCCGCACCACGGCATCCAGCCCTTCCTGCTCAAGGGTGTCGAAGGCACTGACGAACTGGATCTGGTCGCCGACCAGCGTCGGGTCAAAAAAGTCCAGGGTGGACAGGTACTGGAACAGCCGTTCATGCGATTCGCTCAGCAAGGTGGCCACCAGCACCCGGCCGCCCGTACGCACGTGCCCGCAGGCCAACTGATTGGCCAGGATGGTCTTGCCGGCACCCGGCGGGCCTTGAATGATGTAGGAGGCGCCGGCTACCAGGCCGCCCTTTAGCAGCGCATCGAGCCCTTCGATACCTGTCACCAACCGCCTGAGTGCCTGCGCCATGATGCTTACCTGTCGAGTGGGCTGTTGGTCTTGTCCTGATACGTTGGCAAGTAAAGCTGCATGGAAGTTCCATGGCCGAGCTCACTGGTGACACAAATGGCGCCACCGCTCTGCCTGGCAAAACCATACACCTGGCTAAGGCCCAGGCCAGTGCCCTTGCCAAACGGCTTGGTGGTGAAGAATGGCTCGAAGATGCGCGGCAATACTTCTGGTGCAATCCCTTCGCCGCTGTCTTCCACCACAAAGCGCACGAAGCTGCCTTGCAGCCCTTCCACCTCGCCCGCCAACTCGACCACCTCCGCCGTCAGGCCTATCCGGCCCTCCCCGGCGATGGCATCGCGGGCATTGAACAGCAGGTTCAGGAGCACCATCTGCAACTGCCCGGCATCCACTTCGATCAACGGCAAGCCCGCTTGCAACTGCACCTGCAGTTCAATCGAGCTGGGCAGTGCGTGCTCCAACAGGCCACGGGTGGCGGCGACAAGGTCTTGCGGTGCGACGCACGCCACATCGAGCCGGCGGTGACGGGCAAAGCTGAGCAGCTGCTGGGTCAGTTCGGTGCCCCGCTGCCCCGCATCGAGAATGTGCTGCAGCATGCGCTGGATACGCGCCGGGTCCTGGCTGGCCAGCGCCAGGCGCGCCGAGCTGATGATGATGGTCAGCATGTTGTTGAAGTCATGCGCCAGCCCCCCGGTCAATTGGCCCAAGGCTTCCAGCTTCTGCGCCTGGAACAGCTGGGCGCGCACGGCATCGAGCTGCATCGCCGACTCGCGACGGTCGGTGATGTCTCGCGTGACCTTGGCCAGGCCGATGATCTGGCCCTGGTCATCGCGGACCACGTCCAGCGCGGCCAGCGCCCAGAACTGTGTACCATCATTGCGCACCCGCCAGCCCTCATCCTGCGCCACACCCTGCTCCAGCGCCTGGCGCAGCAAGCGCTCGGGGCGGCCGTCGGCACAATCCTGGGGGGTGAAGAATAGCGAGAAATGCTGGCCGATCACTTCATCGGCGCGGTAGCCCTTGATCCGTTGCGCGCCGGCATTCCACGACACCACATGGCCGGTCGGGTCGAGCATATAGATGGCGTAATCCACCACCGACTGCACCAGCTGTTCATAGCGCTCGGCAGGTATGGAGGGATGATCGAGACAGTCAGCTGAAACCATGAAAACTCCACTGGCACAGCAGGAGGGACGATGTGAGCTTAGCCGAGGGTAACCGCCAACGGCCCCCCCTGGCTACCAATGGTCAGCGTTCAGGCTCGACCAACGCAGGGCTGAGACGGCGTGGCATGGCAACTTTCAGCAGCCACAGGCCAACCAGCATGATCCCCCCGCCGCCAGCCAGAGCCATCCACCGCTGCGGTTGTGGGTGCTCGGCATCGAAACCGAGCATCAAGAGGTAGCCACCCAGGCTGATCAGGCTGAGGTAAAGAAACGCCCCCAACACGATCACCAGCGCAAACAGCAGCCGCCATAACAGCCGTGGGCGCACGACACGCTCGCTAGCGTCGGACTGAGCCATCGCCGCATACTCTTGGATCCAATAAAGGGGTGACAGTGGCGTAATGACAGCAAGGTGTCAATTATCCAGTGGTTCGGCCCTTCATTCTGTTGATCATAGGTGCTGCAGTTGACTCAACTATAACAATGGGTTATAAAGCGCGCTTGATTGCAAAGCCCTTCTGCTTAGAAGCGAGCTGGTCGTTGCGGCCCTTTCAAGCGTGCGAGTGTGGTGGAATTGGTATACACAGCAGACTTAAAATCTGTCGGCGTGAGCCTTGCGGGTTCGAGTCCCGCCACTCGCACCAAACTTCGTTGAAAAGGCGCCCGTGCGGCGCCTTTTTGCTGCCTGCCAGCAATGTCTTGCGCAGCTGCTAGAGTGGAACTTGTACCCGTCCACTGGAACGCCACCATGCGCTACTCCCTGTTCGATGGCCAACGCGACATCATTATCCTGATCGCCCGCGTACTGCTGATGATCCTGTTCGTCTTGTCTGGCTGGGCCAAGCTCACCGGCTTTGATGGCACGGTTGGCTACATGACGTCGTTGGGCGCCCCTGCCCCCATGCTGGCGGCTGCAATTGCCGTAATCATGGAGTTTGTCGTCGCCATCCTGCTGATCCTGGGCTTCTACACACGTCCGCTGGCGTTTCTGTTTGCGCTGTTCGTGCTGGGCACGGCGCTGCTGGGCCACCCGTTCTGGAACATGGTCGACCCCGAACGCAGCGCCAACATGACCCAGTTTCTGAAAAACATGAGCATCATGGGCGGCCTGCTGTTGCTGGCCGTGAGCGGCCCAGGGCGTTTTTCGGTGGACGGGCGCTGAGTCAGTCGTCTTCGCAGTCATCGAACCAGGCTGGGTGATCACGCTCCTCGTCATCGAGGTCATCCAGCGTTTCCTCGTCTTCTTCCACTTCATCCTCGGCGCCTTGGGCATCCGCCTCGGGCTCCATGTCGTCGTAGAGAAATTCATGGTCAAGCAGGTGATCGTGCTCGGGTTCGTGCAGGTCGTCGTCGTGCATGCTGGCTCCTGGGGTGATGGCAGGCCTGTATAGGCGTATCAGGTTCCGAGGTCAATGTGTTGCTGCTTAATCCTGGGTTAACCGGCCACGCGCAGCCTGCAGTCTCTCCCTTCAAACGTCTTTTGCCCGCCTTTCATGGCGGGCTTTTTTATGGCTTTGGGAGCATGACAGCCTCATGACCTGAGCTTCACGAAATACTGACAACCGGATTGGCACACTGGCCCCGCTCCGTACGTTCTTGCAGCCCGCCGCATCATTGCCGCGGGCTTTTCTTTTTGCGACGTGTTCTTGAAGCATGACCTGAAGCAGTTTTGCCCGACCCGGCAAGGGCTATGCTAACCCAGCGATAACCCAAGCTCACTCGGATAGACACGGAGGCTCTTATGAAAGCTGCTGTTGTTGCACCAGGCCGTCGCGTGGACGTGGTAGAAAAAACCCTGCGCCCCCTCGAACACGGCGAAGCGCTGCTGAAGATGCAATGCTGCGGTGTCTGCCACACCGACCTGCACGTGAAAAATGGCGATTTCGGTGACAAGACCGGCGTCGTGCTGGGCCACGAAGGCATCGGCGTGGTTCAGGAAGTCGGGCCGGGCGTTACATCGCTCAAGCCGGGCGACCGTGCCAGTGTTGCCTGGTTCTACCAGGGTTGCGGGCATTGCGAGTACTGCAACAGCGGCAACGAAACCCTGTGCCGCGAGGTGAAGAACTCCGGGTACACCGTGGATGGTGGCATGGCCGAAGCCTGCATCGTCAAGGCCGACTACTCGGTCAAAGTACCAGACGGCCTCGATTCCGCTGCCGCCAGCAGCATCACCTGCGCCGGCGTCACGACCTACAAGGCGGTGAAAATTTCCAACATCCGCCCAGGCCAATGGATTGCCATCTACGGCCTCGGCGGGCTGGGCAACCTGGCCCTGCAATATGCCAAGAACGTCTTCAACGCCAAAGTGATTGCCATCGACGTCAATGAGCAGCAACTGCGCTTCGCCAGCGAAATGGGCGCAGACTTGGTGGTCAACCCGCTCAATGAAGACACCGCAAAGGTTATCCAGGCCAAGACCGGTGGCGCCCACGCCGCCGTGGTGACTGCCGTCGCCAAAGGCGCATTCAACTCGGCCGTCGATGCCCTGCGCGCTGGCGGGCGACTGGTTGCGGTCGGGCTTCCGTCGGAATCCATGGACCTGAACATTCCCCGCCTGGTGCTGGATGGCATCGAAGTGGTGGGCTCGCTGGTCGGGACACGCCAGGATCTGCAGGAAGCCTTCCAGTTTGCGGCTGAAGGCAAAGTGGTGCCCAAGGTGACTTTGCGGCCAATCGAGGATATCAACCAGATCTTCGACGAGATGCTGGAAGGCAAGATCAAAGGGCGTATGGTGATCCAGTTCGAAGGTTGATTGCCTCAAAGCTGATCATTTCGCACGACCACAACGCCCGTAGATGATCCTCTACGGGCTTTTTGCCTTCTCAACAGTCAAGGAACAGACCATGAGCTTCGACTGGCACGCCGGCCCGATCACCAGAGCCACACCGCTGGACAAGCATTACCGCAACACGCAGAAGGTTCGTCAGTTTCTGCTCAGTGAATGTGGCGCGTCATTCAAGTTCGACCGTGCCTTTATGGCATGGATCAAAACCGGGGCACCCTCAACGATGGGCGAAGTCGCGGACGAATGGCAGCGAATCCATCGATGACAGCCGGCACCTGATGCCTGTAAGCCGGATTGTGCTGTAGCCGCGTCTTTGAGCATCTTGTCCAACGCTTCAACCATGCTGGAATAATCCATTTCCTGACTCCATCAATGTTGGATTTGGCTTGAGTTCACCATAGCTTGAGAACGTTTCAATATTTAATGAGGGCGCCGAGACGATATTACTCGCCCTCCTGCTGATGACCATCGCCTCAGAGATGAGGTTCAAGATAAGTGCTCAAGACGCAGTGCGCGGCCTGGCATAGACTGTCGGATCCATTTGGCCACAGCGCGCTGGTGCCAGCATCGGGTTTTCACCGTCATCAAGTTGAACACGCAGCTGGTGCAGTGGCCGAGTGCTCGATCTTCTGCGACTGATCCTGATCTCAGACGCTTTCTGTTGTTTGACTTCAGATTCCCTTCAGATTCGCCGCTGATAATTCTCTCCGTCGAACCCAATCGGGGGAGTTTTATGAGCGAATCTGAATGGAGCAGCCTGCTCCCGCTTCCTGTAGGCAGTCATGCCGACCACCACGCGCGGTTGTCGCTTCATCTGGCAGGCGACTCTTCACGCGAGGATCTGGAGCACTTCATCCACCAGTGCTTTGCCACCGTGCACCAAGCGGATGTGCAGCATTACTTGCCAGAGCTGCTGGCATTGCATGACAGCCACGGACGCCTGATCGCAGCGGCCGGCATGCGATCAGCCTGCGACGGGCCTCTGTTTCTCGAGCGGTATCTGGACGCCCCTTTGGAGGTGGCTGTTTCGCAGGTCGCCGGTGTTGCCCTGGACCGTACAGGCATGGTCGAAGTGGGCAACCTGGCCTCACTCAGTGCTGGCAGCGCCCGAATCATGATCATTGCCGTGACTTGGTTGTTGGCTTCGCGTGGCCTGGAGTGGGTGGCATTCACCGGCGCGGCGACACTGATCAACAGTTTTCAACGGCTGGGCTTAATGCCTACCGTTTTGGCTGCGGCTGATCCTGAGCGCTTGCAGGGGCAGTCTAATCAGTGGGGAACGTACTACGACCAACGACCACATGTGTTCGCCGGCAACATCGGCCATGGCTTCGATGCCCTGACCCGGGCGGGGGTGTTCCAACGCCTTGGGTTTCCCAAGCGGGCCCAGGAGACCGGTCATGCCGCATGAACTGCATCTCTTTCAGGCGTTGTTGCTCCAGCATGCCCAGCAAAAACCCGATTCTGTAGCTGTTCAGGGCCTGGGCCAGTGTTTCACCTACCGGCAATTGCTTGACGAGGTCGAATTCCGTGTAGCCCGCTTGCTGACTAGGCCAGCGGGCACGTTCGTCATGGTGCTGGATAACGGGCCTGAACTGCTTTTCTGGGACTTGGCGGCTCTTTTCGCCGAGCGCACTTGTGTGATCGTACCGCCGTTCTTCAGCGCGGCTCAGTTCCGGCACTGCCTACAGCAGAGTGGTGCCACGAGCGTGCTGTGCGAGACGCAGTGGACCGCCCAGCTCCTTGAGCAAGGGTTTACCCAAAAGCCGGCAGAAGGCTTCCTGACGCGTGATGGCGTCGTCGCGCCTGAATTGCCGGCGGGCACCGCAAAGATCACCTACACCTCCGGTAGTACCGGGAGCCCCAAGGGCGTATGTCTGGGCGCCGAGGCCATGCTGCGGGTAGCGCGGGAGCTGGAAGCTGCAAGCCGACCAACCGAGCCTCAGCAATACCTGGCGGTACTGCCACTGGGTGTATTGCTGGAGAACCTCGGCGTATATGCCGCGCTCATGGCGGGCGCCTGCGTCCAGCTCTACCCGCAGCAACAGTTGGGCATGGGCGGCGCAAGCCAGGTGGATTTCAAGCGCTTGCTCGCTGCGATTGCCCTAAGCGGTGCACAAAGTCTGATCCTCGTGCCGCAACTGCTGATGGGGCTGGTCACCGCTATCGAGCGCAGGCTCATGGGTGTTGGCCCACTGCGATTCGTGGCCGTGGGCGGCGCCCGGGTATCACCCAATCTGCTGGCTCGGGCCGATGCCGTCGGCTTGCCAGTATTCGAAGGCTATGGCTTGTCCGAATGCGCATCGGTGGTTGCGCTGAACCGCCCGGGGGCCGTTCGCCCAGGCAGCGTCGGTAAGCCCTTGCCCCATGTGCAGGTGCGCATTGCTGACGACGGCGAGGTGCTGGTGGCTGGCTCGACCTTGCTGGGTTACCTGGAAGAGGCGCCGGTGACCGGTGAGTGGTGGGCGACGGGCGACCTCGGTCACCTCGACGAAGAGGGCTACCTGTACCTTGACGGGCGCAGTAAGCACCAGTTCATCACCAGCTTCGGTCGTAACGTCAACCCGGAGTGGGTTGAGTCGGAGCTGACTCAGGGCGGCGTGATTGCACAGGCATTCGTGCATGGCGAAGCCTTGCCGCACAACCTGGCGCTGCTCTGGCCACTGGACCCCGCCGCCAGCGACGAGGCTATCGAGCAGGCCGTACGGCACTGCAACGCGCAACTGCCCGATTACGCCCATGTGCATGCCTGGCGCCGTTTGCCGGCCCCGCTAAGCCCCATTGATGAAACCCTGACTGCCAACGGCCGCCCACGGCGCGAGGCGATCCTGCAGCGTTACCAAACCCTGTTATCCGACATCGCGTTGTGAGGTTCACCATGTCATTTTTCGATGCTTTGCAAACACAAACTGCCGAGGAGCGTCAGGCGTTATTCGCAGTGCCTGTAATCCGGGACGCGTTGGCCGGCCAGGTCAGCCTGGACAGCTACGTCGCCTTCCTGACCCAGGCCTACCACCATGTCCGCCATACGGTGCCGCTGATGATGGCCTGTGGCGCGCGTTTGCCGTCGCGCCTGGAATGGCTGCGCGGTGCCGTGTGCGAATACATCGATGAGGAGTACGGCCACGAACAGTGGATCCTCAACGACATCAACGCCTGCGGCGGCGACTGGGAGGCCGTGCGTGATAGTCGGCCAGCGCTACCAATCGAGCTGATGGTCGCCTACCTCTACGACCTGATTGCACGCGGTAACCCTGTCGGGCTGTTCGGCATGGTCAACGTACTGGAAGGCACCAGCATCGCCCTGGCCACGCAGGCGGCGGCCACCATCCAGAGCACGTTGGGCTTGCCTGGCCAGGCGTTCAGCTACCTCAGCTCCCATGGTGCGCTCGACCAGGACCACATGGTGACCTACAAGCAGTTGATGGACCGCCTCGATGACGAGGGCGACCAGCAGGCTGTCATCCACGCCGCAAAGGTCGTCTACCGCTTGTACACCGAGATGTTCCAGGGCTTGCCGCGCGCCGCGCAGCACGAGGTGCGTCATGCGCTTGCCTGAATCCGTGGTGGTTCTCACCGGTGCCAGCGGGGGTATTGGACTGGAGCTTGCCGGGCAATTGTGCGCTGCCGGTGCCCAGGTGCTGGCGGTCAGCCGGCACATGGGCAAGCTGGCTGGCCTGATGAATCGGTATCCGGACCGTTTGCGTTGGCAAGAAGCTGACCTGCGCAGCCAGGCAGGGCGCGAGCAAGTGGTTGGTCGAGCCCGCGAGATGGGCAATGTCAACGTTCTGATCAACGCTGCCGGGGTGAACCGCTTCGCCTTGCTCGATCAGTTGGGCGAGCACGAGCTCGATGAGCTGCTGGACATCAATCTGAAGGCGCCGATACAACTGACACGTGGCTGCCTGCCGTTGCTGCGCACCCAGCCCAAGGCGCTGGTGGTTAATGTCGGATCCACCTATGGCTCGATCGGCTACCCCGGCTATGCCACCTACTGCGCCAGCAAATTCGCCCTGCGTGGCTTTTCGGAAGCGCTGCGGCGCGAGTTGGCCGACACCACGGTGAATGTGCTCTATGCAGCGCCCCGCGCGACCCGCACCGCGATGAATAGCAGTGCTGCGACAGCGCTCAATCAAGCGTTGAAAGTCGGCATGGACGACCCGGCGGATGTCGCTCGTGCAGTGCTTCAGGCCGTGGAGTCTGAACGCAGCGAGCTTTACCTGGGCTGGCCGGAAAAGCTCTTCGTGCGCATTAACGGCATGTTGCCGGGTGTAGTCGACCGCGCACTGCGCAAACAATTGCCTGTCATTCGCCGCTACATCGGCAGCCACTCCAAGGAGTCGATCAAATGAAGCGACTGCTCATCGCCAGCTTGCTGGCATTCGCACCCTTCACCTGGGCACTGGATCAGACCGGCACACAGCACCTGAGTGAGCTACAGCAGCGCTGGGCGCAGATCCAGTACCAGTTACCCAAGGACAAACGTGCTGACGCCTTCGAAAAGCTGGCGAGTGACGCGACGGCCTTCGTTCATCAGTATCCCGGTACCCCAGAGCCATTGATCTGGGAGGGCATCATCAACAGCAGCTGGGCGGGGGCCACCGGTGGCCTTGGCGCGCTAGGCAAGGTCAAGGCCGCGAAGGCTAGCCTGGAGCAGGCCATGAAACTGGACCCCAACGCCCTGCAGGGTTCGGCCTATACCAGCCTGGGCACGCTGTACGATCAAGTGCCCGGTTGGCCGATTGGTTTCGGTGATGCCGAGATGGCCGACAAGATGCTGCGCAAAGCCCTGCAGATCAGCCCCGGCGGTATCGACAGCAACTATTTCTGGGCTGATCATCTGTATCGGCAAAAACGCTACCCGGAGGCTACCGCAGCCCTACACAAAGCCTTGCAAGCCCCACCGCGGCCGGGGCGTGAGCTGGCTGATCAGGGCCGTCGCGCGGATATCGATGCTTTACTCAAGGCGATCAAGGACAAACAGGACTGAACATGCGGCTTTTGCTGGTTGAGGACGATATCGCACTGGGAGAGGGGATCTGCGACGGTTTGCGCCAGGAGGGCTACACCCTCGACTGGTTGCGTGACGGTGTCAGTGGCTTGCATGCTTTGCAACACGAGATCTTCGACCTGGTGATCCTGGATCTTGGATTGCCCCGCATGGATGGCATTGAACTCCTGCGGCGGGTACGCGCCGGCGGCGACAGCCTCCCGGTGCTGATCCTCACCGCACGGGATGCCCTCGATGATCGCATCACCGGCCTCGATGCCGGCGCCGACGATTACCTGGTCAAGCCGTTCGACCTCAACGAGCTGAAGGCACGCTTGCGCGCGTTGCTCAGGCGCAGCGCCGGCCGCGCCAAGGTCATGATCGAGCATGCCGGCGTCAGCCTCGACCCAGCTACCCAGCAAGTTCATTACAACGGCGTTGAAGTGGTGCTGACCCCCAAGGAATACATGCTGTTGCACGAGTTGCTGGCGCAGCCGGGCAAGGTTTTCACCCGCGAACGCCTGACCCAGCTGCTGTATGGCTGGGATGAGGAACCCGAGAGCAACACGCTGGAGGTGAACATCTACCACCTGCGCAAAAAACTGTTCAACGGGCTGATCCGTACGGTGCGCGGCATTGGCTATCTGGTCGAGGCCAAGGCATGAGCTCGCTGCGCCAACGCACCCTGTGGCGGGTGATGCTGTTGCTGCTGCTGGGGACCGGCCTGCTGGCGCTCTATAACTATCACGACAGCCGCCATGAAATTAACGAGGTTTACGACGCGCACCTGGCTCAGAACGCTCGCTTGCTGCAGGGCGTCATGAGCCTGCCGGTGCAAAGTGGCTCGCGTGAAGCGATGTACCAGGCATTCAACGAGGCATTGGCCCAGGCGGGCCACCATCGGGTAGGCCACCCCTACGAGAGCAAGCTGGCATTCCAGGTCTGGCAGGACGGCGCTGGCCTGCTGGTGCACACACCCAGTGCGCCGACCATCGACCCTCCACCGACGGTCCCCGGTTTCTACGACTTTTCCAGCGGTGGCGAGCAATGGCGCGGTTTCGTGCTGCCGGTGCCGGAACGACACTGGGTGATCTGGGTGGGCGAGCGTGACGATGTGCGCTACGACTTGATCGATCGCATCGTTCGCCACACCCTGTTCCCGTTCCTGGTCGGCAGCCTGGTGTTGGCACTGCTGGTTTGGGCTGCTATCGGCTGGGGACTGCGGCCGTTGCAGAACATGGCCAACATCATCCGTGGGCGTCACGCCGATTCGCTAGAGCCGCTGCAGTTGGTGCCTCTGCCCTCGGAGCTGGAGCCCATGCAGGCCGCCATCAACCGCTTGTTGGCGCAGATCGAGGACCTGTTGCGGCGTGAGCATCGGTTCATTGCCGATGCCGCCCACGAAATGCGCACACCCTTGGCCGTTCTCCGCCTGCACGCGCAGAACGCGCTGGAGGCCAGCAACGAGGCCGAGCGACACAAAGCGCTGGGCTTTCTGATGGGTGGGGTGGACCGGCTTACCCGGGTTGTCAATCAGTTGCTGACGCTGGCCCGTGTCGAGCCAAGGCTGGGGCAGCGAGCCAGTACTGAGATCGACCTGGCCGAAGTGGCCACCGAGACCTTGGCTGACCTGACCCCGTGGATACTGGACCGCGGCCTGGAGCCCTCGTTGGATATCGGTGAAGGCGACCATCACCTGACAATCGATGCCGGCGCCCTGGGCATCGCCCTGCAGAACCTGGTGTCGAACGCGGTGGAGCACTCACCGCCCGCTGGCCGCATCACGGTGTCACTCAGGCGCCTGGAGAATCACGTCGAGCTGGTCGTCGAGGACGAGGGGCCGGGTATCGATGAGGCCAGCCTGTCGCGCGTATTCGAGCGTTTCTACAGCCGTAACAGTCCCAATGGTGCAGGCCTTGGGCTTTCCATCGTGGCGACCATCGTTGACCGAATGGGCGGGCAGGTGCATTTGCATAATCGAGCAAGCGGCGGGCTAGCCGCCACCTTGCTGTTTCCGGTGGCTTGAATTCCCCAGCATACTCGCCGTTCGGCGTTGTAGTTGAAGCGTTACTCTACAAGCACTGAGTCATCGACGTTCAAGCGGTCTGAATTTAACCCGCCCGACCAACCCGCGAATGAGTAAGACGTCTCTCGCCACAGTGCGAAAGGCCCAACGACAACTGTATTTATATACAACCAATCTGGCATCGGGTGCCCGGTAAATTCTGAGTGATGAACAATCTGTCGGGCGAGAGGTGGGAAAATGTGCGGACGATATTCGATCTATGAGTCGATGGATCATTACCTGCGCCAGCTGTCGCTGGACCTGGTGGTGATCAATGGCTACGACCACGCGCCAATCAACCGCTTCAACGTGGCACCGTCGACACGCGTCGAAGTTATCCGCCCGGTCGGCGATGGACTCAGCGTAGATCGGGTCAAGTGGGGGTGGTCGCCGTTTTGGGCGAAGGGGCAGCGGCCGGACCCGATTAACGCCCGGGCTGAAACGGTGGTAACAGGGAAATTCTTCAAAGACCTGTGGCCAGGTGGTAGAGCCCTGGCGCCGGCGAATGGCTGGTTCGAGTGGATACCAGACCCAGCGGATCCGAAGCGCAAGCAGCCGTACTACATCACAAGCGCCAACGGCGCCCCGCTCTATTTCGCTGCGCTTGCAGAAGTGCACCAGAACACCGGGCCTGACGAGCGCGATGGATTTGTGATCATCACCGCAGCAGCGGATCAGGGACTGATCGACATCCACGACAGGAAGCCCTTGGTGTTGCCCCCTGAGCTCGCGCGGGAATGGATCGACCCGACTACATCGCCGCAGCGGGCTGCGACGATCGTGTGGCAAGGTTGCATGCCAGCTGCGCAATTCCGGTGGTATCCGGTCGGCAAGGCGGTAGGAAATGTGAGGAATGAGGGTGAGTCGTTGATTACACCGATGAACAACGAAAATCATCAGGGTCAGCTAGAGTTTTGATGAGTACAAGCACCGCGAGATAACGATCATGCTAAAACAAGAAGCAGACGACGTGATTGAACGCATCAGGGACGATCTGAAAAGGCACGGTGTGCCGATCGGCTACGATCCAGAGTTTACCACTGCTGAATTCGGGTGCGACCTGGACCACTACGTTGCTCAGGTCAGAGAGGATCCGAACAACCGTGTACTAGGTATCGCGATACATGACGAAGGCTTATGGGCCCAGCTCCAGCAGGGCACGGTATATCGCTGTGTTGTCAGTGATTGTCGAGGGAAGCTCTTCGGTATTCCTATTACGATAGAACCGAGAACCGATGCGTCCTACACCATTCAATACAAGCTCTGAATGCTACCTGCAGATTGATAGCCATTCAGCCCTGCCCAGTGGAGGGCTGATGCAGACACGATCAGGTTTTTCAGCGCACAAAGAAAAACCCCGCAGATTTTCATCTGCGGGGCTTCCGAATGGTGGAGGTCGAGGTCGGAATCGAACCGGCCCCGCCCGGCGTACTTGGTTGGGTCATGCCCCTCGCACGTCTGGCGACTGACATCTACCCCAAATTCTTTCTTGACGGCCTCCACCACTTGGCTGGGTGTATCGAAGCAGGCCAGAGCATGAACAATGAAGGCTTTGACCTCGCTTCGTAGTGCTGCCATGTGAATGTCATCCGTCAGGACCTGTCAGGATTCAGGCCGACTTGAGCAGATGGGTATCGCCTCGTCTTGCCCAGACATCCCTGAGGCTCACAGCGTGGGCGATAGCCTGGAGGAGTTTCTGGCAAATGCGGTGGACGGGCTCACCCTGGCGCTGTCAATCTACGTGGACCAGAAGCGAGCAATTCCACCTGCCACCGAAGCCGGCGATCACATCGTTCGGCTTTCTGGCGTAACGGTCGCAAAAATCGCACTGTGGAATGAGCTGGTCCGCTCCGGCAAGACCCGGGCTGACCTAGCCTCGATGCTTGGCATCTCCCCTACCGCAGCCGGGCGCTTGGTCGACTTCGAGCACACCTCGAAGCTCGAGAGCCTGGAAGAAGCTCTGGCCAAGTTCGGAGTTCGACTCCAGGTGATACCTACCGCGCTGCAGGCTGCTTGATCGCACACCCAAGGGGTCGGCACTCTCACCGGCCCTCTTGAGGGCCTGTTCGGGCAATAAAAAACCCGGTACTTGGCCGCGCTCATGAATGGGGGCGGATGACCGGCGCTGAAGCCGTGTTAGGGGGCCTGTGATCAGCAGGGGACGGGCCTTTAAACAGCGTTGCCTCCGGCCGCCCTGCCCCCTCATACTGCACTTTCAGCGTCATCTGCATAAGCGAAAAAGCCCAGCGCTAGGCTGGGCTCGGAGGATTTAGTTGGTAGGCTGTCTACTGTGATGCCAGTAGAGGTACAGCAATCCCAGTGGCGCGATGAAGATCGCCAGGAACCAGCACATGAACATCGTCATCACTTTGATAAACAGCATCAGCAGCGCATTCACGAAGAACATGTTGCGGCCCATGATGAAGCCCACCACGCTCTCGTAAACAAATCGAGAATAGGGATAGAGCAAGGTACTCACCACCGAGATGGCTACCGTTGCGAAATCAATACCTAGTGGAGCGCGTGATTTCATGTAAATGAAAAAAGCCCCAAACAGCGCGCCGAAGAATAACTGCCGAGCGTAGTAGCTCGGGGTTAGCCCCCCAAAAGTCTTTGCCAAAAACTGTCGCATAAGATCCATCTCAAGGTTCAAGGGGCGCAAATTCTACCAGTCTGGCCCCACCTTAAGTAAATCCCTAAAACGAACAAGCCCAGCTCTATGGCTGGGCTTTTTGGATGTTTGTCGAAGG
Source organism: Pseudomonas sp. SIMBA_067 (assembly GCF_046534675.1). NCBI lineage: Bacteria > Pseudomonadati > Pseudomonadota > Gammaproteobacteria > Pseudomonadales > Pseudomonadaceae > Pseudomonas > Pseudomonas sp. SIMBA_067. The sequence continues at coordinate 312,285 of NZ_JAWRYH010000004.1, read as the reverse complement.
CAAAAGATCATCAACCGGGTATGCGACCTACTCGACATCGGGCCTGGCGCCACCTTCGTACGCAATGGAGGCGATGATGGCTCTGACGATGCCCGGCCCCATGCCGGTCACCCCTGATACCCCATCCCAAACCAAACCAAACCAAACCAAACCAAATTGCCACCATGCCGCATCCGGCCACGGAGGGCGGCGCATGCATAGAACCATCGGGGGCAAATCTAAACCTCTGGAATATCGGTACTCCAAACAGCCAGTTCGTATCCATCTGGGTCGGTGAAGTGGAATCTCCGCCCTCCAGGGAAAGAGAATATTTCTCGACTGATACGGGCGCCCGCCGAAACAAGTTTACGTTGCGACTCTTCGAGATCAGTTGAATACACTATCACCAGCGGGCCTCCGGGCTGCACGGGCTCCCCGGTCGTAAAACCACCAGTAAGACGCCCATCGCTAAATTCTGTGTAGCTGGGGCCATAGTCCACAAAGCTCCAGCCGAAGGCCTCACCGTAGAAAGCCTTGCTGCGCTCAATGCTCGCTACATTGAACTCAATGTTATCGATCTTGCTGTCTCTGCTCTGGCTCATCTAAACCTCCTTGTTTGATGCACGCAATCTAACACGACGCAGTCTTGTTCACCTCTAACAGCCACAGACCAAATCAATTTTTCGGCATTCACACTGCCACCATGTCGCATCCGGCCACGGAGGGCGGCGCATGCATGGACAAAGCCATGAACATCGAGACATCGACCGTCACCAAGCTGCTGATCACCGAGGTGCACGGCCTCGATCCGATCAGTGTGTACCTCGAAGACCCGGCGCCATGGAGCCGAACCCTGACTGGGCCTACCTCTGCCGCGTCATCGCGACAGTTCAGCAGGCCCTGGGCAAAGAGCTTCCGATCGCCGCCTGACACTCCGGCGCTGCCCGCCAGCACCTCAACGCTTGCCGCCGAGTGCGGGCGGCAGGGCCGTGAAGAACCAGTAGATTCCAGTTCCCAGCACCAGGGTCCAACGGCTTTGCGGGTTGAGAAACATCCCAACCACCCCAAGCGTGATCAGGGTCACGCCAGCCCACCGTCTGCGCTTCGGGTTGAACCATAGCTGGAACGCCCGAAGTCTTTCACGCAACTGCATTACCACTCTTCCTCTTTGGTAAGCGGCCAAGCATAACAACAGCAGCGCTGCACGCCAGCGCCTTCCCCACATACGAAAACGCCGCCTGATGAGGCGGCGCTGTATGACGAAGACCGGACGTTACCAGGTCTTCGGCTCTGACTTCTTGTACGAGCCACCGGTCATGCACTTCTCGACCAGGTCTTCGCGGGCCTTGTTGTCTGAAAGCGTTTTCAGGTAGTCGGGCTGACAGTGTTCGCTGGTCGGCTCGTAGGCTGCCGTGTCGACGGCGTCTTCTTTGCAGCCAGCCAAGCTCATAACGAGTGCCGCAGCGAGGATTGAGGTAAGGCATGACTTCACGGTTTGAATCCCTGGTCCTGGCTCTCATCAGGCGGAGTGATGTTCCAGAGATTCTCGCTGGCTTCCTGCTGTGCCTGCGCCTTCTTCTCTTCCTCGGACTCCCAGCACCCGCTGAGGGACAGGGCAGCAATGGCGATGATGGCTGAGCCAATGATGGTGCGTTTCATGAGGTTCCTTCCTGGAAATGGCCGGGCTTTATATCAAACCTCCCCACCCTCCGCAAAACGTGGCGCCGTGCCATCAGCCAGCGCCTTCCCCTATTCAAGGATAACGCCTCTCCGGCGAGGGCGGCTCCTTGGCGATCAGCCACTGCCCAGGCTGTTGCAGCCTAGTCTTCGACAACTCGGAACTGCATCTCCACCGGACCGCCGGGTGCACGCGACTCCATCACCGAAACATGCTTTGCCCCGCAGTGCTGGCAGTAGAAGGCCTGCCTGTTCAATTCTTCATCGTGATCCAGCTCTGCTTCCGTTTCTTTCTCACAGTTCTGGCAGACGAACTTTGTAGTCATCTCCGGACCTCCTCTACCAATGTAACATTCAGCGTAGCCCGGCTTTGCCAGGCTCCGAGGTATCCCCATGCCCACAGAAAACAAACCGACCAAGCCGCTGAAGGTTGAGCGCTCGACGGTAACGAAGCTGGTGATCACCGGCGCACCTCGGCTGGACACGATCACCGTGTTCCTTGAGGACTTCGGCCCCCCCTTAAAAGTCAGCCGTAACGCGCCAGGAGTACACCTGCACTCCACCCAGCTGTAACCCCTCTCCCTCTATTTCGAGGCGGCGAGAAGATCGGCGGCAGGAGCGCCCTCGGCAGCGATGCGACGAGCTTGAGCCACTCCCCTGGCAAGCATCCTCGTCATCGACTCGCCTGGCTGAGAGGTGAATGCCTCTTCGTATAAAGCCATCCCTCACCGGGCATAAATCCCCAAGAACATCTGCGTCCCACCAGGTCGGCAAAACCTCACCCGAACATCAATACGAGTGCCGTCATTCGGCAACGCTGACCTGGCCGCCTCAGTTCGGCAGTTCCAGTTCCGCGATATCAGACCGAAGGCTGCCTCTGAAATCGAAGACATAGGGCACGCCAGCAGGCTATTGGGGCACTCGAAGGAAGAGATCACCAAGCGCGTCTACCGGCGCGTTGGCGAGATCGTGAGCCCCACAAAATAAGGGGGGTTGCGGAACACATGCCAAAAGTTGCGGAACACTTCAGCTTTTCTGCGCACAAAGAAAAACCCCGCAGACGTTAATCTGCGGGGTTTTCAAATGGTGGAGGCCGAGGTCGGAATCGAACCGGCGTAGACGGATTTGCAATCCGGAGCATAACCACTTTGCTACTCGGCCTCAAAGGTCGGATCTAGCTGCTTGCGCTTTGCTATCTCCTTGAAACGCTGAACCTTTTTCAAAGTTTGCTGCGTTTCGATGGGCGCCATTATGTCTTCATTCCTTTCACCTTGCAACCCCCTGAACGAAAAAAAATTTCAACGGGTTCAAGGTGTTAGCGCAGGCGGCCGAGTTTACTCCATAAGCCCACCACGGTGTTCTCCACCGTGCCGCTGGCAGCCATGCCGATTCGCTCTTGAAGGCTCTTGCGTTCGGCATAGTGCAGGTGAAACAGGTTGGCGTTGCGCGCGCGGGCGCTGAGGTACTCGTCGCTGGTTTGCAGTTCGTCCACCAACTGGCGGTTGAGTGCGGCAACGCCGAGCCAGACTTCGCCTGTGGCCACTTCATCAATATGCAGTTGTGGGCGATAGCGGGCGACAAAATCCTTGAACAGCTGGTGGGTGATGTCCAGGTCTTCCTGGAACTTCTCCCGGCCTTTGTCGGTGTTTTCGCCAAATACGGTCAGGGTGCGCTTGTACTCACCGGCGGTCAGCACTTCGAAGTCGATGTCGTGCTTCTTCAACAGGCGGTTGATGTTGGGCAACTGCGCCACCACCCCGATCGAACCCAGCACGGCGAACGGCGCACTGACGATTTTCTCGCCGATGCAGGCCATCATGTAACCACCGCTGGCGGCCACCTTGTCGATGCACACGGTCAGCGGGATGCCCGCCTGGCGAATGCGCGCCAGTTGCGATGCAGCCAGGCCGTAGCTGTGCACCAGCCCACCACCGCTTTCGAGGCGCAGCACCACTTCGTCACGCGGGGTGGCGAGGGTCAGCAGCGCGGTGATTTCGTTGCGCAGGCTTTCGGTGGCAGAGGCTTTGATGTCGCCATCGAAGTCCAGCACGAAGACCCGGCCCTTTTCCTCGGCCTTGCCTTTCTTCTGCTGTTTTTCCGCCTTGGCCTGCTGCTTGCGCAAGGCCTTGAGCTGGGCCTTGTCGAGCAGGCCGGACTCCAGGCGCTCGCGCAGGTCCTTGTAGAATTCGTTCAGGCGGGTGACCTGCAGCTGCCCACCCGGCTTGCGCCGCCCTTTGCTGCGCAACCCGGCGATGGCCGACAGCACCACGAGGATGGCGATGACCAGGGTGGCGGTTTTGGCGAGAAAGCTTGCGTACTCGGCAAGAAACTCCACGTTGACTCCTTAAATACCTGCGCCAAAGCGGCGCTTAACTGTTGCAAGCATACCGCTGCACCTGAGGCGCTGCCAGCCGGTGTAAACGCTGGCAACACCTTTCAAACAACCTTTTCAAACGCTTGTATGTTTTTTCGTTGACAGCCCGTGTGCTGCATCCTAACCTCGCAGCAACCTCCAAACAGGCCGGAACCTTTCGTGGGCAACCTCTACCTGATCCGACATGGCCAAGCCTCCTTCGGTGCCGATGACTACGACGTCCTCTCGCCCGTGGGCGTGCGCCAGAGCCAGGCCCTGGGTGAGCACCTGGCCCAACTGGGTATTCGGCTGGACCGCTGCGTGGCAGGCAACCTGCGCCGCCAGCAGGATACCGCACGCCTGGCCCTGGAGGCCTTGCATGCCAGCGGCTGCGCGGTGCCGGCTGTTGAGACCGACGCCGCGTTCAATGAGTTCGATGCCGATGGCGTCATCCGCGCCCTGTTGCCCGGGCTGCTGCCAGAAGAACCCGATGCCCTGCACATCCTGCGCAATGCTGCGCAGCACCGCAGCGAGTTCCAGCGCCTGTTCGCCTTGATGGTGCAGCGCTGGCACGCCGGCCAACATGCCGACGATGGCCTGGAAAGCTGGCAGGCGTTCACCCACCGTGTACAAGGTGGCCTGCAGCGCGTGCTGGATACCGCCGGCAGCGGCGACAATGTCGCCATCTTCACATCGGGCGGCACCATCGCCGCCCTGCTCCACCTGGTTACCCGTATTACCCCCAGCCAGGCGTTCGCGCTGAACTGGCAGATCATCAACACGTCGCTCAGCCAGCTGAAGTTCCGCGGCCCCGACGTGGCACTGGCCTCCTTCAACAGCCAGGCCCATGTGCAGCTGTTGAGGGTACCGGAGCTTCTCACCTATCGATGAGCCCGGTTTGTTGTGTCCCTGCGGGGACGTGTAAATAACTCTATAAGGAATGCGCCATGACCTCCGTAGCTGATGCCGTCAAAAAGATGCAAGAGAAGTTCAACCCATCCGCTGCCGCCGGCCTGGACCTGGTGTTCGGCTTCAACATCACCGACGAAGGCAAGCAATACGCGCTGATCGTCAAAGACGGCACCTGCGACCTGCAGGAAGGCGAAAACCCGGACGCCAACTGCACCCTGGTGATGGACAGCGAAACCCTGAAGGGCATCGTCAGTGGCGAAACCGACGGCATGCAGGCCTTCATGGGCGGCAAGCTGCGCGTTGAAGGCGACATGATGCTGTCGATGAAACTCAGCGAGCTGTTCCCGTCCTGAGGGCTGGGTACACCGGATGATCGAAAAACCGAAGCCGTGGCGGCTTCGGTTTTTTTTTGCCCTGCATTCGGTGCAGTGATCGACCTGCAACACCCTCGCCTATATGGCACTTGGCACGCTTGTTCCAGCGCCGCCAGGCCATTAGATTAGCCAATAGTCCTTGCGATCGAGAATAAGGAAAACGCATGACGCTCACCGACCAGTCCACCCAGGTACGCCCCGGCGAAGAACTCGACGCGGCCGTCATCGACCCTTACCTCAAGGCCAACATCCCCGGCCTGGACGGCCTGCCGCGCATCAGCCAGTTCCCGGGAGGGGCCTCCAACCTCACCTACCTGGTCAGCTACCCAGACCGGGACTTTGTGCTGCGCCGCCCGCCCTTCGGGCAAAAGGCCAAGTCGGCCCACGACATGGGCCGCGAGTTCCGCATCCTCAATCAGTTGAACAGCGGTTTCCCCTTCTGCCCCAAGGCGTATGTGCACTGCACCGACAGCAGCCTGATCGGCGGCGAGTTCTATGTCATGGAACGGGTCAAGGGCATCATCCTGCGCTCGGACATCCCCGCCGAGCTGAACCTGGACGCCAGCCGCACCGAGGCCCTGTGCAAAAGCTTTATCGACCGCCTGGTCGAGTTGCACCAGGTGGACTACAACGCCTGCGGCCTGGCCGACCTGGGCAAGCCGGAAGGCTACGTGCAGCGCCAGATCGAGGGCTGGACCAGCCGCTACGAAAAAGCCCTGACCCCGGATGCCCCGCGCTGGGAAAAGGTGACCGCCTGGCTGCACGATAAAATGCCCGCCGACCATCCGAAACCCGCCATCGTGCACAACGATTACCGCTTCGACAACGTGATCCTCGACGCCGACAACCCCATGCGCATCATCGGTGTGCTGGACTGGGAAATGGCCACCCTGGGCGACCCGCTGATGGACCTGGGCAACAGCCTGGCCTACTGGATCGAGGCCGACGACCCGGCGCCGGTGCAACTGATGCGCCGTCAGCCGAGCAACGCCCCAGGCATGCTCACCCGCCGCCAGTTCGTGGATTACTACGCCGAGCGCGCGGGCATCCCGCTGGACAACTTCGATTACTACTATTGCTATGGCCTGTTCCGCCTGGCCGGCATCGTCCAGCAGATCTACTACCGCTACTTCCACGGCCAGACCCAGGACAAGCGTTTCGCCCAGTTCATCCACATGAACCGCTTGCTGGAGCAGATGAGCTTGCAGGTCATCGCGAAGTCCAGCCTCTGAACAACGCCACGACGACGGATAACAAGGAAAACAGCATGTCCAAGACCCACCTGTTCGACCTCGACGGCAAGATTGCCTTCGTTTCCGGCGCCAGCCGCGGCATCGGCGAAGCCATCGCCCACCTGCTGGCCCAGCAAGGTGCCCATGTGATCGTTTCCAGTCGCAAGCTAGACGGTTGCCAACAGGTGGCCGAGGCAATCATCGCGGCGGGTGGCAAGGCGACGGCGGTGGCCTGCCACATCGGTGAGATGGAACAGATCCGGCAGGTGTTCGCCGGCATCCGCGAACAGTTCGGGCACCTGGACATCCTGGTCAACAACGCCGCCACCAACCCGCAGTTCTGCAACGTGCTGGACACCGACCTGAATGCGTTCCAGAAGACCGTGGACGTGAATATTCGCGGTTACTTCTTCATGTCGGTGGAAGCCGGCAAGCTGATGCGCGAGCATGGCGGCGGCAGCATCATCAACGTGGCGTCCATCAACGGCGTGTCCCCGGGCCATTTCCAGGGTATCTATTCGGTGACCAAGGCGGCAGTCATCAACATGACCAAAGTCTTCGCCAAAGAGTGCGCCCAGTTCGGCATTCGCTGCAACGCCCTGCTGCCGGGCCTGACCGACACCAAGTTCGCCTCTGCACTGGTGAAGAACGACGCCATCCTGAACGCCGCACTGCAGCAGATCCCGCTCAAACGCGTGGCCGACCCCAAGGAAATGGCCGGCGCGGTGTTGTACTTGGCCAGCGATGCCTCCAGCTACACCACCGGCACGGCACTCAACGTCGACGGCGGCTACCTGTCCTGATCAGGCTTTGACCGCCACCAAGGTGTAACTCAGGGGCAAGCGTGCAGGCTGCTCGCGCAAGCGGTACTCACCATCGCTGCCCTTGAGCATCTGCCCCGGCAGCGCCTCCCAGGGGATGCTCTGGTGCTCGACCAGTGCCGTCAATTGCAGCCCCTGCGCCAGCAGGGCAGTCACGACTTCACCCAGGCCGTGGTTCCATTCGTGGGTTTCGGTGTGGGCAAGGCGCTGTTCGGTCTCGACGTAGGTCTGGTCGTTGTGCCACACCGTCGGCGCTTCGTGCTCGAAATACGGGTATTCGAGCTGCAGGCGATCCTGGTGGTCTTCGTTGATGGCCATCAGCATCGGGTGCCCATCGCGCAGGAACAACCGCCCGCCAGGCTTCAGCAGCGCCGCGACCGCACGCGCCCACGGCTCGATGCGGGGCAACCAGCAGAGCGCGCCAATACCGGTGTAGACCAGGTCGAACGTGCCTGCCGGCAGTACCTTGTCGGCGGCATAGACGTCGGACTCGACATACGCGATGGGCATCGCGCAACGCTCGGCCAGTGCCCGCGCCTCCACCAGCGAAACCGCCGAATAGTCCAGGCCGCAGACCTTGGCGCCAAGGCGTGCCAGCGACAAGGTGTCGGTGCCGATGTGGCACTGCAGGTGGACGGTGTTCAGCCCGGTGATGTCGCCAAGCAAAGGCAGGTCGAAGCGCACGGTTTCGGAAAGGTGCCCGGGGCGCTGGACCAGAATATCGACTTCGTATTCCTTGGAGGCAGCGTGCAGCGGGGCGCGTTCGTCCCAACTGGTGCGGTTGAGTTGCAGTGAGCGGTCCATGGCGTCTTCCTTGAGTGGTGACGGCTCATGCTAGCCGCCACCTGCTCATCTACGACACCACTGCCTTGCTAAAAATTGTAAAGGCCGAAAAACACCCACCGAGCAAACAACTGGACTGCACTGGCCCTTACAGGCAGGTAGCCGCCGCTGCCCGGCGCTGCAGCGCCACGCCGTCATTCTTCTGCGCGTAGTAGTCGACCCGCGCCCCGCCCGCCTGGGGGTAAACATCCACAAACGCCTCCGCCTCACGGGTATAGACCGTGAACCCGCCCTGCTTGCGGGGTTCCAGGTAGCCACTGGCATCGTCGCCGAACACCTTCTCTTCCTGCCAGCTGTACTGGATGCACTGCGCCACCAGCTCCGGCGCCTTGTGCGAATCGAGCTGCGCAGCCGGCTTGCCGCCGCGGGCCGTCTCCATGGTCGCAGAAGCACAACCGACCAGTATCAGCGCTGCGGCCATCGGCAGAATCGCACGCATGTTCCATCCTCAGGGTATTGAAAAAGATGCGACTCTAGCACTGGCGGGTATCGCGAGTGAATTGTCACGCGCATGCCGCTGTCGCAGCTAAGGTATACCGCCATCAGGAGCACCACATGAAGCTTCACTATCTGCTACTCGCCGCCCTGCCCTGCCTGCCCCTGGCCGTTAGCGCCGCGCCCTCCAGCGAAGAAAGCATCACCGCCCCGGAAACCCACAATCGCACGCTTGAAGTGGGCGACAAGGCCCCGGACCAGTACAAACGCGACGAGGAGGCCATCAAGGACTGGAAAGCCAAAGGCTTGCCAGCACCCGAGAAGGAAAGCCATTGGGTACGCATGGGTGGCCACTACGTGCTGGTGCAGATCACCAACGGTGTAGTGCTGGCGATTCAGCCGGCATCCTGATTCATCCCGCCTGGATCAACGCCGCCATGTGCACCGTGTTGCGCCCGGCGGCCTTGGCCTGGTACAGCGCCGCATCGGCTTGGGCCAGCAGGTTGGCGGTGCTGTCTTTGGGGCCCGGCACACCACACCACAAGCCGACGCTGAAGCGCAGTTCGATCTGGTCACCGGCAAAGCGCGCCGGGTTGCGCGCACACGCATGCCCAGGCCGACCAGGCTGATCAACGCACCGATCTGCAGCAGCAGGTGGGCCCTGCCCGGCCGCTCGGCATGGCGCCACGCCCAGTAAAGAATCATCGAGCACTGCAGCATCAATACCAGCGTCGCCAGCAGCATGCAGGCGGGGATGACGAAGATGACACGCCAGGGCACCACCTGCTCACGCACCCGGAACAGGCTGGCGGTGTAGAACGCCAGAGCCAGCGACAGCAAGCTGTTGCCCAGGCCGTAGCTGACCCACAGCGGGGCCTGGGCATAGACGGTGTAGCAGACATAAGCCAGCGCATGCATCAGCAGCCCGCAACCGGTGAGCAGCAGGTTGTCACGGCGGTTGCTGCGCCCGACCAGCAACAGGCAGAACGCCATAATGGTTGCGACCAGTACAACGGCGGCGAACAACGTGGGGTATGGGCGATCATCGTGATTCACCGAGTGGCAGATTGCCGTCTTGGCTGCGGCTTGCCCCACAGTTTAGAGGGACATTGCCCGCGCGACCCTGACCGAATGGGACAGAACAACAGCCTGCAAGCACGCCGCTCATCACTGCAACGACAATTTTTTGCCCGCCCGGGAAACCAAATGGATCATTTCCAGTCTCAGGAAGTGTCCCGTAAACCATTGCGGATCAAGGACCTATATCGTGATGACCCGCCTTGCAAGCCTTTCGCTGATTGCTGCATTTTTGCTGACCGCAGGCTGCCACAGCCATCGCTACCATGACGACGACGATGGCTGGCGTGACCGCGACCGTGGCCATCGCCACCACCATCGGCATGACCGCGATGACGATGACAATCGTCAGTACCACGGTGACCGCGACTACCGCTGAAGCGTCTTTACCCCCCTGACCTGCCGCCCGTTGCGCGGCAACTTAACCTGATGATTCCTTTGAGGTTCGTATCATGCGTCTGACTCTGCCTTCCCTTGCCCTCGGCCTGCTGCTGTGCCAAGGCGCTTTCGCCGGTGACGGTACTGCCGCCATTGGCGGTGGCCTGGGTGGTGTCCTGGGTAACGTTGTCGGTCAACAACTCGGCGGCAAGACCGGCGCGGCCATCGGTGCCGGCGTGGGCGGCGCAGCCGGCAGTGCGGTAGGTGCACGCAAGGGCAACCGTACCGAAGCCGCCATCGGCGGTGGCCTGGGCTCGGCTGGCGGCTCGCTGCTGGGCGGCGCAGTGGGCGGCAAGACCGGCTCCACCGTCGGTGCCGGCCTGGGCGGCGCGGCCGGTGGTGCCCTCGGCAACCACCTGGGTGACGACAACCGCGGCAGCAAGAAGCACCGCCGTCACCGTCACTGATCAGCTGACTCAAGGGCCGCATAGCGGCCCTATTTGTTGCAGCACATCAACACCCCCTTCATCACAAGCTGGCACATTGGCTGCTACTGTCTATCGTGCCCCGTGTGAAGGAACACCCTCTCCCCATGAACCAAGATCTGCTCTGGGTCCTCGGCCTGCTGGCCATCGTCGTCGTTCTGTTCATCATCAATCGCCCACGCATGGACGTGGTCGCGCTGATGGTGATTCTGGCCCTGCCGCTACTCGGCATCCTTACCGTGGAGCAGGCCCTGGCCGGCTTCAGCGACCCCAACGTGGTACTGATCGCCGCCCTGTTCGTGATCGGCGAAGGCCTGGTGCGCACCGGTATTGCCTACCGTATTGGCGAATGGATGAGCGAGCGGGCCGGCAATAGCGAGACACGCCTGCTGGTGCTGCTGATGGTGGCCGTGGCCGGGCTGGGGTCGATGATGAGTTCCACCGGCGTGGTGGCCATTTTCATCCCGGTGGTGCTAAGCATTGCCGCTCGCCTGCAGCTGTCGCCCAGCCGCCTGATGATGCCACTGGCGTTTGCCGGGCTGATCAGCGGCATGCTAAGCCTGGTGGCCACACCGCCCAACGTAGTGGTGCACAGCGAGCTGGTGCGCAATGGCGAAGCGGGCTTCAGCTTCTTCAGCTTTACTCCGTTCGGCCTGGTGGTGCTGGTGCTGGGCATCGGCTACATGCTGCTGACCCGCCACTGGCTGAACGGCGAAGTACGCAAGGACGGCCGCGTGGAAACCCGCCGCACACTGCTGGACCTGGTGCTGGACTACAAGCTCAACGGCCGTGAACGGCGCCTGCGCATACGCCCTGATTCACCGCTGATCGGCCATACCCTCGGCGAGCTGGAGTTGCGCACCCGGCACGGCGCCAACGTGATCGGCATCGAGCGCCAGCACAAGTTCACCACACGGGTGATCGGCGCCGACTCCAACACCGTACTGCACCAGGGCGACGTGCTGCTGCTTGACCTGTTCGCCAACCGCGACGACCTGCGCAGCCTGTGCCAGGCCATGCAACTGGAGCCCCTGCACTTCAAGGCAGCCTACTTCATCGATCAGTCCCAGGAGCTGGGCATGGCCGAGGTCTCGCTGCCGCCGGGCTCGCAGTTGATCGGCAAAAGCATTCTCGAACTGGCCTTCCGCACCCGCTTCGGCCTCAACGTGGTCGGCCTGCGCCGCGAACAGGCCGCTATCGAAGAGCAACTGGTGGAAGAAAAGCTGCGCCTTGGCGATACCTTGCTTGTGGTCGGCCCGTGGAAGGCCGTGCGCCAGTTGCAAAGCCAGCCCAAGGACTTTCTGGTACTGAGCCTGCCCGCCGAGATCGACCAGGTCGCGCCAGCCCGCACCCGCGCGCCACAGGCGTTGCTTAGCCTGGCGGTGATGGTCGGGCTGATGGTGAGCGGTACCGTGCCCAATGTCATCGCGGCCTTGATCGGTTGCCTGCTGATGGGCGCCGGCCGCTGCATCGACATGAACAGCGCCTATCGGGCCATTCATTGGCAAAGCCTGGTGCTGATCGTCGGCATGCTGCCGTTCGCCCAGGCACTGCAAAAAACCGGTGGTATCGACCTGGCGGTGGGCGGGCTGGTCAGCGTGCTGGGTGGCGCCGGCCCAAGTGCCATTCTCGCCTGCCTGTTCGCCGTCACGGCGGTGATTGGCCTGTTCATTTCCAACACGGCCACTGCGGTATTGATGGCGCCGGTGGCTGTCAGTACCGCCGCGCAACTGGGCATGTCACCCTACCCGTTTGCCATGACCGTGGCCCTGGCCGCATCGGCGGCATTCATGACGCCGGTGTCATCGCCGGTCAACACACTGGTGCTGGGGCCGGGGCAATACCGCTTCGCCGACTTCGTCAAAATCGGCGTGCCGTTCACCGTGCTGGTGATGGTGGTCACCGTCGTGATGGTGCCGTGGTTCTTCGGGTTGTAAAGGAAAGCAACAAGGATTAGAGGCAATTTGACATTATCTCGACCGATCGCGGCAGATTGACATCAACTGGCCTGACGAAACACACTACGGGTATTGCCCCAGGTGCTTCAAGGCGTTGTCCTGGATTTCGTTTCCGCTTGCCGGTCGAGTTCATGGTTTTTCCAGCCCAATCGCGCTTGTTGCCTTATGTCGTTCTGCTTTGCCTGACCTTTGCCCTCACCCTGGGCGGCATCCTGGCACGCCCGATCGAATCGCTGTCGCTGTTCTGGCCAGTGAACGCTGTGTTGGCCGGCGTACTGTTGCGCTACCCTCGCCTGGCCACCCTGACCGGCTTCAGCCTGGTGTGGCTGGCCATGGTCGGCGCCGACCTGTTGTGTGGCAGTGCCTGGGTGCCGGCCCTGTGGTTCAACCTGTGCAATCTTGCTGTGGTAGTAACCCTCTGGCAGCTGCTGTCGCGCTTGCCACGGCTGCACCGGCGCATGCGCACCCCGCACGGCGTACTCAGCGTGTTCGCCGCCTGTGCCGCCGCCGCCATGGTGGCGGCCAGCATGGCAGCGGTCATGGCTGCACCCTGGTTCGAGCAATCCTTACGCGCCACCTGGCTGGCCTGGTTCAGCGAACAGTTCTCGACCAGCGTGCTGGTGCTGCCGGTGCTGTTCACCGCGCCCTCGGTACGGGCCCTGGTGCGCGGAGGTGCCCAGGCCATCCGCCTGGCGCCGCTGCTGGTGCTGCTGGTCTCGCTGGCGGTCAGCATTGCCTTTGGCGGCCCCGGTGCCATCGCCTTCCCGATTGCCGCCTTGCTGTGGTGTGCCTGGACCTACTCGCCATTCATGGTTTCGCTGCTCACACTCACCGCCGGCAGCACCTTGATTGTGGCGGTGGCGCAAAACCTCATGCACTTCAGCGTGCCGCAAAGCGAGCCTGGGGTGACCACGCTGATGTCGGCGCGCCTGGGCATTGCCATGCTGGTGCTCGGCCCGCTGGTGGTGGCCTGCGTCAGCCAGGCCAACCGCAGCCTGATGGCCCGCCTGGCGCACCAGGCCACCATCGACCACCTGACCGGCGTGCTCACCCGCAGTGCCTTCACCCGCCGCGCCAACGCGCTGCTGGACAGCCGCCAGCAGCATGCCCAGGCGCTGCCACTGACCCTGATGATGCTGGACATCGACCACTTCAAGTCGATCAACGATGCCCATGGCCACGGGGTCGGTGACCAGGTGCTGCGCCAGTTCGCCAGCACCCTGCAAGACCAGTTGCACAACGATGAACTGCTCGCGCGCCTGGGCGGCGAGGAGTTTGTCGTCATCCTCCCGGGCCTTGCCCCAGAACGTGCCAAGTTCACCGCCGAACGCCTGCGCCGCGCGGTACAGGACCTGCACGTGGTGCAGGCCGACCAGCGCCTGCAGATTACCGTGAGTATCGGCCTGGCCGGCTGCGACGCCAATATCCCGGCCCCCAGCCTGGACACGTTGCTGGCAAGCGCCGATCAGGCGCTGTACCGGGCCAAGGCCCATGGCCGCAACCGCGTCGAACAGGCAGAAGCACAGCGCCAGGTGGTGTGACTCAACCGGCCAGCAAGTCCCACGACAGCTTGGCGATCAGCACGCACAGCAGTATCAGGAACAGCCCGCGCACAAAGCCTGCGCCCTTGCGTACTGCCAGCCAGGTGCCGGTAAGGGCCCCGAGCACGTTGCACGCCGCCATGGGCAGCGCGATGGCATACAGCACGTTGCCAGAGGGCACGAAGAACACCAGCGCCGCCAGGTTGGTGGCAATGTTCACCACCTTGGCCGAGGCCGAGGCGTGCAGGAAGTCCAAGGCGAAGAAACGGATGAACAGGAAGATCAGGAAGCTGCCGGTGCCCGGACCGAACAGGCCATCGTAAAAACCGATCGCACCACCGATCAGCACCGCCAGGCACTGCTCCTTGCGGCCGATCTTCGCGGGTTTGTGCAGCGTGCCGAAGTCTTTCTTGCAGAAGGTGTAGATGGCCATCAGCACGATCATCACCAGCACTGCCGGGCGCATCACACTGGGCGGCACCAGTGATACCGTGGCCGCGCCTGCGAACGACATGACAAAGGCGCTGAGCGCTGCCGGCACGATCAGCCCCCAGTCCAGCGTCACCTTGCGAATGAACGAGCGCGCCGCGAAGGCCGTACCACACACAGACGCCAGCTTGTTGGTGCCGAGCAACGCCGCTGGTTGCGCGGTGGGCAGCACGTTGAACAAGGCCGGGATCTGGATCAGCCCGCCGCCCCCCACTGCGGCGTCGATCAGCCCAGCGGCAAAGGCGAACACAGAAAGCACAGCAACATCCATCATGACGCGGTTCCAGGCAGAGAAGACCCCAGCAAGGCTAATCAAAGTGCTGCGCTTGTGTTGAAATGCCATATTGCAAAAACTGCAACAAGGAGCAGGCAATGGCATTGGACATGTTGCGGGAAATCCAGGCGTTCGTCAGCGTGGCACACAAGCGCAGCTTCGTGGCCGCCGCCCGCGCGCTGGGGCGCTCACCCAGCGCGGTAACCCGTGCGGTACAAACCCTTGAAGACAACGCCGGAAGCAAGCTGCTCAACCGCAACGCCAACGCCGTCACCCTCACCGAAGCCGGTGAGCGCCTGCTGCCCCATGCCGAACGCTTGCTGGATGTGCAACGTGATGCGGCCGACGAGTTGGCCGCGCTCAGTGGCAGCGCCGAGGGCTGGATACGCTTTGCCGTGCCGCAACTGCTGGGTGAGCATGTGCTGCCACAGGTGCTCGCCGAGTTCTCCCGCTGCCACCCCAAAGTCACCCTGGACGTAAGGTACTGCGACGAAACCCTCGACCCGCTGCAAGGCAAGTTCGATTTCGTGGTACGTGGGGCCTTTCCGCAATCGAGCGAGCTGATCGGCTACCCGCTGTGGGCCTACCAGCGCCACCTGTATGCCAGCCCGGCTTACCTGGCGGTGGCCGGCACACCACAGCACCCTGAAGAGCTCGAAGGGCATGCGCTGATCCTGCACACCGCCCCGCGCATTCTCAAGGCCTGGCATTTTTGCCGCGACGACCAGATTACCAGCCTGCGGCCCAGGCCGAGGCTACGCCTGGACTCCGGTGACGCGGTGTACCACAGCACCCTGGCCGGGGCAGGCATCGCCCGCCTGGCTGCCTGGGTTGGCGAAGCGCAGGTCAAGGCCGGGCGGCTAGGCCGGGTATGCCCGCAATACCGCCTGACTTCCAGCAGCGGCCAGGACCCGCAAATGCATGCCGTGTACCCTGCTGGCGAACTGCCGGCGCGGGTACGCGACCTGCTAGCGGCACTGCGCCGTACCGGCCTGGCCTGCTAAAACAGCCCGCCGAAATGACTGTTCAATTTCTGCTCAATTTAACAGAGCCCGCCTCGGGCCTGGCTTACAGCACTTTATCCACAGACCTACCCACGTTTTTTGTGGACAGATTTCCCAACGCAAAGAACGACTTATCGCACAACCAGCAACGCCGTGTTTGCCAGCTTGACCAGCTCGATCCACTCCGCCGTGGTGATCACTCCGGCCTGTTCCAGCACCAGGGCATCGCGCAATGCCTGGTCATATCCCTGCTCATCAAGTGTGCCTTCGGCAAGAAAACGGCTACGCCACTCCAGCATGGCTGAAGTGCCTTTCTTGTATTCCATTGATGTATCGACTCCACGGCAAAAAGACCGGCCCGAATGAGCGGCGGCGGGAGACTACACGAGGCTTTTGCACTTGAGAATGACTTGCAGCTACCGCTGGTCCAGCAGTGCAAGCAGGGGGAATACTGGCCAATTGGTCAGGCATTGGGCCCGTCATTTGAAATAGACGGGCCGCGCAGGAAAAAAGCAGTTGAAGTCAGCTTGGCGGAATGGTGCCAAGAATACCAATCAGAATGGTCAGTAGCAGAAAACCACCCAGGAACAGCGCCAGCTTGCCCATTGGAACCTCTACAGTTGTGATGCGGGGATGCACATATTGTCGAGCCTGGGCTGATACGGTTACAGATTCAGGTTTGTGGAAAAAAAGCGGATCAGATGCGGCGCAGATACATTATTGCTACATGAGGTTTCAAGACGGGTTACAGGCTCCGGCTGTAACCACGCAGGGTGGCCTGCCCTTCAAAAGGCGACTGAACGCAGCTGACACGGGATGTCGAGCTCGATTGAGAGCACATGAATTGAAACGTAGTTTGTAGGACTTTTTACTGTGCGCTGTGGGAAGAATCGCGGTAGGGGTACAAACCTGTATGAAACATCAGTTTCTCCAGTTAATTCGAGCTGCTACGGTCCATTTTTCCTACAACGGCACGGAAGCCTACAGCACGAGAAAAGCATGGACCCGTTCAACACTTCGGCCCTGAAGCTACAGAAAAAATTGCTGGACCTGCGCCTTGAGTGCGACCGCCTGAGAAGTGAGGGCAAGGACATGGAAGCGGACCGCCTCGCCGGGCCGATCGCGCAAATTGAGGCGGCTATCAGGCAGTTGCCGGATAACCTCAAGCCCGTGACCCTGCAGTGACCGCTACTGCTCCCGCAAGGCATGCACCAGACTTGTAGGAGCGGCCTTGTGTCGCGACAGGGCTGCGTAGCAGCCCCGGCAATTTATGCATTTTCGCTGAAACCCTGGGGCTGCTGCGCAGCCCTGCCGCGACACAAGGCCACCCATACACAAAGCGCGCAGCACAGTCCATCGGCTTTAGAACAGCTTGACCGTGTAACTGAGGATCAAGCGGTTCTCATCGATGTCGGTGCGGTAGTTGGAGCGCGCCATCACGTTGCGCACGCGCACCCCAAACCCGGCCAGCGGCCCGCTCTGCACCACGTAGGCCAGGTCCAGGTCACGCTCGCGGTCCCGCCCTTCAAAGCCCAGCCCGGTGTCCACGTCGCGCCCTTTCACATAACGCAGGGTCGACGTCAGCCCCGGAAGCCCCAAGGCGACAAAGTTGTAGTCATGCCGCACCTGCCACGAGCGTTCGCCTGGCGCCGAGAACTCATAGGTCGGCAGCGTATTACCCATCGGGTTGGTGTTTGCACCCACCTGGATGAAGCCATCATCGCCGCCGATCTGCTGGTAGCCCACATAAAAGGTATGCCCGCCGGTCTTGGCCGAAAACAGGCTGAACAGCGCATGGTTGTCATAGTCACCGGCAATCTTGCGCCCGTCCTCCCGGGCATCGAAGTAGCCGGCATTGACCCCCAGCGTCCAGTCCCCCAGCGGCTCGGCGTGCTTGAAGCTGTAGAAGCGCTGCTGGTAGATATCCTCCAGTTGCGCCTGCCATACACCGACGCTGGTACGGTTGCCGTTGAAGGCATAATCGGCGCCAACGTAGTTGAAGCGGTCACTGGTGAAACGCGCCAGCCGCGCAGGGTTGATCGGGTCGTTGACCAGCGCGTACATTTTCTGGCTGTTGGACGAGTCGCGCAGGCTGGTGGAGCGGAACTGGCCGGCATTCAGGGTCAACCCGGCAAACTCGCGCGACTCCAGCATCGCGCCCTGGTAGGTAGGCGGCAGCAGGCGCAGATCGCTGAACAACAGCACAGGCAGGTTGGGCATCAACTCGCCCACCTTCAGTTCGGTTTGCGAGACCTTGAACTTGATCGCCGCCCCCAGGCGGCTGTATTCGTCCGCCGACTTGCCGCTGTCCAGGCTGGGCAGCAACCCGGACCTGGCATGCTGCGGGCTGCTGTCGAGCTTGAAACCAAGCAGGCCCGTCACATCCATGCCGACGCCGAGCGTGCCCTGGGTGTAGCCGGAGCTTGCGTTCAGGATAAAACCCTGCGCCCATTCCTGGGTACGCGACTGGGTGCTCGCGCCCTTGATATCGGCATAATCGCGGCTGAAGAAGTAATTGCGTGCCTGCAGCGTGGCGCGGGCACCTTCGATGAAACCGGCCTCCTCTGCCGAGGCCTTGGGGCACAACGCGGCGGCGATACACCCGCCGGCCAGGCACGCAGACGAAGAAAAACGCGGTGCAGTGAAACCTTGCATGGAGCGACTCCTGGAATCGGGCAACAGCAACCCGGCGCGGCGGCCGTGTATGGCCGCCAACGTGCGGGTTGCATCGAGTGAGGGTCGGCAGGCGGGCACCCGGCCCGCCTGCCCTGCCGTTGCTTGAAGCGCTGGGCCGCTAGCGGTTGACCAGCTTCGCCGGCAAGGCGATGACCAGGAAGCAGCTGAGGATCAGGCAGCCGGCAAACACCCACAATGCGGCGTGGGAGGTACCGGTGAGGTCGGTGACCAGGCCCATCAGTGAGTTGCTCACCAGGCCTGCGATGTTGGCCACCGAGCAAGCCAGGGCAAAGCCGGTGGCGGCCGCAGTGCCTTTGAGGAAGGTCGCCGGCAGGCTGAAGAACACCGGCATCGCGCCGATGATCGCTGCCGAGGCAATGGCGAACAGCGCCACGGTCATCACCAGGTTCTGGCTGAACAACGTGCTGCTGGCCATGGCGATTGCACCAATGATGAACGGCACGATGATGTGCCAGCGGCGCTCACGGTGGCGGTCGGAGCTGGCCCCGATCATCAACATGCCGGCCAGTGCGGCCAGGCTCGGAATGGCCGTCAGCAGACCGATGTGGAAGGTATCGCTGACGCCAGCATCGCGGATGAAGGTCGGCATCCAGAAGCCCATGGCGTAGGCGCTGAGCAAAATCGAAAAGTCGATGCCCCCCAGCATCCACACTTTCAGGTTGAAAAAGCCGTCGCGAAAGCTGTGCTTGCTGTCCTTGCCTTCGGCATCGTCAGCCGCCAGGTCCGCTGCCAGCTGCGCCTTGTCGTCAGCCGACAGCCACTTGGCCTGCTGGAAATGGTTAGGCAATGCCCAGAACGTGAGGATGCCCAGCAACACACTGGGGATCGCCTCCAGCAAAAACAGCCACTGCCAGCCGTGCAGGCCATGCACCTGGTCGAAATGCCCCATGATCCAGCCAGAAATCGGCCCGCCGATCACGCTCGACAAGGGCAGCCCGATCATGAACAAGGCAATGATGCGCCCGCGCCGATAGGTGGGGTACCACATGGTCAGGTAGTACAGCACGCCCGGCAGGAAGCCGGCCTCGGCAGCCCCCAGCAGAAAACGCAGGACATAGAACTGGGTGGTGGTGGAAACGAACATGGTGCAGGCCGACAGCAGGCCCCAGGTGATCATGATGCGTGCGATCCATAGCTTGGCGCCAACGCGCTGCAGGATCAGGTTGCTCGGCACTTCGAAAATGATGTAGCCGACAAAGAACAGCCCGGCACCCAGGCCATAGGCCGCTGTGCTGAACTGCAGGTCTTCGAGCATCTGCAGCTTGGCAAAGCCGACATTGATGCGGTCCAGATAAGCTGCAAGGTAGCAGAAGCACAGGAAGGGGATGAGCCTCCAGGTGATCTTGCTGTACAGCGCTTTAGTGCCATGGTCGATGTCACTGTGGACCGTGGTTGCATTCGCAATTGGCATTTCCTGTCTCCTGGCGGGCGACTTTGTGGTTGTTTTAAGGCCAGCAGTGTTCGACGCGCCGGGCACCCCGCGCACTATACGCGGCGTGCCTGGGCAGCGCCTGAAGACCCCGAGTGCTCCTGCGGGGCGACCACCCGGACAGCAGGCGGTCATGGACGGGCTTCCCGCACCGGTCCTTGATTGTTATTGGTAAGGGCTACCCGGCGTTCAGCCGGCCAGGCGCCTGAGTTGCTGCATCGCCTCCTGGCGGGTGACGACATCGCCATACTTGCTGTCGATGTCGAACAGGTTGGCTTCGTGCGGGTCGTCGTGGCGATCACCGACACATTCGCGCACCACGATGGTTCGAAACCCGTGTTGCATGGCATCCACCGCACTGGCGCGGATGCAGCCGCTGGTAGAGCAGCCAGCCAGTACCACGGTATCTACGCCTTGAGCATGCAGCAGCGGGGCCAGGCTGGTGGCGAAGAAGGCACTGGCGTACTGCTTGCTCAGCACCACCTCCCCTGCCTGTGGCGCAACGGCCTCGCAGAACGCCGCCAGCGGGTTGCCTTCGACCATGTCCTTCATCACCGGCGCCTTGCGCACCCACACGCCGCCGTCAGCAAAATGCGGCGGCTGGTAGCGGATGTTGGTATGCACCACCAGGGTACCGCAGTCGCGGGCCAGCGCCAGCAGGCCAGCGGCCTGTTCGACCGCCACCACCACGCCCGGGGCGTACAGCGGTGCACCGGGGGTGGTGTAGCCCTGCATGAAGTCGATCATCAACAGGGCTGGTTTGCGGCCAAAGCCGATGCGCTGGCCCCATACGCCCTGGTAGTTGTCACGGGCGCTTTGTGCGTCGCTCATGTCCATCTCCCGATTTCAGTAGGCGCCCGACAGCAGGGCACCGGCGCCCGGCACGACCGGCTCCAGGTCCAGCGCCTTGAGCATGGCGTAGGTAGTGGCGATAGCAGCAGTGACCACCGGCTTGCCAGTCTGCGCCTCGACCTTGGCCACTGCCGGCAGCGATTGCATCTGCACGCAGGCCGACAGCACCACCACATCGACACCCTCAAGGTCCATGCCGGCGACGATGCCTGGCAGGTTGGCCGGGTCGTGGCGGGCCACGGCGAGGTTGTCGGGGATTTCCAGCGCGCGCCAGTCCTGCACCTCAAAGCCCTCCTCCCGGATGTAGTTCACCACCAACTCGGTCAACGGCTTCATGTATGGCGCGACGATGGCAATGCGCTTGGCCTTCATCACATGCAAGGCCTCGACCAACGCCCCGGCGCTGGTGATTACCGGTGCCAGCGCGTCGTTGTCAGCGGTGGCCTGCTGCAAGCGCTTTTCCGATTGCCGGTGATAGCCCAGGCCCATGGCCATGATCGCCACCAGGCAGGCATAGCCCAGCACATCCACCTTGGCGTCGGACAGCTCCATTGCGCAGCGGTCGGACTCGGCGTCCATGGCGGCCAGCTCTTCCTTCTTCACCTGCTTCATGCGCATGCGGCTGGAATGGAAGGTGAAGCGCTCGGGGCGGATCGCCTGGCGCGCGTTGAGCATCGCCGGGATTTCGGTTTCCATCGTGGTGTTCGAGCTCGGCACGATCTGGCCGATGCGGTATAGCTTGGTCATGTCTCGTGCTCCGTCAGACAAGGGGTTGGTCGAGGAAGTCGCCAAAAGCGGCGAAGAAGCCGTCCAGGTCATCCCATGGGATCATGTGGCCGGCGTTGTCGACATGCGCGACCTGGATATCCGGCTTGAGTTCGCATATTTCAGCGATGTCACGGGGCTCGATTACCCCACCTCGCCCGGCCACCATCAGCAATGCTGGCTGGCGCACCGCGGGCAGGTATTGGTGGATATCCACGTTGTGAAAATCATCAAACGCCCGCACGACCGCCGGCTCGTGGCAGGTGTGCAGCCATTCGGCCCGCAGCGCCAGCTGCTCGTCGCTCCAGCTGGCGCAGAATGCGCGCATGTCGTCGCCGCTCATGCCCACAGTGGCCTGGCGGATCGAATCCACATACCACGGCAGCTTGCTCGGGTAGGCACGGCGGCCTGGCCCGGACACCGGCGGGTCGACCAGCACCAGCCGTTGCAGCCCCGGTGCTTCTTGGGCAGCCGCGCGAATGGCAAAGCGCGCACCCATCGAGTGCCCGACCAGGTGGTAGCTATCCAGGCCCAGCGCTGCGGCAAAGGCCGGAATGTCCGCAGCACAGGCGTCGGTGCCGTAGTCCAGTTCGGGGCCGCTTGAAGACAAGCCGCGGCCGCGCACATCCAGCACGTAGGTGTCGAAGTACAACCCAAGGCGCTCGGCGACAAAGCCCCAGGTGATCGCCGGGCTGGTGATGCCTGGCACCAGGATCAGCGCATGGCCCTTGCCGCCATAGCGCAGGTAATGCTGGCGGATGCCATTGGCGCAGACGTTGCCGCCGGCGACGAAGGTGCTCATGCCGCCTCCCCGCTTTTCAGCGCCTGGCTGTACAGGTCATAGCCGTAGACCCAGGCCGGGTCCTCCTGGCTGTAGAGGAAGGTATTGGCGTTCGATACCGCCTGAACCCGGGACGCCCGCTCCTTGCGGTTGGCCTCGTACAGGGCGAACGCGGTGCGGTGGTCGGACAGCCCGGTCTCCTGCAGACAGCGGGTCAGCATGGCCGCATCCTCGATGGCCATGCACGCGCCCTGGGCCATGTGTGGCTTCATCGGGTGGCAGGCATCACCCAGCAACACCAGGCGGCCACGGCTCCACAGCGGCAGTGGGTTGCGGTTGCGCAGCGGCCATTTGGTGATCGATTCGGTGGCGTCGATCAGCTTCTGCACGGTGGGGTGGTAGCCCTCGAAGGCAGCGCGCATTTCCTCCTGGCTGCTGTCAACGTAGGCCCCCTGGAAGTCCCAGGCCGCGTGCGGTACGCCGGTGACGAAGTAGTACTCGTCGCGCTTGCCGGTGGTGTAGTAGACCATCATGTGGCGGTCTTCGGACCACCACTTGACGCAGGGCTCGAACACATCGGCATGCTGCGCCAGGTTTACCCCGCGGATCAGCGCACGGTGGGCGACCCAACCGCTGTACATCGGCGCTTCAGCGCCCAGCAGTTCTTCACGAATCCTGGAGTGGATGCCGTCGGCGCCGATGACGATGTCGGCCAGGGTGTGGGTGCCGTCGGCGAAGTCCAGGCGCACCTGGTCGCCTTCGTCGACGATCTTTTGCAGGCGCTTGCCGAAGTGCACGGTACCCGGCTTGATCGCCTCGATCTGCAGGGCGTGCAGGTCGCCACGGTGAATGGTGATGTAGGCCGCGCCGTACTCGCGGCGGGCAAACTCGCCCAACGGGATGCGCGCCAGGTAGTCACCGCTATTGCCATCGCGACTGAACCAGAAGTCCGGATGCGAGCCCATCAGCTCCAGCTTCTGCTCCAGCCCCATGCGGCGGAAGATCTTCATCACGTTGGGGCCGATATGGATGCCCGCCCCCAGGCGGGTGAACTCCGGCGCCTGCTCGAACACCTCGACATCGAACCCGGCCTGCTGCAGCAACGTGGCGGCGGCCGCCCCACCCAGACCCGCACCGACGATTGCGATTTTCTGCCTACCACGCATGGGTATCTCTCCTCTTGTTCTGATATGTGGCCAGCGGTTCGACCGCCTGACGATTTAGAGCGTATACGCTGCAAATGAACTTTGGATAGAGGCCCAGCAAAATATTTTTCAAACACCTGATCGAAAGCCAATATCGGCTATCTGTTACCGCAAACATTGGCGGGATGTGTGAATAGGTAACGTTTAACAGATAACTTGCACTTGCCGTCCGGATGCGCTTTCATCTGCAAAAGTAGGGTGTACACACTATTATTTTGCACCGCGATGAAGCGCCAGGCACTGCCATGGTGCACCCCTGTCAACGCCACCCAGGAGAACCCCGATGCCGGTGAGCAATGCACAACTGACCCAGATGTTCGAGCACGTACTGAAGCTGTCCCGCGTGGACGAGACGCAGAGCGTGGCCGTACTCAAGAGCCACTACTCCGACCCGCGCACGGTCAACGCCGCGATGGAGGCCGCGCAGCGCCTGAAGGCGAAGGTGTATGCGGTAGAGCTGCCGGCGTTCAACCACCCGACCGCCATGGGCAACGACATGACTGCCTACTGCGGCGACACCGCACTGACCGGCAACCTGGCGGCGCAGCGGGCGCTGGAAGCGGCCGACCTGGTCGTCGATACCATGATGCTGCTGCACTCGCCCGAGCAGGAGCAGATCCTCAAGACCGGCACGCGCATCCTGCTGGCGGTGGAGCCACCCGAAGTGCTGGCGCGCATGCTGCCGAGCGAAGACGACAAACGCCGGGTGCTGGCCGCTGAAACCTTGCTGAAACAGGCGTGCAGCATGCATGTGCGGTCCAAGGCCGGCAGCGACTTCCACGCCCCGCTCGGCCAGTACCCCGCCGTGACCGAGTACGGCTATGCCGACGAACCGGGGCGCTGGGACCACTGGCCCAGCGGTTTCCTGTTCACCTGGCCCAACGAGGACAGTGCCGAGGGCACACTGGTGCTGGACGTGGGCGACATCATCCTGCCGTTCAAGAACTACTGCCGCGAGCGCATCACCCTGGAGATTGAAAAAGGCTTTATCACCGGCATCCACGGCGGCTTCGAGGCCGAGTACCTGCGCGACTACATGAAGTACTTCAACGACCCCGAGGTGTACGGTATCTCACACATCGGCTGGGGCCTGCAGCCGCGCGCGCAGTGGACGGCCATGGGCTTGCACGACCGCAACGACGGCATGTGCATGGACGCCCGCGCGTTCTACGGCAACTTCCTGTTCTCCACCGGCCCGAACACCGAGGTCGGCGGCAAGCGCAAGACCCCCTGCCACCTGGACATCCCGCTGCGCAACTGCGATATCTACCTGGACGACAAGGCCGTGGTGCTGGCCGGCGACGTGGTCGCACCAGAGGAATCAAGGGCGCGATAGTGGTTATACTGGCCGGGCGCTCCGCTATTGGCGGCCGGCCAGCACCTTTCCACCCAGCCCAAGCCATCCCATGCCAAAGAAAATCACCCCCAGCAGCGCCCCGCTCGACACCACACCCTATGACGTCACCGAACAAGTCGGCCACCTGCTGCGCAAGGCTTACCAACGGCACACGGCGATCTTCCAACAGCAGGCCTGCGACCCGCAGCTTACCTCGATCCAGTTCGTTACCCTGTGTGCCCTGCGCGACCACGGCTCCAGCTCCCAGGCAGAACTGATCAAGGCCACCGCCGTGGACCAGGCAACCATCCGCGGCATCGTCGAGCGCCTGAAAACGCGCGAGCTGGTGCAGCTGTCGCCAGACCCGGGCGACCGGCGCAAGGTCATTGTCGAACTCACCGACAGCGGCGCGGCATTGCTCGACGCAATGATCCCCTGCGCCCGGCAGATCAGCGAATTGAGCATGGGCAGCCTGAATGCCGGCGAACGCGTGGCCATTTTGTACCTCCTGCGCAAGATGATCGACAGCGACGAAAACCCCGGCTGACAAGCTGACGCGCCCGGTAAACCATCTCTGGCCTGCTTCTTGCTCACTCATTTCATGTAGTGAGTACTTACTGAAAATCTCGCGTCATGTGAGTCCTTTGGTAGCGCAAGCAACCTCCAGAGATGAGCCAACAATGCAAACAACCATCTCCCTGCGGGTCAACGGCCAGCCTGTCGAAGTCAGCGCCATGCCCGACACCCCGCTGCTGCTTATCCTGCGCAACGACCTGTGCCTGAACGGCCCCAAATACGGCTGCGGCCTGGGCGAATGCGGGGCGTGCACGGTGATCATCGACGGCGTGGCCGCACGCTCCTGCGTCATCCCCCTGGCCGGCGCAGCGGGTCGCGATATCACCACCCTCGAAGGGCTGGGCAGCAAGGCTGCGCCACACCCGGTGCAACAGGCGTTCATCGACGAACAGGCAGCCCAGTGCGGCTACTGCATGAACGGCATGATCATGACCACCAAGGCCCTGCTCGACCGTATTCCCGACCCCAGCGACGAACAGATTCGCCAGGAACTGTCCGGCAACCTGTGCCGCTGCGGCACTCACGTCGAAATCCTGCGCGCCGTGCGCCGCGCCGCCGAGACCCGGAGAAAAGCATGAACCACTCACAACAGGTGCCCAGCCGCGACCAACTGCTGGCCAAGACTGGCGTGTTGCTGATCGTCGACCAGATCACCCCACCCTCGGGCCCCGTGGCCAAGGGTGTGACGCCTGTGGTCAAGGCGCGCGAGCTGGCGTTGTTCATCGCTGTCAGCGACGACGGCATGGTCTACGCCTTCAACGGCCACGTCGACCTGGGCACCGGCATCCGCACCTCGCTGGCGCAAATCGTCGCCGAAGAGCTGGACCTGCGCATGGACCAGGTGCACATGGTACTGGGCGACACCGAGCGGGCACCCAACCAGGGCGCGACCATCGCCAGCGCCACCCTGCAGATTTCCGCCGTGCCCCTG
This sequence comes from Pseudomonas sp. SIMBA_067, assembly GCF_046534675.1. Taxonomy (NCBI): domain Bacteria; kingdom Pseudomonadati; phylum Pseudomonadota; class Gammaproteobacteria; order Pseudomonadales; family Pseudomonadaceae; genus Pseudomonas; species Pseudomonas sp. SIMBA_067. The sequence continues at coordinate 285,881 of NZ_JAWRYH010000004.1, read as the reverse complement.
CGCAAGGCAGCCGCCACCGCACGGCGCCACCTGTTGCAGCAGGCCGCGCATCGCCTTGGCTGCACGCCCGAAGTGCTACGCATCGAAGACGGCGTGGTCATCGCCAGCGATGGCAGCACGCTGCGTTTTGCCGAACTGGTACAGGGCGAAAACCACCAGTTGCACATTGCCGAAGATGCCCCGCTCAAGGCCATCGACGACTACCGCCTGGTCGGCCGCAGCGCTGCACGGGTAGACATTCCCGGCAAGGCCACCGGCGAGTTGACCTATGTGCATGACATGCGCCTGCCCGACATGCTTCACGGCCGGGTGATCCGCCCGCCCTACGCCGGTCATGACAGCGGCGACTTCGTCGGCAACAGCCTGCTGGCGGTGGATGAATCGTCCATCGCCCATTTGCCCGGCGTGGTGGCCGTGGTCGTCATCCGCGACTTTGTCGGCGTAGTGGCCGAGCGCGAAGAGCAAGCGATCCGCGCGGCCCAGGCGCTGAAAATCAGCTGGAAGCCATTCACAGGCAAGCTGCCCGACCTCAGCGATGTCGCCCAGGCCATCCGCGACAACCCGCGGGTACAGCGCACCGTGCTGGACCAGGGCGATGTCGACGGCGGCATTGCCAATGCCACCCAGCGCCTGAGCCGCAGCTACCTGTGGCCGTACCAGCTGCACGCATCGATCGGCCCGTCGTGCGCACTGGCCGACTTCACCGATGGGCCAATCCGCGTGTGGTCCGGCACGCAGAACCCGCATCTGCTGCGCGCCGACCTGGCCTGGCTGCTGGAGTGCACAGAGGAGCGCATCGAGATCATCCGCATGGAGGCCGCCGGTTGCTACGGCCGCAACTGTGCCGATGACGTGTGCGCCGACGCGGTGCTGCTGTCGCGCGCGGTACAGCGCCCGGTGCGGGTGCAGCTGACCCGCGAGCAGGAGCATGTGTGGGAGCCCAAGGGCACCGCGCAGCTGATGGAAATCGACGGCGGCCTGAACGCCGATGGCAGCGTGGCCGCCTACGACTTCCAGACCAGCTACCCGTCCAATGGCGCACCTACCCTGGCCCTGCTGCTGACCGGTGCCGTGGAACCGGTGCCGGCCCTGTTCGAAATGGGCGACCGCACGTCGATACCGCCCTATGACTACGAACACATGCGCGTCACCATCAACGACATGACGCCACTGGTACGCGCCTCGTGGATGCGTGGCGTGTCGGCCATGCCCAACAGCTTCGCCCACGAGTCGTACATCGATGAGCTGGCCTTTGCCGCTGGCGTCGACCCGGTCGAATACCGCCTCAGGCACCTGTCCGACCCGCGCGCCATCGACCTGGTCAAGGCCACCGCCGACCGCGCCGAATGGCAGCCGCATACCCGGCCCATGCAGGCGCAGGCCGAAGGCGATGTGCTGCGCGGCAGGGGCTTTGCCTATGCACGCTACATCCACAGCAAGTTCCCCGGTTTTGGCGCGGCGTGGGCGGCATGGGTGGCCGATGTCGCGGTGGACCGGCGCACCGGTGAAGTGGCCGTCACCCGCGTGGTGATCGGCCACGATGCCGGGATGATGGTCAACCCCGAGGGCGTGCGCCACCAGATCCACGGCAACGTCATCCAGTCCACCAGCCGGGTGCTCAAGGAGCAGGTCAGCTTCGAAGAGTCGACCGTGGCCAGCAAGGAATGGGGCGGCTACCCGATCCTGACCTTCCCCGAACTGCCGGCCATCGACGTGATGATGCTGCCGCGTCAGCACGAAGCACCGATGGGCAGTGGCGAGTCGGCCTCGGTACCGAGCGCGGCGGCCATCGCCAATGCCATTTTCGACGCGACCGGCATTCGTTTTCGCGAGCTGCCCATCACGGCAGAACGGGTGCGTGCCGCCCTCGATGGCGAAGGTCAGGCCCCTGACGCGCCCGCGCCAGCGCAGCCGACCACCAAGCGTTCGAAGTGGTGGTTCGGCTCGCTGGCCGGGGTATTCGGCGCTGCACTGGGTGTACTCGCCACAGCCCTGCCCTGGCGCGCCGAAATCGCCCCGGTAACCCCACCAGGCGCCGGCAGCTGGAGCGCCGCGATGCTCGATCGTGGGCGCCAGGTGGCGGCGGCCGGTGACTGCGCCGTGTGCCATACGGTCAGCGGCGGCAAGGTCAATGCAGGCGGGCTGGCGATGGAAACACCGTTCGGCACGCTGTACAGCACCAACATCACGCCCGACCCGGAAACCGGCATCGGCCGCTGGTCGTTCGGCGCCTTCGAGCGGGCCATGCGCGAAGGCATCAGCCGCGACGGTCGGCACCTGTACCCGGCGTTTCCCTATACCTCGTTTCGCAACATCAACGACGCCGACATGCAGGCGCTGTATGCCTACCTGATGTCGCAAACTCCGGTACGCCAGCAAGCACCCGCCAACCAGATGCGCTTCCCGTTCAACCAGCGGCCACTGATGGCCGGCTGGAATGCGCTGTTTCTGCAACGCGGCGAATACCAGCCCGACCCGCAGCGCAGTGCCCAGTGGAACCGCGGCGCCTACCTGGTCGACGGCCTGGGCCACTGCACAGCCTGCCACTCGCCGCGCAACCTGCTGGGCGCGGAAAAAGGCGGCAGCAGCTACCTGGCCGGCGGCATGGTCGATGGGTGGGAAGCCCCTGCCCTGAATGCCCTGGGCAAATCATCCACGCCGTGGAGCGAAGACGAGCTTTTCAGCTACCTGACCACCGGCTTCTCCGAAAAGCACGGAGTGGCGGCGGGCCCCATGGGCCCGGTGGTCAGCGAACTGGCCACCCTGCCAAAGAGCGACGTGCGTGCCATTGCCCACTACCTCGGTTCACTCGACGGCGAGCCACAGGCAGTGGCCGCCAAGGCCGCGCCCCAGGTGGACACGCAAGTGTCGCTGAGCAACGGCGAGCGGGTATTCAAAGGCGCATGCATGGCCTGCCACAGCGATGGTCTGGGGCCGAAGCTGTTTGGCGTCAGCCCGTCGATGGCGGTCAACAGCAACGTCCACAGCCCCCTGCCGGACAACCTATTGCGCGTGGTGTTGCACGGCATTGCCACCCCCGCAACCCGTGACCTGGGCTACATGCCCGGCTTCAAGGACAGCCTGTCGGACCGCCAGGTCGCCGACCTGGCAGCTTACCTGCGCCAGCGCTTCGCTGCGGACAAGCCCGCCTGGCAAGGGCTGGCGGCCAAGGCCGCGCAGGTGCGCGCCAACCCCGGCAGCCACTGAGCGTCAGCGGCGCAGGCCGCGCAGGGCAAGGTCGCTGATAAACACCAGCCAGTCGGCCTTGGCCTGCTTGTCGGCCAGGTCCACGGCCAGAAACGAGCTGAGGGTATGCCGGTTGGAATTATAGAAATAGCAGAGCGAGGCAATCATCAGGTAGGCGTGGGTGATGTCGATGTCGTCGCGGAACAGGCCCTTGGCCTGGCCTGCTTCAATGATCGGCCGCAGCACGCCCACCGCTTCGCCGGACAGCGCCTTGAGGTTCTGCGACTTGCGCGCGTGCTGGCCCTGGTGAAGATTTTCGGTGGCGAGGATGGTGACGAATTCAGGGTGGCGCACGTAGTAATCCCAGATGAACGCCACCAGCTCACGCAGGGCCTGTTCCGGGTCGCCGAGGTCGATGCGCAGCTTGGCTTCGGCCTGGTTGAAGCTGGCGTAGATATGCTCCAGCACGCTGATGAACAGCTTTTCCTTGCTGCCGAAGTAGTAATAGATCATCCGGTCGTTGGACTTGGCCAGCGTGGAGATCTGCTCGATACGCCCACCGGTGAAGCCTTCCTTGCTGAAGACCTTCACCGCAGCCTTGAGAATGTTGTCCCGGGTGCGGTCGGCCTGTTGGGCGCGAACACCGGTTTTGCGAGTTTGCATGTCGGTCCCTGCGGGGCTGGCCAGATACCCAACACTGCCACAGACGTTGGGCCTTTGCGCGGCTTTTCGGCTGGGCTGAGATACGTTGTGGCGTTGCAGCGTGCCGCCACCTACGGCTCGGCACCCCGTTCGCCTGGGGCAATGCTTCGCTGCGCGCGTGTCAGGCAATTGACCAGGTGCAGCCGCATGGCCGCACGGGCAGCACCGGCATCCTTGCGGGTGATCGCGGCATGCACTTGCTCGCGCTCCCGCGCCTCCAGTGCCCGCTGCTGAGCATCGCACGTCGGCATGGCCTGCCGCGCCACCGCAAACAAGGTATGCCCAAGGTGGGTCATGGTGTCGATGAAAAAGCTGTTGCCCGTGCATTGGGCTATCTGCAGGTGAAACTCGAAGTCGGTTCGCATGCAGGGCGCTGACTGCGTATCAACGGCCTCATCCAGCGCCGCCCGCAGGGCAGCCAGTTGCTCTGGGGTGGCACGCTGGGCAGCAATGGCAGCCGCCTCAACCTCAAGGCAAAGCCGCAACTCGATGATCGCCACCTCGTTGTAAGCATCGCCCATTCCAGGGCTGGTGCTCTGGAAGTCACCTGCCGGGATGGCGTCTACAACGAAGGTGCCGATACCACGGCGGGTTTCGACCAGGCCCTCGGCCTGCAACCGCGAAATGGCTTCACGCACCACGGTACGGCTTACGCCTCGCGCTTTGGTCACAGCTTCTTCGGTGGGCAATTTGCTACCCGCTGGCAATTCACCCGAGCGAATCTGCTGCGACAGGTCATGCACCAGTTGCTGGGCGAGATTCAGGCGTTTTTCCGGGGTGGCGGATGCCATTGTGTGAACCCTTGATAAGCGGAAGACCCCGGAGTATACCCGCAGCCTGGTGCCAAAACGCACTATACTGGCCGCTGTTCAGACGCGAGCACAGCAATGCCAGACCACACCGCCAGCCCCTCACAACCGCCCCGCCGCCTGGCCGAAGCGCTGGTCGAACGCTTCGCCGAGCGCATGCGCGAAGGCACACTCAAGCGTGGCGACAAGCTGCCCACCGAAGCCACGCTAATCGCAACCGAAGGTGTCAGCCGCTCGGTGATACGCGAGGCCTTATCACGCATGCAGGCCGCGGGCCTGGTCGAGACTCGCCATGGTGTCGGCACCTTCGTGCTGGACATGCCGGCACCGGAGAGCTTCAACGTGGGGCCGGCAACCATCAGCCTGCTGTCCGATGTGCTCGACCTGCTGGAATACCGCCTGAGCCTTGAAGTGCAAGCCGCCGGCATGGCCGCCGAACGGGCCACGCCACAGGCTCTCGAAGAACTGCAGCAAGCGCTGGAGGCCCTGATGCAGGGCCCGGAAAAATCCGGCAGCACGACAAACGCCGATTTCCAGTTCCACCTGAAAATTGCCAAGGCCGCAGGCAACCAGTACCTGATCGATATCATGAAGCATCTGGGCACCAAGATGATCCCCCGCACGCGCATGAACTCTGCCTACACCGGCCAGAGCAACCGCAGCACCTACCTGGCCGGTATCAACGCCGAACATCAGCAGATCTACGATGCCATCGCCAGCCGTCAGGTTGATGCGGCGCGCGCCGCCATGTACTTGCACCTGAGCAACAGCCGTACGCGCCTGCGTGAGGCGCAACGGCTACAGGCTTTTTACAGCGAGGCCTGAAGCTAAGGCGCAGGCTCCACATCCGTGAAGGCCAGCCCTTGGCTGCCCTGTACCTGCCAAGGGTTGGCGCCCCCGGTGTGGGTGAAGCGAAGCCCGACGAACCGCGAATCTTTCAGGCCATCGATCTTGACCGGGGCCGGCCCGCTGAAACGTACACGCTCGAACACCAGCCCCTGATGCCAGGCGCCATGGCTGCTATCGCCCTTCACCTCGATGGCAGCGGTGCTGGCGTTTTCCACGCTCACGTCGCTGACCGTGATGTCACGGAACTGCCCCGCCACCGTCGAGCGCTTGTAGTCGAGCTTGGCATTCGGGTCGTTGTAATCCAGGGTGAAGATGAAGGCCTGTTTTGCGGTATTGCGAATGGCTGAATCACGGAAGGTCACGTGGCGTGCGCCACCGCCCATGAAGTTGGTGCTTTTCATGCGTAGCCCGGCATCGGTGCCATCCGAGACGTTGTCCTCGGCCAGGATGTTTTGAATCCACGCGCCGGTATGGCTGCCCGCCACGATCATTCCATGGCCTTTGCGGAAATAGTTGTTGAAGATCCAGGCATCTTCCTGCGGCTTTTGCTGGACCGCACCCGCACCGGTGCCAGCGGCGAAGTTGACGCAGTCGTCACCGGTGTCGAAGAAGTTGTTGAACACCAGCGCGCCGCGGCTGTTGGCAAACTCGATACCGTCGCCGTTGTTGGCGTCGTAGGTACGGTGCGTGGTGTTCGCCAGCACCACATTCTGGGTCTCCAGATTCATGATGCCGTGGTAGGCCGGGTTGACCACCGTGAAGCCGCCATAGAACACGTTTGTCACATTGCGCAGGGTGATCAGCGACGAGCGCATCTGGCCGTAGGCGTCCTTGACGTTCATGCCCTCGGCCACCGCCCGCTCCACCTGGGCCCTGGCCAGCACGCCATCGTGCATGTAGCGGGTGTTGTCGCTGGGCAGGTAGAAGGGCAAGGCTTGCCCGCGCTCGTCGAGCACATCCGGGTTGCGCTTCCAGCCATTGCCGTCGATCGTGCCCTTGCCAACGATGCGGATGTTCTCGAAGGCCTGATGCGCCTGCGGGTCGCGCGGCAACGCGTTGATCAGCGAGGCCGGGCGCACGGTGGTGGAATACGGGTACTGGATATAGCCTTCGCGCGGGTAGTCCTCGGCACGCTCGGAGCCCAGCAGGGTAGCGCCCTCGGCGATTTCCAGGGTCATGTTGCTCTTGAGGTAGAGCGCCCCGCTCTTGTACGTGCCGGCAGGCAGCAGCACCTTGCAGCCCTTGCTGCAAGCGTCGATGGCACGCTGGATGGCGGCCGTGTCGAGCGCTTTGCCATCGCCCTTGGCACCGTAGCGCTGCACATTGAACAGTGCCGGTACGGCCGTGGTTCGCTGCACAACCACGGGGCTGTCGGCCGACTCCTTGCCGTTGCGATCGACCGAACGCACGGTGAAGCGGTACTCGGTATCGGGCGCAAGCCCCTGGGCGGTGAAGCTGTGAATGGCGATGCGGTGGTGGAAGTTCTGCGGGTCCTGCTGGTAGAAATGGTCGATGTAAGGCTTGGCCGGTGAGACCTGATCGTTGTTGGCGTTGCTTGCACCCAGCAATCTGCCATTGGCGTACACGTGGTAGTCGACGATTTCGGCATGGCTGGCGGGCTTTTCCCAGACCAGGATGATCTGCCGGTCGTCGTAGGCCAGCGTCGGCACCTGGACCGTAGCAGGGGCCTCTACGGCCCACAGCGGCAAGCTGCTGCCCATGGCCAGGGCAGCCACGGCAGCACGCACCCGCGAAGCGGATGCAAGGTTGGCATTCGGCATGTTTTTGTCTTCCTTGTAATTGCCGGGTTCAGGCCGACATGGCCGGGGCACAATCGGCGCTGAAGTCGCGGCTGGCTTGCACCAGCATACGGGTGTAATCGTGGGTGGCCTGGTCCTGGCTCAGTGCCCGGCAGTCCAGTTGCTCGACGATCCGCCCTTGCTGCATCACCGCGACCTTGTCGCACAGGTGGCTGACCACCCCCAGGTCGTGGGTCACCATCAGGTAGGTGAGCTTCTCACGCTGGCGCAGGTCTGCCAGCAGGTTGAGGATCTCGGCCTGCACCGAGACATCCAGCGCCGAGGTCGGCTCATCCAGCAGCAACACACGCGGCTCGAGGATCAGCGCGCGGGCAATCGCCACACGCTGGCGCTGCCCGCCCGACAACTGGTGCGGATAGCGGTAGCGGAAGCTGTCATTGAGGCCGACCTTGACCAGGATGTCGTTGATCCGGTCGTCGCGATCAGCCATGCCGTGAATGGTCAGCGGCTCGCGCAAGGCGGTGTCGATGGTGTGCCGCGGGTGCAACGAGCCGTAGGGGTCCTGGAAGACCATCTGCACCTTGCGAAAGTGCTCCTTGGGCAGCTTGTGCTGCAACGCACCGCCGGCAATGCTCAGCGCCCCGCTCCAGTGCCGGTACTGGCCGGCCAGGCAGCGCAGCACGGTGGTCTTGCCGGAGCCCGACTCGCCCACCAGGCCGAACGACTCGCCGTCCTCGACGGTCAGGTCGACGTCGTGCAGCACCTGGTTGAGGGTGGCGCCAACGCCGAAGCTCAGGTTCAGCGATTGTGCTTGGATCATGGACATGTCAGTTACCTCAGCAGGTGAGCCAGAGCGGGTCGCGTTGCAGCACCGGCAAGCGCGGGCGGCGGTTGTCCATGCTCGGCAAGGCCGCCAGCAGGCCACGGGTATACGGGTGTTCGGCATACTGCAGGTCGCACGCGGCGAGCGACTCGACCACCCGCCCGGCGTACATCACCAACACCCGGTCACAGTAGTTGCGCACCAGGTTGAGGTCGTGGCTGACGAAGATCAGCCCCATCTGCTGCTCGACCACCAACTCTTCGAGCACGTTGAGCACCTGTTGACGCACCGACACGTCGAGCGCCGAGGTTGGCTCGTCGGCGATGATCACCTCCGGGCTGGTGATGACCATCATGGCGATCATGATGCGCTGGCCCATGCCGCCGCTGACTTCATGCGGGTACAGGTTGTAGACGCGTTTCGGGTCGCGGATATGGACCTTTTCCAGCATCAGCATGACCCGCTCGCGTGCCTCGCTGCGGCTGGCCTTATGGTGCGCCAGGTACGCCTCGGCGATCTGGTCGCCAACCTTGACCACCGGGTTGAGCGAGTACTTGGGGTCTTGCATGATCATCGAGATGCGCTGGCCACGGATCTTCTGCATGGCCTTTTCGCTGGCGCTGAGCAGGTCGACATCGCCGAACTGCAGGGCCTTGGCGGTGATCTGCGTGCTGCCGGGGTGCAGCTTGAGCAAGCTGCGCCCGACCGTCGACTTGCCCGAGCCGGACTCGCCGACGATGGCCAGTTTTTCCCGGCCAAGGGTGAACGACACATCGCGCACCGCGTGCATTTCTTTCTTGCCGTTGACGAAGCGTACGTTGAGCGCTTCGACGTTGAGTTTGAGCGACGACATAAAGCCTCCAGTTACTCGCTACGCGGGTCGAGAATGTCCCGCAGGCCATCGCCCAGCAGGTTGAACGCCAGGCTCACCAGCATGATCGCCGCACCCGGTACCGCCACCAGCCACCAGCATTCGAGCATGTAGCGTCGACCGGTGGAGATCATTGCGCCCCACTCCGGCAGCGGCGCCTGTGCGCCAAGGCCGAGAAAGCCCAGCGCCGCGGCGGTGAGGATGATCCCGGCCATGTTCATGGTCAGGCGGATGATCACCGACGACAGGCACATCGGCACGATATGACGCAGGATGATGCGCGTCGACGAGGCGCCCTGCAGCTCGACCGCGACAACGAAGTCGGCCTTGCGCAGCGACAGGGTTTCAGCCCTTGCCAGCCGTGCGATCGGTGGCCACGAGGTCAGCGCGATAGCGACCACGGCATGCTCCAGGCCAGGGCCAAGGGCAGCGATGAACGCCAGTGCCAGGACCAGGCTGGGGAACGAGATGAAGATGTCGGTGATGCGCATGAACACCGTGTCGACGATGCCACCGTAGTAGCCCGACACAGTGCCGATGAACAGCCCGATCGGTCCGACGATAATCGTCACCAGGGTAATGATGTAGAGGGTGATTCGTGAGCCGTAGACCAACCGGCTGAAGATGTCGCGGCCATATTCGTCGGTGCCGAACCAGTGCGCGGCACCGGGGGCCTGCAGGGCGTTGGCGAGGTTCTGCACCACCGGGTCATGGGTGGCGATCCACGGGGCGAAGGTGGCGACCACGATCAGCAGCACGGCCACCAGCAGCCCGGCCAGGGTCATGGGGTTGCGCAACAGGTGGCGCAGCACCCGCAGGCTGCTTTTGTAAAAGGCGTCGAGGCTGGAAGCCGGCGTGGTGTCGGCCTGCGGCTTGGCGCTTGCTTGAGTAGAAGACATGTTGGCAATCATCGGCATGTTCTCGGTGTGAAATCATGGCCGCCCGGCGCGCCCGCTGGCGCCCCCGGACAGGTTCAGCGTTGCTTGTAGACGCCCAGGTAACGGGTCGCCTCGGCGTCATCGCCGGTAAAGCCCTTGACGTCCACCGCACTCACCGCGGTGTCGGTCATCTGCGAGAGCATCATGATCGGCCCGACCTGCTGGTCGTAGCGCTGCTGGGCCTGGTGGTACAGGCTCACGCGCTTGGCGGCGTCACGCTCGACGCCCGCCTGGTCGATCAGCGCATTGAGCTGTTGATCGAAGAAAGACGCGCGCCAGCCCTGGAAGTTGGGCAGGCCCGCGCTATCGCTGTTGTCCGGGTTGTAGACAAAGGTGCGCAGGCTGAAATACGGGTGCGGGTAGCGCTCGGCACCGCGCGCGACGATCATCTCGAAGTTGCGCGCGCGCATCGCGCCATACACCTGGTTGCCGGTGCCGGTGACGATGCTGGCCTTGATTCCGCCTTCGGCGAGCGTCGACTGCATGCGCGCGGCGATGTCGATGAACGGCGGCTCGGACAAGGTCCGGATGGTGGTGGTGAAGCCTTGCGGGTAGCCGGCTTCGGCCAGCAACGCCTTGGCCTTGGCGACATCCATCTTGTAGCCTGGGTCCGGCAGGCGGGCGTCGAGGCCAAGCTGCATCGGCTGCTGGTTGAGCATGCCGTAGTGCGGCATGACCTGCTCGTCGATACCTTTGTAGTCGATCAGGTTGCGCACCGCTTCGCGGACTTTCTGGTTGGCGAATTCGGGCTGCTTCATGCTCATCGCCACGTAGTACATGGTGCCGCGCTGCAGCGGTTGCACCTGCAGCTTGGGCGAGCTCTCGATGGCCTTGATGTCTGGCGCGGCCATGCCGTAGACCAGGTCGAGGTCACCGCGCTCGAGCATCAGCCGCAGTGATTGCGACTCGGTCATGTGCCGCACCAGCACCCGCTTCATTTTTGCAGGCCCCGCCCAGTAGCCGTCGAAGCGGGTCATCACCAAGGCGTCGTTGGCGCTCCACTTGGTCAGGGTGAACGGGCCGCTGCCGGCCTCGTTGGTGACCAGCCAGGCGGCGCCCAGGTCACCGTCCTTCTCGTGCTTCAAGGCTTCCTGGCGGTCGACGATGACCGCGCTGGGCGAGGTCGCCAGCGAGTCGATCAGCAGCAGCGGGTCGGCGGGCTGCGGCAGCTCGACCACCAGGGTATGCGGGTCAGTGGCGCGGATCAGCCCCTGAATGTTGTCGACGCTGTAGCCGTAGGCCTTCCAGGTGGTGGCCAGGCCGAAGTTGAGTTTCATCACCCGGTACAGCGACCAGGCCACGTCTTCGGCGGTCAGCGGGTTGCCGGAATGGAACTTGACGTCCCTGCGCAGGTGGAAGGTGACCTGCTTGCCGTCTTCGCTGATCTCCCAGCGTTCGGCCAACTGTGGCAGGTGTTTTTCCGGGTTGCCCTGGTCGCGCTTGACCAGCGTGTCATACAGGTTGGCGTTGACCCCGGAGGCATCCAGGCCCGGGGCGTTGGCCGGGTCGATGGAAAACAGGTTGACCATGCTCATGCCGACGATCAACTGGTCGGCGGGGGTCTTGGCCTGCACGGCGGCCATCGGCCCCAGTGCCAGCATCGCACCCAGCAGGCTCAGGCGCAGGATCGGAAGTACAGTTTTCATGTGGCTGTCCTTGTTTTTATAGTCATGCACTGTGTTCGCGCTGGCCGCGCGGGGCTTAACGGGTCCGTGGGTCGAACACCTTGTACAGGGCGTCGCTGATCAGGTTCAGGGCGACGAAGATCAGCCCGATCACCAGCACACAGCCCATCACCGCGTTCATGTCACCGAGCATCAGGCTGCTGGTCAGGTACTGACCGAAACCGGGCCAGGCAAACACCGTTTCGATCAGTACCGCGCCTTCGAGCAGCGAGCCGTAGGCCAAAGCCACCACCGTCAGCAGTTGCACGAGGATGTTGCGAAACGCATGGCCCCAGACCACCTGGCGGCGCGACAGGCCCTTGACCCGGGCGGTGATGATGTATTCCTGGGACAGCTGTTCGAGCATGAAGCTGCGGGTCATGCGGCTGATGTAGGCGACCGAGTTGAGGCCCAGGATCAGCCCCGGCAGGACGATGTGCCGCAGCGCGCTGGTGAAGGCTTCCCAATCGCCGGCCAGGGCCGTGTCGATCAGCAACAGGCCGGTGATGTCCGGCACCATGCCGTCGTAGGCGAGGTCGATGCGCCCTGCCCCGCCGGCCCAGCCGAGCCAGGCGTAGAACACCAGCAGGCCCATCATGCCGACCCAGAAGATCGGCGTGGAGTAACCGAACAGGGTGATCACCCGTGCCACATGGTCGCCAAGGCGGCCCTGGTTACTGGCCGCGACCACGCCCAGTGGCAAGCCGATGACGATGCCGAAAAGGATTGCCAGGGTGGCCAACTCGATGGTCGCCGGGAACACCCGCTTGATGTCGTCCAGCACCGGGTGGCCGGTCAGCAGGGCGTTGCCGAAATCACCGTGGAGCAGGTCGTTGAGGTACAGCCCGAACTGCACCCAGATCGGCTGGTCCAGGCCCATCGCCCGGTACACCTGGTCGTAGGTGGAGCTGTCGGCGTCCGGCCCGACCACGGCCAGCACCGGGTCCAGCGGCATCACCCGACCAATGAAGAAGGTCAGCGCCAACAGACCGAGCAGGGTCACCAGGACCGTGCTGGCCCGTCGGGCAGTGCCAGACACGCGCGTGCCCAGCACAGAGGCAGTCGAAACTAACATAACAGGCTCCTGAAAATGCGTTCAGCCAACACCGAGGCGTTCGGGGCGCGCACGCCCCGCTCCCGCTCATCGCGACTTGTAGACGTCTTTGTAGCGGGTGGTGGCCGCACTGTGGGTCTGGTAATCCTGAACATCGTGGTAGACCACCACGGTGTCGGTCATCTGCGACACCGGCAGGATCGCCCCGACCTGCGCGTCCAGGGTCTTCTGGATCTGCTGGTACTGGGCCAGTTGCCTGGTCTTGTCAGGCTCGACTTCGGCCTGCTCGATCAGCGCGTTCAGCTCGGGGCTGTAGAACGACGTGCGCCAGCCCTGGAAGTTGCTCAGCTTGGCTTCGTCGCGGTTGTCCGGGTTGTACACCAGGGTCCGCAGGCTCGAATGCGGATGACGCTCGGCCCCGCCACCGCCGCGGCCGACCAGGATGTCGAAGCTGCGTTCGCGCATGGCGCCGTAGATCTGGTTGCCGGTGCCGGTGACGATGGTCGCCTGGATGCCGGCCTGGGCCAGGGTCGCCTGCAGGCTGGAGGCGATGTTGATGAATGGCGGCTCGGTGAGCACGCGGATGGTGGTTTTGAAGCCATTCGGGTAACCGGCTTCGGTCAGCAGTTTTTTCGCCTCGGCGACGTTCAGGGTGTAGCCCGGATCGTCCAGCCGTGCCGGCAGGCCGAGCGGCAATGGGCGCTGGTTGAGCTGGCCGTAGTGCGGCATGACGGTCTGGTTGATGCCTTGATAGTCGATCAGCGAACGCACCGCGCGGCGCACGCGGGCGTCATCGTAGGGCTTGTTCTTGACGCTCAGGGCAACGTAATACAGGGTCCCGCGCTGCACGGTCTGGGTGCGCACCTTGTCGGACTTCTCCAGGGCTTCGATGTCGGGTGCGGACATGCCCTTGGCCAGGTCCAGGTCACCGCGCTCGACCATCAGGCGCAGCGACTGCGACTCGGTCATGTTGCGCATGACGATGCGCTTGAGCTTGGCCGGGCCACCCCAGTAACCGTCGTAGCGGCTCATCAGGATCACATCGTTGGCGCGCCAGTCATTGAGGATGAACGGGCCGCTTCCGGCGGCGTGGGTAGTCAGCCAGGCGCCGCCCATGTCGTCGCCCTTCTGGTGTTGCTGAACCACTTTGCGGTCGAGGATAAAGGCACTGGGCGAGGTCGCCAGGGTGTTGAGCACCAACATCGGGTCGGTTGGCCGCGGCAGCTCGAGGACAAAGGTGTGCTCGTCGGCGGCGCGCAGGTACTGGGCGGCGTTGCCGGCGGTGAAGCCGTAAGCCTTCCATGTCGAGGCCAGGGCCAGATTGAGCTTGAGCACGCGCTGCAACGACCAGGCGACGTCTTCGGCGGTCAGCGGGTTGCCCGACTGGAAGGTCACGCCGGGGCGCAGCGTGAAGGTCAGGGTCTTGCGGTCGTCGCTGACCTGCCAGCTTTGCGCCAGGGCCGGTACCAGCTGGTCCGGCTGCTTGACGTCCTGCACCAGCAGCATGTCGTAGAGGTTGGCATTGACCTCGGAGACATCCAGGCCGGTGGCGGCGGCCGGGTCGAGCGACAGGAGGTTGATCATGCTCATGCCGACGATCAACTGGTCGGCGGGGGTCTTGGCGAAAGCGGCAGGAACCGACGTCATCGCCAGCGATGCGGCCAGGACCCCCGCCCAGAATTTGGGGAGAACGCTCATGTGAGATAGCCTTTTTATAGTTATTGGACTCTCGGGCGGCACGCACCGAGGCGTGCCGCCATGCACGAATCAGAAACTCTGCAGCGTGTTGGTCTCGACGTAGTCGAAGTCGATCTCCTCCCCCAGTCCAGGCAGGTCGGAGAGGTGCACGAAGCCGTCTTCATCCATCGGGTCGACCAGGCGCTTGAGGTAGGCCGGTACTTCGTCATAGTTGAGGAACGGGTGCAGCAGGCCGCGCTCGTACCAGGTGCAGTTCTTGATCGCGCCGACCACCGCCAGGTTGGCCGCGCCGTTGCCGTGGATCTCGCAATCCATGCCAAACGCTTCGGCCATGTGCGCGACCTTCAGGCACGGGGCGATACCGCCGACCCCGGCAACGCCGGCACGCAGGATGTCACAGACATCGTTCTTGACCCAACTGGCGCGGCTCAGGTGTTTGCCACCGAGGCTCTCCGGGCCCAGCACGGGGATGTCCAACTGGGCGGCCAGCCACGCGTAGGACTCGGCCGAGTCTTCCATCATCGGCTCTTCGAACCAGGCGAAATTCAGCTTCTCCAGGGCACGGCCGACGGTCAGCGCTTCGGTGCGGCTGTACCAGTGATAGCCGTCGATCATCAGCGCGATGTCGGGGCCGACCGCTTCACGTACGGCGGCACAGGCCTTGATGTCCATGCTCACGCTCGGGGCGAACGACACCGGCGGCATCCAGGTGTGCAGCTTGATCGCCTTGTAGCCACGTTTGACCAGGGTCTCGGCGAAGCGGCCGTACTCTTCAGGGGTCGACAGGCCGCCCGGCAGCTCGTCACCGCACATGGTCGAACCGTAAGCCGGGACCTTGTCGCGGTAGCCACCGATGAGCTTGTGCACCGGCACCTTGAGCTTGCGCCCGGCCCAGTCCCAGAGGGCCTGTTCGACCAGTGCCAGGGCGCGGTCGGTGAGCTGGCTTGCGCTGCCGCGCTGCCAGTGGGCGAGGTCGTGCCAGATCTTTTCACGGTCGAAGGCATTGGCGCCGACCAGCACCTTGCGCACGAAGCCATCCAGCACATACGGACGGATCAGCTCGGGAGCGCCGAAGGCGAAGCCTTCGTTGCCGCACTCAGTCTTGATGCGTAGCAAGGCCATCTTGGCCTGGGTCACATCGCCCGGATGGGCATGGCCGGCGCTGTCTACAGCGCGGCGCGTGGGGTAGGAAAACACCTGGACGTTTACAGCAGTAATGATCATGGACGTCTGAGCCTTCTTATTGGATTTGTGGCGGGTGGGTCACGCTCTGAGGGCAATCCTACGTCATCATACAACATTTGAAAAGCACCTCTTCAAACCGACGAAATAGTCGTGAATAGCCTGCTAAACCCCACCCTACGACCCCCATCACAAAGCATACACAAAGCCATAACCACCGATTTAGAGCCATCCAACCATGTGATCAGACAACATTTCAATAATTCGTAGACAGCCCCACAGTCGTACGATAACTTATTTTAAAAATCACGGAGCGCTCACCACCTCACCCACCTTGCTCACACGCCTCATCACGTCCTCAACAAAAACAAAAAAAGAGATCGCATGAACAACACACTTCGCCGCCTCATCGCCGCCAGTACGCTCGGCCTGTCGTTCTACGCCTGCGCAGACTCCGCCAGCATCAACTACCGGCACACGTTCACCGAAGACGACAGCATTCACTCCGACCGGATAAAGCTGAGTTACCGCAAGGACAGCGGCCTGGGGTTTGCCGCAGAAATCAAGTACAAGACTGCCGGCGACCGCGAAGACGTCGCCTACGACAACATGGTCAACAACGGCCATGAGTTCACCGTGGACTACAACTACAAGATGAGCCCCAAGTCGACCTGGACCCCCGCCTTCCAGATGGACAGCTCCAAGGACGCAACCACCTACAAGTTCGGCCTGAAGTACAACTACAAGCTCAGCGACACCTGGTACGTCGCCACGCGCGTACGCCACGACGCACGCAGCCTCGACCGCGACCAGATCGACCACAGCAAGGCGGACCGCGCCAAGGACAACCAGAACACCACCCGCCTTGAAGGCTGGCTCGGCTACACCCCCAGCGGCCCGTGGGCATTCGAATACCAGTACATCCACTTCACCACCGACTACATCCGCTACGACAACAAGAAGCGCGACTACGAGCAGAACCTGATCATCAAGTACAAGCTCAACAAACAGTGGGCGCCCTTCATGGAAGTGGGTGACATCAAGGTCAACAGCTACACGGACGATCGCCAGGCCCGTTGGCGCCTGGGTATCCAGTACAACTTCCTGTAAGGGCAACCGCCCGACCATGCCGGTGTCGTTGCACCACGGCACCCTCATGCAGTTTCAGCAAAAGGCATCCGACAATGACCACGACCAACCGCAAACCCTTCAACCGCCTGCTGCTCACCGGCGCCGCCGGCGGGCTCGGGCAAGTGCTTCGCGAAGCACTGCAAGCACACGCCAACATCGTGCGCGTCTCAGACATCAGCCCCATGGCAGCGGCTGCGGGCGAGCATGAGCAAGTCATCAACTGCGACCTGGCCGACAAGGCCGGCGTATTGGCCCTGGCCCAGGATGTGGACGCCATCGTGCACCTGGGCGGCATCTCCACCGAGCGTGCCTTCGAAGAGATTTTGCAAGCCAACATCGTCGGTACCTTCCACATCTATGAGGCCGCCCGAAAGCACGGCATCAAGCGCGTGGTGTTCGCCAGCTCGAACCATGTCACCGGCTTTTACCCTCAAGGCGAACAGGTAGATGCGCATTCGCCGCGCCGACCAGACTGCTACTACGGGCTGTCGAAGGCCTACGGCGAAGACCTGGCCACGTTCTACTTCCACCGCTACGGCATCGAAACCGTCAGCCTGCGCATCGGCTCTTCGTTCCCCGAACCACGCAATGTGCGCATGCTGTCCACCTGGCTGAGCTACGGCGACCTGGCGCATCTGGTAGAGCGCGCATTGCTTGCCGAAAACGTCGGCCATACCGTGGTGTACGGTGTCTCAGCCAACCGCGACCTCTGGTGGAGCAACCGCCACGCCGCACACCTGGACTTCAATCCGAAGGACAGTGCCGAGCGCTTCCGCACGGCCCTGGAGCAGCAGCCAAAGCCCGCTACAGATGACCCGACGGCCCACCTGCAAGGTGGCGCCTTCACCGCTGCCGGCCCTTTTGGCGACTAAACCCTGATGGAGTGCGCAATTCTTCCATGACAGCCGAACTGATTACCGATGCACGAAATGCCACAGGCGAAAGCCCGGTCTGGCACCCGCAGGAAAATGCCTTGTACTGGGTAGATATACCGGCAGGCCGCCTGCACCGCTGGCAACCAGATGGCCAGACCCGTCACTGGGCCGCAGACGAAATGCTCGGCTGCATCGTCCGTAGCCAGCAAGGCCACTGGCTTGGGGCCTTGGAGAGCGGGGTCTTCCACCTCACCCCCCAGGCTGACGGTCGCCTGATTGCCGACAAGCGCGCCAGCGTCGAACACGCGAGGCCCGGCATGCGTTTCAATGACGGGCGTTGCGACCGCCAGGGGCGCTTTTGGGCCGGTACGATGCAAACAAACATGGGCGCCGAGCCGGTGGGTGCGCTTTACCGATATGACCCGATGGCGGACGCAACGGTAAAGCCAATGCAAGCACGACTGGACAAGCTGATCGTGCCCAACGGCATGGCGTTCAGCCCGGACGGCAAAACATTGTATGTCTCCGACTCGCACCCCAGCGTTCAGCTGATCTGGGCCTTCGACTACGACATCGACAGCGGCACACCGCACAACCGCCGAATATTCGTCGACATGAACCAGCACCCCGGCCGACCGGACGGGGCTGCGGTAGATGCCGAGGGTTGCTACTGGATTTGCGCGATCGATGCCGGCCAGGTACTGCGCTTTACCCCCGAAGGGAAACTGGACCGCGCCCTGCCGCTACCGGTAAAGAAACCGACCATGTGCGCATTCGGCGGCCCGCAGCTGGATACGCTGTTCGTGACGTCGATTCGCCCACAAGGCATTGACCTGAGCGACCAGCCACTGGCCGGTGGCGTGTTCGCATTAAACCCCGGCGTAAAGGGCTTGCCGGAGCCGATTGCCCGGGGCTGAAGCCTGGGCCGGTATTGGCTGCCACCAGGGGTATGCTCAGTAAGCAGCCTTGCTGGGCATCCCCCTGCGACCTGCCCCAAGGCAAGTGACCGCAAAGGCAATCACCAACGCCCCGGTACCCAACAGGAAAATCAGCTGCTGGTTGGAGCCCTCCACCAGCATGGCGATCAGTGCCGGCGTCACCGCTGCAGCCCCCATCAACGTGATGCTGACCAGCGGCGTGAGCTTGCCGGTCGGGTCGTTGGTGGTGATCAGCGCCATGTAGTACGACAACGACAGCACCCAGCCAAAGTTGATCAGCAACAACGCGACGAACAGCTGCGTCGGCGTGCGTGTATGGCCGGTGAGCATGGCGATAGAAATGAATACCGCCACCAGCCCCACGGCGATCATCAATTGGCGATTGACCCGCGCACCCAACAGGCTAGGCAGCCCCGCACCCGGCAAACCACCCAGGGCCGACAGGCCGAACGCCCAGCCAATATCGACGCCGCTGATGCCCTGGTCTCGCGCCAACTGATCGATGAAGCCCCACACGCAATAAATGGCAATCTGCATGAACAGCATGCCCACCAACGCAGTGCGCCCTGTGCGCGCCGAACCACCCTGGGCAGGCGAGGCTTCGCCACTGGCCAGCAACGCCGCGGGGCGACGCGGCAGCACCAGGCTGGCGCCGCAGATCAGCAAGTACCACAGGCCAAACGCGCACAAGGCGGTTACCGTGCCACTCTGCGCGGCCAGCAACGGCAACGCTGCCGAAAACAGCGAGTACTCTGGCGTTTGCAGCAACAGCATCAACCCGAACGAGCGGTCCTGGTTGGGCAAGCGGCCCAGCGTGGACACCGCATACGCATACACCAGCCCCGCACAGGTGCCAGCCGCCAAGCGCACGATCAGCAGCAGGGTGTTGGTGGTGGCAAAGGCGGTCGCAATGCTCAACGCCACGCACAGTGCGCCCACTATCAGGCACAGGCTGCGCCCGCCATGGCGCTTCATCAGCACCGGGCAAAGCAAGGTGCCCAGGGTCATGCCGATCATCTCGACCGACACCACCCAGCCCTGCTGATCGAGTGACAGGCTCAGTTGCTCCGTGACCAACCCCATGAAGATGGGTTGTACGCCACAGACGATGAAGGAAGTACAGGCGATGAAAATCAGCGCGGCACGCAGCAGCTTGGAATCTTGCGTCATGGGGACCCCGACACGGCATTTGTTTTTATTGTGTGTGGCGACCTGCCCTGGAAGGCGCCGTAGCGGGCGGCTGGGCGGGTCTCGTAGGCAATCGTGGGCCGAGATCGAAGGCTTTGAAAGTTAATTATCGGCATCGACTTCAGTGGACTTTTTAATGCAGGCCGCCGCCCGTTGCCGGCATCCAGAAATGCACTGCACCCGATCCTGATAATTAATTGGAGACATACCCGCATCCCCCCTACCGTGGTACATCACCCAAGCCTCAGTAAAAAAGGCCCGATCATGAACGACCGTGAGTTCATCAACGCCATCGACGCCGATGGCCTGCCCCTGCACATTGCCGTAACCAACGGCCGCATCACCCACATCGGCCCGCAACGCGCCAGCACCCCAGCCCGTGAAACCATCGACCTCGAAGGCCTGCTGGTGCTGCCGGGCTTTGTCGACGGCCATATCCACCTGGACAAAAGTTTTGTCGGCGACCGCTGGCGACCGCACCAACCCGTGGCCAGCCTGCGCGAGCGCCTGGCCGTGGAAAAACGCGAACTGGCCAGTGCCCCACCCATCGTCGAGCGCGCCGATGCGCTGATGCGCCAGGCCGCCTCGTTCGGCACCCTGGCGATGCGCTGCCACGTGGACGTGGACGCCACCACCGGCCTGACCAACCTGCACGCCATGCTCGAAGCCCGGGACAAGTGGAAAGACCTGCTCGACATCGAGCTGGTGGCCTTCCCTCAGGCCGGTGTGGTGTCCTGCCCCGGTACGGCTGAAGTGATGGAAGCGGCCATCCGCGAAGGCGTGCAGGTGGTCGGCGGCATCGACCCCACCACACTGGATGGCGACGCCGACGCCCAGCTGGACATCGTGTTCGGTATCGCCGAGCGCCATGGCGTGAAGGTTGATATCCACCTGCACGAACCCGGCGACATCTGCATCGCTCAGCTCCAACGCATCGCCGCGCGCACCCAGGCACTGGGCATGCACGGCCTGGTGGCGGTCAGCCACGCCTATGGCCTGGGTGACGTATCCGACGCTGTCGTCGACCGCACCGCCGAAGTGCTGGCCGCCGCCGGCATCTCCATCATGACCAACGCCCCCGGCGAACATGCTTTCCCACCCGTACTGCGCCTGCGTAACGGCGGTGTGCGGGTATTTACCGGCAATGACAACATCCAGGACGCCTGGTGGCCCTACGGCAATGGCGACATGCTGCAGCGGGCGATGCTGGTCAGCTACCGCTCGGGCTTCAATACCGACGAGGAGCTGCGGGTTGCGCTGGAAATGGCGACCGAAGCCAGTGCCGGGGTGATGGGCAAGCAGGACTATGGTTTGAAGGTTGGTAACGAGGCCAGCTTCGTTCTGTTCAAGGCACCCAATGCTGCTGCGGCGGTGGCGGCGGCCATTCATGAACGGGTGATCGTGCGCCACGGCGCGTTCTGGGGCGGGCCTGCGCAGTTGCAGTTGAAAGCTGCGCAGTTTGCTACCGAACTGCGCCGTTAACCTCAGGCGAAGTTCAGATCTCAGCCCTGCTCGGCCCCTGTGGGAGCGGGTTCACCCGCGAACATCGGCAGCGCCGGTGCCATACACCGCGATGTCTTCTTCGCGGGTAAACCCGCTCCCACAGGGTACGCGGCACGGTTTCGAGCTTTGTACGCTGAGCGAAGGCGCAGCCAATGGGCTGCGCAGGCTCAATCTTCCTCAGCCCGCAAGATCCCGATCAGAATTTCAGCCAGCGCCATGACCATAGGGTCCGCCGTAGGCCGATGAAAAATCGCCGCCTCAAACACCTTGATGGGCTTGAACCCCTGCTCCACCCCGAGCACTCGATGCCCACCCGTCACCACCCGCGACGGCAACAGGCTAACCCCCAACCCGTTCGCCACCGCCTCCTGAATCCCCGCCAGGCTCGAACTGGTAAAAGCGATCCGCCAACTGCGCCCCATTGCCTCGACCGCACCGATCATGTCATCCCGGTACAACCCCCGCGGCGGAAAGGTCACCAGCGGAATAGGGTCTTGGGCAAAACACGGGTACTGCGCACTGTCGATCCACTCGATGCGCTCCGGCTGGCACGCATTGGCCTCCCGGCTATGGCGCCGCTGCTTGATCAGCACCAGGTCCAGTTCGCCACGGTCATACGTGCTCATCAAGTCCCGGCTAAGCCCACCGGTAATTTCCAGCTTCACCGTCGGGTTACGCCGGTTGAACGCCGCCAGCGCCTGCATCGTCTTGCCCGCGACAAAATCGTCCGGCAGGCCGATGCGCACGGTCACCGTCACCCCGCCCGACATGGCCTCGGTCAGCTGGCTGCTCACCGCCAGCAGGTGCCGCGCATACCCCAGCAGGGTTTCCCCCGCATCGGTCGGGTGCACCTCGCGGTTACTGCGGTCGAGCAGCTGCTGGCCGACCATTTCCTCCAGCCGGCGCACCTTCTGGCTGACCGTGGACTGGGTGGAGTGCAGGCGCGCGGCAGCGGTGGTGAAACTGCCGCAGTCGGCCACCATGACCACGGTGCGGAGCATGTCCAGGTCATAGATGGCACGGTTGGGTTTGATGGAGTCAGGCATCTGCGGGTTCAGCTTTTGTGGATGGGGCTGGGTACATGATGCCTGAAGCGGCAGTGCATGATGCAATGCCAGAGGGCAAGGCATACCTTGTATGCATGCACGAACCCTTTCGCGGATGCGGTCCTTTGCTCAAGCTGCAGCCGCCCCCTTCTCCTCGCCACTGACCTCGAACTGCCCCACCAGCTTCTGCAACTTGCCAGCATCCACCCGCACCTTCTGCGCGCTGCTCTGCAGCACCACCGCCGTCTGGCGCATCTCGCTGGAGGATTGGTTGACCTGGTCGATGGTCTTGCCGTATTCCACGCTACGCCGGTTGAGCTGCTGGATGATCGCGAACATGCCCTCCACGGCCTGGTGCAGCTGAACGTTCTCGGACGAGGCATCTTCGGCAAGGCGCAGGCTGTTGTCGACGTCCTGTACGCCCTGCTCCATGAAGCTGACGGCCTGGCGGGTTTCGCCCTGAAGGCTCTCGACCATGTGGCGAATGTCTTCGGCGGCGCGCGCGGTTCGCGCGGCCAGGCTGCGCACCTCGTCGGCCACCACCGCAAAGCCGCGGCCATGCTCGCCGGCACGCGCCGCCTCGATGGCAGCATTGAGCGCCAGCAGGTTGGTCTGGTTGGTGATGGCGCTGATCAACCCGGTGATGTTGTCGATCTCGACCATGCGGCTGTCGAGCCGCTGCACGCTGGAGGACGAGCACGCCACCACATCGCGAATCGACTGGGTGCCTGCCTGCACCGCCAGAAACTGCTCGCGGGCACGGCTGACCACCTCGTCCATCGCCTGCTTCATCTGCTCGGCGCTGACCGAGGCCTGCTGCAGTTCACCAAGCTGCTCCTCCATGATGATCATCATGTGGTGCACGGCGTCCGCCACATCGGCAGAGCTCACACTCGCCTCCTGGCTGCGCCCGAGCATCATCTGGTTGGTGCTGCCGACCGTGCGACTGGCCTTCACCACCTGCCCCACTACCGCGTCCAGGCGGTCGATGAAGCTGTTGATCCAGCGCGCCATGTCGCCGCTCTCATCGTTGCCCAGGGTGCTGGTGTCCAGGCGCTGACGCAGGTTGCCTTCACCCTCGGCGATGGTGCGCAGCACGCCGCTCATGCCATTCAACCTGGCTGCCAGGCGCTTGGGCCCAAACACGCCGAACACCAGCGTGGCGCCGAGCATGCTCACGGCCAGAATCACGTCATTCAGCCCTTGCGGCAGGCCGGCATGGTGCTGCACCAGGTAGTTGCAGCCGAACAACCCGGCCATGGTCGCCACATAGGGTTTCATCAACCCATAGCTCAGCGAGCGGCGTCGGTAGACCTCCTCCAGGTCCGCCTCGCACATCATGCCCCAGCGGTCGGGCGAACCCGGTAACTGGAACGTTACGCCCTTGCCGACCACCGGCACGTGGCGGTAGTCCGAGTAGCCCGGGTAAGTCACGAACAGGTTGGCACCACGCCTGATGGTTTCCCTTACCCCCGGGTGCAGTTCGCGCGTGGAGGGGTCGGTGAAGCGCAGTTCCAGCTCGGTATGGCGCTGGACCTGCACGGTGGTCCAGGGCGTGTGCACACCACTTTTAAGGTTTTCGCCGTGGGTAAAGGTGCCGTCCTCGAAGCGCGAGCGCGACAGCGCAGTGCCGGGCTGGATGGACGGATCGAAGCGCGACTGCGCCATGAACAGGTAGTTGTCACCCGACTCGGCGAAGATATGCCCGGCCTCGCGCTGGATCAGGTCGCCCAGCACATCGTTGGGCACCCGGCCGCACAGGCAGCCGAGCACTTTGCCACCGGCCTTCACCGGCTGGTAGAACATCAGCGTTACTTCATCGTGGAAGCGTGAAGACGACGGGCCAATGCGCAGGGTCAGCGGGTCGCTGTAGGGGCCATGCAGAAACGGCGCCTTCAGGCCTTGGGCCAGCGCTGCAGTGTACTCGATACGTGGCGTACCACGTTGTGGCCAAGTTGAGGTGATGATGCTGCCGGCAGCATCGACGACAAACAACTCGGAAAAGTCTTCGGCCTGTGCCAGCTTGTCCCGCAGCAGCGTGCTGTCGGGTTGAGCGAACCCTTGGGCGAGTTGTTCTGCAAGTTCCGCCAAGTGCTCCCAGTGCTCGCACGCCCAATCATGCAACAAACGCACGCGGGTTTGAGCAATGGCTTCGAAAGTTTGCTCGATCTGCGGGTAATTCGCCCGATTAAGGTGACATGCCCAGCCCATCCTGAGCTTTCCGGTTTTACCCAGCCAGGGCAGCCAGCCCTTTTCACTCGATGACAACTCCATGGACCCACTGGAAAGCGACATTATCTTCACCATACGCGACATCGGATGGCAATCTGATAGCAAGTCGCACGCCAACGGCGGGAGCGGTGATTAATGGGGAATTCAAGTCATTGAATGCACAGCACTTGTGCAAGAAAGGTTATGGGCAGGCCCTGAACGCACCAACGAGGCGCAAACCAGATGAAATCAGGCCCCTATCCGGAATGTGACAAATAGCCGCCAGAACTGCTCGCACATCGCACAACAGTTCGATAATCGCACAAATTCCGCTAAACCCCCTCTACTGTTGCCCTATCTTGCGGCACGCTATAGCGAAAGTCAGCAAACAATTTCAAGCGCTGACAGGCCTCATCGCTTAAACGCGCCGGCCAGCCCGACAACCATACTCCAGGAACAACCAGGAGCTCGCCTTGATCAATAAAACGTACGAGTCCATCGCCAGCGCGGTGGAAGGGATCACCGACGGTTCGACCATTATGGTCGGTGGCTTCGGCACAGCCGGCATGCCGTCCGAGCTGATCGATGGCCTGATCGCAACCGGTGCCCGCGACCTGACCATTATCAGCAACAACGCCGGCAACGGCGAGATCGGCCTGGCCGCCCTGCTCATGGCGGGCAGCGTGCGCAAGGTGGTGTGCTCGTTCCCGCGCCAGTCCGACTCCTACGTGTTCGACGAACTGTACCGCGCCGGCAAGATCGAGCTGGAAGTGGTGCCGCAAGGCAACCTGGCCGAGCGCATCCGCGCAGCGGGTTCGGGCATTGGTGCGTTCTTCTCGCCGACCGGCTACGGCACCCTGCTGGCCGAAGGCAAGGAAACCCGTGAAATCGACGGCCGCATGTACGTGCTGGAAATGCCGCTGCACGCCGACTTTGCGCTGATCAAGGCGCACAAGGGTGACCGTTGGGGCAACCTGACCTACCGCAAGGCCGCGCGCAACTTCGGCCCGATCATGGCCATGGCTGCCAAGACCGCCATCGCCCAGGTCGACCAGGTTGTCGAACTCGGTGAACTGGACCCGGAGCACATCATCACCCCGGGTATCTTCGTCCAGCGCGTGGTTGCCGTCACCGGCGCTGCCGCTTCTTCGATCGCCAAAGCTGTCTGAGGCCTGCCATGACCATCACCAAAAAGCTCTCCCGCACCGAGATGGCCCAGCGCGTGGCCGCAGACATCCAGGAAGGCGCGTACGTAAACCTGGGCATTGGCGCACCGACCCTGGTGGCCAACTACCTGGGCGACAAGGAAGTATTCCTGCACAGCGAGAACGGCCTTCTGGGCATGGGCCCAAGCCCTGCGCCGGGGGAGGAAGACGATGACCTGATCAACGCCGGGAAACAGCACGTCACCCTGCTGACCGGTGGTGCCTTCTTCCACCACGCCGACTCGTTCTCGATGATGCGTGGCGGCCACCTGGACATCGCCGTATTGGGCGCCTTCCAGGTCTCGGTCAAGGGCGACCTGGCCAACTGGCACACCGGTGCCGAAGGTTCGATCCCGGCCGTAGGCGGCGCGATGGACCTCGCCACCGGCGCTCGCCAAGTGTTCGTGATGATGGACCACCTGACCAAGACCGGCGAAAGCAAGCTGGTGCCCGAGTGCACCTACCCGCTGACCGGCATTGCTTGCGTCAGCCGCATCTACACCGACCTGGCCGTACTGGAAGTGACGCCTGAAGGGCTGAAAGTGGTCGAGATTTGTGCAGATATCGACTTTGACGAGTTGCAGAAGCTGAGTGGTGTGCCGCTGATCAAGTGATCTTCCGGCTTACACAGTCTGTTGCCTTACGCGGACCTTTGTAGGAGCGGCCTTGTGCCGCGAAAGGGCTGCAAAGCAGCCCCAGCACCAGTTGATGTAACGCCAAAATCCGGGGGCCGCTTTGCGGCCCTTTCGCGGCACAAGGCCGCTCCTACAGGTTGATGCACCAGCATCGAAAGCTGTGTAATACCTGTAGGAGCTGGCTTGCCTGCGATGGGCTGCACAGCAGCCCCCATGGCCCCGACCAACAGCCACTATCCCAAGCCTCACCCCATTTCAGCCCGAGACTATCGCTTTCTTGGCACGATTCAAGGTGCGACGGTCACGTCCGCCTGGCCGCTCTGAGCCAGAGCCGCATGAATGAAACCTTCAGCTTTTTTTCGCTCAACGAATGCCCTTACGTATGCCGCGCCCGCATCCCGTCCACGTGGCACCGCCATTGCCTGGCGGATTGAGGTGAAGGCGTCATCCAGCACGCGATAGCGCGGGTCGAGATCAGCTACCTTCTGCAAGGGTTGGCGCACGCCCGCAGCCGCATCGAGTTTTTGTTCAAGGAACAGATCAACCGCCCCTGCGGACGTGTCCGCGCGTTCAAGCTCGGCGTTCTTCAGGGTACGGGTCAGAAACAGATCGTAGGCAGCCCCCTTGCCCACTGCCAGCTTCAGCCCGGCTTGGTCCAGATCAGCCACCGACTGAAAGGGGGAATCGCGCTCAACGAGGTACGTGCCTTCAATAATGACGTAGGGTTCGCTGAACGAGATCTGCGCCTCACGCACCGGCTCGATAGCCAGAAACGCCAGGTTCCATACCCCCTCGTCCAACGCGGCAAAGACTTTGCCTGCGGCATCGAAAGTGCGCATTTCCAGCTTCACACCCAGTTCTTGCGCAAGGGCTTTGGCAAGTGCAACGGATACGCCTTGTGGCTCGCCATTCGGGCCACGCTGAGCGAGCACGGGGTTACCAAAGTTGATCGCAGCGTGCATGACGCCACCTGGGGCCAAGTCATCGAGTACCGCGGGGGTGATGGTTGTCATAGGGATCTCCTGAAAGGGGTTTACCAGATTGGCAAGGTATACGAAACGATCAAGCGATTCTCATCCGCGCCACGCGCAAGGTTCGCGCGGTAGGCCGCATTGCGCCAACGGATACCAACATTTTTCAATGCACCGGACTGGAATACGTATGCAATATCAGTATTGCGCTCCCACTCACGGCCTTCCCCGGCATGGGTAGCTGCATCAGCGTGATCGCCTTTGACATAGCGACTCATGAACGTCAGCCCAGGAATGCCGATGGCGGCAAAGTTGTAGTCGTAACGCAGCTGCCAGGAGCGTTCGCCAGGCTCGGCGAAATCGTTGATCTGGATATAGTTGGTGAGGTACGGATCCGTGCCATTGAGAAATGGCATCGAAGTGTCACCGTTCATTTTCTGTAGCCCGAGGCCAAATGCATGGCCGCCCAGGCTATAAGTGAACAACCCACTGAGCGCACCACTGTCGATGTTGCCAGCATTCGCGTTGCCAGCGTCGTCGCTCAGCATGTAGCGCAAATCGCTTTTGAGCTTACCGGGGCCAATGCTCCACGTGTGATTGATACCCAAAAAGTTTTGTCGGTACACGTCCTGCAGTTCGGCGTACTGGTAGCTAAGTGTCAGCCCTTTGTTAACCGCGTAATCAAATCCGCCCACCCAGTAATCATCACCTTCCACAGCACCGGTAAACCTGCGGTTCTTGTTGTTCAGGGTGATTTTCTGAGCGTCGGTCGAGTCACGATCAGTCACGCGATTGAAGCGTGCACCCGTCAGCGTGAAGCCCTCGATTTCGTTACTGGTCAGCAAGCCACCTTCGAAGGTCTGCGGCAGTATCCGCCCGGTATTGGCCTGCACGGTCGGTAGCTTAGGGATGAGTGTTCCGTACCTGAGCTCGCTTTCGGAAACCTTCACCTTGGCGGTCAGGCCGAGACGACTGAATTCATCGGCAGCGCGCCCATCGTCATGCACCGGCAGCAGGCCGGAACCGGATCGGTCAGGGCTTGAATCCAGCTTGATACCCAGCATTCCCAACGCATCAAGGCCAAAGCCCACAGTGCCTGGGGTGTAACCAGAGCGGAAATCGAAGAGGAATCCCTGGGCCCATTCTTCCCGCTTGGACTGGCCGGCACCCTCGCGAAAATCGCGATTGAAGTAGTAGTTTTGCAGTTGCAGGCTTGCCTTGCTGTCCTCGACAAAACCTTCTGCCCCGGCGGCACCGACGACCAGGCAAGGGGACAGACAGATCAGGGTGCGCAGGATGTTTTTGTTGTTGTGCATCTGGCGATTCCATTTTTTGGCATGACGCTGCCCGACCCGGAACGGGCCAGGAAGAAATTATTCGTGACGGGAATTGCTACGCGGTCTGGAACCGCCCTTACAAAGATTGGAATGCCCTGTAAGAGCGACTCTGTCAGCAGGTCAGTGGGCTGAAGCGGCCACTGGCTGATCGGGCTCTTTGTTGGTCACACGCATCAGTGCAGTCATCAGGAAGGCGATGAGCAACAGTGCGCTGAGGAACAGCAGGCCGGTAGCGGCGCTCTGGCTGTTGCCTTTAACCACGCCAATCATTGAGGGGCCAACGAAGCCACCCAGGTTGCCGATGGAGTTGATTACCGCGATGGATACCGCTGCGGTAGCACGATCAAGGAACAGCGTCGGCAGTGCCCAGAACGGGGATTTGAAGCTGTAGAGACCCGACAATGCCACACAGATCATCGCCATTGATGCCACAGGACTGGACAACATGCCCGCCCCCACCAGGCCCAAGGCCGCCACTGCAAGGGGGATCGCAGAATGCATCTTGCGCTCGTTTCGTCGGTCAGAGCTTCGCGACCAAATAACCATCGCAACCGTCGCAACGATATAGGGCAGCATTGCGATCAAACCGATTTGCGTGTGCGTGAGCTCGCTGGAGAAGCCTTTGATGATCTGCGGCATCCAGTAACCCACACCTAGGCTGCCGCACTGGTACACGAAATAGATGAAGGCCAGGTACAGCACCTTCTTGTTGACCATTGTCTTGAAAACACCCAATCGCTTGACGTTCTTGCGGCTCTGGCGATCACGCTCGAGCTCGGCGAGCAGCCAGTCTTTCTCCTGCTGGGTAAGCCATTTGGCCTGCTCCGGTTTGTCAGTCAGGAACAAGAAGCAGGCTATGCCAAGGAACACTGCCGGGACGCCTTCGAGGAACAGCATCCAGCGCCAGCCGCTCCAGTCGAGCCATTTGATGTTGTCCATGATCCAGGTCGAAAGCGGCGCGCCAATGATGTAGCTGACAGGGATTGCCGCGGTGAACAGCGCGACGGTAGTGGCCAGCTCCTTCGAGCGAAACCAGTAGGTCAGGTAGACGATCACGCCCGGAAAGAAGCCCGCCTCCGCCACGCCCAGGAAAAAGCGCAGCACGTAAAGCTGGTTGGCGGTCTGGGCGAAGGCGGTAGCGGCAGCAATCAGGCCCCAGGTCACCAGGATTCGGGCTATCCAGACCCGCGCACCGTATTTGTTGAGCATCACGTTGCTCGGCACTTCGAACAGGAAATAGCCGATGAAGAAGATCCCGGAAATGAAACCGAACGCCTCGCTGGTCAGGGCGAGTTCCTTGTTCATCTCCAGCGCGGCATAACCGATATTGGCGCGGTCCAGGTAGGAGACGATGTACAGCAAGAACATGAACGGGATGATCCGCAAGGTAACCTTGCGAACGACAGCCTGCTCATCGACAGTTTTGTTGTTGTTCATAAAGACCTCATCTGGGCGAACCGTAGCTCGCCCTTTAATTGTTATCGTTGCAGCAGGTATCAGGCGGAAAAGATCATGCAGACCGGGCTGCCGGTCGAAATCGAAAAATCTGTCTTGCTCAAACCACCGGTATGCGGATCGACAGCAAATGACACGATGCTGTCGCTGTCCTCATTGAGTGCAAACAGGAACCGCTGATTTGGCGTCAGGCTGAAGAAACGCGGCGTTTTCCCTTCGCTAGGCACGAAGTCGACAGGGCTCAACAGGCCGCTTCCTTGATCAATCTTGAACACAGCGATGCTGTCGTAGCCGCGATTGGAGGCATAGAGGAAACGCCCGCTGCGATCCACTTCGATCTCGGAAGCGCGGCTGTTGCCGGTATAGCTCGCCGGCAGCGACGGCAATACCTGGAACGGTTGCAGGGCACCACTGCGGGAGTCGAAACGGTAGCTGGTAACGGTTGAGTCCAGCTCGTTGATCACATAAGCGAAACCGGCTTTGGGGTGCATTGCGATATGACGCGGGCCAGAACCCTCGCGGGCAACAGCGAATGGCTGGTCGGCAGGGTGCAGCTTGCCGTTGTCAAAGCGGAAGCTGAACACTCGATCCAGGCCTTTATCCGGTACCAGAACGTAGTTCCCTGTTGCATCAAACGGGTTGAAATGCGGCTTGGCGAATGGCTGCTCAACCCGATGAGGGCCAGTGGGGCCTTCAAGCTTGAGCAATTGACTGATACCGCCCAAGGCGCCATTTTCTTCCACATTGAGCACTGCCAAGGTGCCGGTAATATGGTTGGAAACCACCAGGAACCGCTCGCTCGGATCCAGCGCCAAATGCACCGGATTCTTTCCTTCACAGCTTTGGCGGTTGAGGAATGCCAGCTTCCCACTTGCCTTGTCGACGCTGAAGGCACTGACCTCACTGCGGTCGCCATGAACAGTGTAGAGGCGATCACCGGCGCGATTGAGGGCAAGAAACGAGGGATTCACCAAATCGTCGACCAACTGCACCTGCTCCAGCGTGCCGGCGTCTTGATTCAACCGATAGACCGTGATGCCATCACCACGGGCATTGCGCTCCCGGGTTGTGCGCGATCCGACATAAGCGAACATTGGGGTATTACTCCCGCTTGCAGAATTGTTTGAAGACATGGCACTCGCGGCGCTGACCAACCCTGCAGGTAGCAATGAGCCCAGGATACCGAGCCCTGTGGCTGTACCTAAGTGCTTGATCAGCGTGCGACGGCATAACCCTGCGTGCGTGACGCTCGCGGGGTCAGGCGCAACAACGTTGGATTGTTCGCGATCCATGGACGAGTCCTTCTTATTGTTTTGGCCAAGTAGGGCCCCACATGGGGCCTTTAAACATCAAGCCCGAGTGCGGGCAACAACCTTGCGGATCACGAACGGGAGCACACCACCGTTGGCCAGGTAGCGCACTTCCTGCTGCGAATCCACACGCGCAATAACCTCAGCTTCATCACGACGGCCATCGGCGCGATGAACGATCAGCTTGATCAGGTTCTCGCCTACAGCCAGCTCATCAAGGCCCCGGAAATCGAACTGCTCGCTGCCATCCAAACGAAGGTCGTCAACGCTTTGGCCAGGTTTGAAGACCAGAGGCAGTACGCCCATGCCGATCAGATTGCTGCGGTGAATACGCTCGATGCTTTGCGCAACCACCGCCTTCACCCCAAGCAGGGCCTGTGCCTTCGCGGCCCAGTCACGGCTGGAGCCAGCGCCGTAGTTGATACCTGCAAAAACCACCATCGGTGTCTTTTGCAGGGCATAGCTTTTGGCGGCCTCGTACAGCGGTAAGCATTCGCTGTGGTCAGCATTCCACGCCCAGGCGCCAAGCCCTGGCTGCTGATCGCCAAGGAGACGGTTCTTCACTGATTTGTTGGTGAAGGCACCACGCAGCATCACTTCATGGTTACTGCGACGCGTGGAATACTGGTTGAGGTCCTGTGGATCCTCACCACGTTCGAGCAACCACTGGCCCGCCAAGCTATTGGCAGGGATCGCGCCTGCTGGCGAGATGTGGTCAGTGGTGACGTTGTCGCCAAGCACCATCAGCGCCCGAGCACCATTGATAGCCAGGGACGCTTTGGGGTGCGCCTGGATATCCGCCAGGTATTGCGGACGACGCAGGTAGGTAGACTCGGGCCTCCATGGAAACTGGACGCTGCCCTCGGCAGAAAGCGCCTGCCAATGGTGCGTACCCTCCCAGACAGTTGCCAGGCGATGCTGGAAGAACTCCGGCTTGACCACCTTGGCGACCTCATCGGCAATGTCAGCATCGCTTGGCATGAGATCCTGCAAGAATACCGGCTGGCCCTCAGCATCCGTGGCAAGCGGCTGCGAAGTCAGGTCGATATCGATGGTACCGGCGATGGCGTAGGCAACGCACAACGCCGGGGATGCCAGATAGCCTGCCGGTACTTTAGGGTTCACCCGGCCTTCGAAATTTCGGTTGCCGGACAACACGACCACGCCTTTGAGGCCCTGATCGGCAAAATGCTCAACGTGCTCTTCGAGCTTCCCCGAGTTGCCGATGCAGGTCATGCAACCGAAGCCCGCCAGATCGAAGCCCAATGCAGAAAAGTCTTCCAGCAGGTTGGCTTCAGCCAAGTAGTCTGCGACCACCTGCGAGCCAGGCGAGAGCGACGTCTTGACCCACGGCTTACGCTGAAGGCCAAGGCTCCGGGCCTTACGGGCGAGCAAACCCGCCTGGATCATCTGCGCCGGGTTTGCGGTGTTGGTACAGCTGGTAATAGCCGACATCACCACAGCGCCGTGAGTGATCGACTCACCAAAAGATGGCTCGAAGAAGCTCTGCTCTTGCGGGGCTGTGATCAGCGTGCCGCCGCCCAGCACTTCATCCTGGAACGACGCTGCGGCCTTGGAAAGTGGCTGACGTTGGTGCGGTTGGTGTGGGCCTGCAACACTCGGCTCGATGCTCGCCAGATCAAGCTCGATGAGCTCGTCGAATTCCGGCTCGGCCAATTCGTCACGGCGCCACAGCGGCTGGGCGCTCATGTAGGCGATGACTTGCTCGCGCAACTTGGCCGAACGACCGCTGAGCTCCAGGTAGGCCAACGTCTCATTGTCGAACGGGAAGAACACAACCGTCGCCCCGTACTCGGGCGCCATGTTGGAGACTGTGCCACGTGCTGCCCAGCTAAGCGTGGAGAGGCCTGGCCCAGTGAACTCCACGAACTTGCCCACGACCGAGCGCTTACGCAGAATCTCTGCCACATGCAGGGACAAATCGGTGGCTGTAACACCTGGACGCATGGCATTGGTCACGCGGATACCAATCACTTTCGGGAAGCTGATCGGTACCGGTTCACCCACCATGGCGGCCTGCCCTTCCAGCCCACCAACGCCCCAGCCCAGCACACCAATGGCATTGATCATCGGCGTGTGGCTGTCGGTGGCGACCATGTCGTCAGGGTGGAGCAGGCGCTCCCCGTTCGCTGCGCGACTTTCCCAAACGACCTGGGCCAACGCCTCCATGTTCATCTGGTGAATGATGCCGGTACCCGGTGGGATCACACCAAAGTTGTCCAGGCTTTTCTGAGCCCATTTGATGAAACGGTAGCGCTCGCTGTTGCGGCGGAAGTCGATGTCCAGGTTCTGCTCGACCGCGTTCGCCTCGGCGTAGCGCTCCACGATCACCGAGTGGTCGATAGTCAGTACAGCGGGGATCAGGGGGTTCATCGCCTGTGGATCGCCCCCCAGCTCGGCGACAACATCGCGCATGCCGGCGAAATCGGCCAAAGCAGGCAGGCAGGTGGTGTCATGGAACATCAGGCGGTTGGGCTGGAAAGGTACTTCGCAGTCCGGGCCCTGCCCGGTAGCTCTCGCCAACACTGACGGCAAGGCTTCTGGAGAGCAGCGTGCAACGTTCTCCAGCAGGATACGAATGGAATACGGCAGCTTTGCCAGCTGGCTGTGATCAAGCATCTTGCCCAGATCGACAATCGTGAACGAATCATCGTTGATTGTCAGGGGAGTAAAGAGGTCGCAGGCAGTCTCGGTCATGCTCATTTCGCTCGGCTTCTTATAGTGCTAGCAGGCATGCACGGAGCCATGCCTTAGGCGGTTGAGCCGATACTAAGAGCAGTCTGCGGGGATGAAAATTGGTCAATTACCACAACAGCGTTCTCCAAACGAGAACGCTGACGGACTGCTCTACTCTGGTAGCTTCAGGTGATCGATGAACGTTTTGAGCGTGGGGGATGCGGCTTCGTACTTTCTGACCACCAGTAACAGCGTGCGGCGTGCCCATGGCTCATCCAGGGTCACAGCCTTGAGCTTGTGGCTACGCAGATACTGATTGATGACGCTACGAGGCAGCACCGCGATACCCAACCCGGCAGACACCATTCTGCACATGCAGTCGAAGCTGCTGATTCGAATGCGCAACTTGAGGCTCATGCCGAGCTTGGCGGCTTCCGCTGTCAGCAAGGTGTGCATCGAGCTTTCAAGGTGAGGGCCAACGAATTCATGCTCCAGCACCTCTTTGAACTTGATGACCTTACGCGTGGCTAACTCATGACCACTGGGGACCACCAAGGTCAACTCATCATGCCTGTAGGTCAGGGCCTCAAGGCCCTCTGAGGCTGTTTGTGCTGCAATGATCCCCAGATCAGCTCGCCCATCAGCCACTGCTCGGATCACCGCAGAACCCACTCGTTCCTCGATATCAAACTTGATCTGTGGGTACAACTGGGCAAAGCCGTCAACGTCCTGTGGCAAGAATTGGGACAGCGCGGAAGTGATGGCGTGGATGCGGATATGCCCCTTGACCCCGCTGGCATACCCACTCAATTCCGTGTCGAGCTGAGCCATGGTTTGCTTGAGTTGCCTGGCGTAGAACAGCAAGGACTGCCCCGCTGGCGTCAGCTCGACGCCGCGTGCATTACGCAGCAACAGAGGGGAGCCGATCTGCGCCTCAAGCTCAGTGATCCTTTTGCTGATGGCCGAGACCGCGACATGCTTGATTCGCCCTGCCCGAGTGAGGTTGCGCTCTTGAGCAACGGTGATGAAAAGGTCAAGGCTAGTGAGGTCGTAGCGCACTATTCAGTTCCTGGTAGATAGCTTTTGAAGCCCCGCGAGTGCAGTGGTCCAAAACCCATGGGGCCTGCGCCTGGCTCGTGCCGTCCCGGCGAGCCTGCAATCTGCACATACCCAGCTTGACGATGATCGGCCCGAAGCACAACGACCGCATTCCTTGCCAGAACGCCCGGCAACACGCAGAAACCAGCAACGTCCACCACCAGCACTAGAAATCCACCTTCCCCCTGCCCGCCTTGACAGTGCTCCGCCTGGCTTTGCCTTCGAGGCGGCGGGTTTTCGAGCCAAGGGTCGGCTTGGTGGGGCGGCGTTTCTTCTCGGTCTTGCCGGCAGCGATGATCAACTCGCCAAGACGCGCCAGTGCGTCAGCACGGTTCTGCTCCTGGGTGCGGTATTGTTGGGCCTTGATGATCAACACACCGTCGCCGGTGATGCGACTGTCACGCAGCGCCAGCAGCCGCTCCTTGTAGAACTCGGGCAACGACGAGGCCGGGATGTCGAAGCGCAGGTGTACGGCGCTGGACACCTTGTTGACATTCTGCCCGCCCGCGCCTTGCGCGCGGATGTAGGTGAGTTCGATTTCGCCATCCGGCAGATGCACGTTATTGGAGATGATCAGCATGGTATGGCCCTTGTCATTGCCACCATTATCACAGCCTTGGCCGCGCTCCCATAGAACAACGCACGATTCCTTGCTATCTCCACCCAAGATGATGTCTATCTGTGTCGAAAAATCAGAATTTTTCGCTTTCTTGTAGGGCATTTCCCAAAGATACTGTTGCCGCCTATTTTCCGTTGCGGGTGCCCTATTGGGGCTCTAGTCTGGGCCGGTCGCTGCTCATCAGCGACACGGCTTTGACGGGCCGTAACGGTTTAAGCATTACGGCTTTCCTTCTATGGTGGCTGTGCGTGGGGCACGCTTGCGTGCGCCGGAACTTGCTTATTCCGCCGGTCTGTCAACCCACGTACAGCTACCACCCTTCTGTTTGACAGCAGTCAGGTAGTGGCATCCATAGAGGTAATAAGCAAATGTTAAAGATGGTCCCCGATCCACCCCACACGCTCCACTCCCTGGAAGATACCCTCATCCAAGCCGCGGAATATGCCGCCTGCGCGCTAGCCATTTCGCAACAAGCGATGCTGATGCAGCCCAAGTCACCTGCAGCGGTGCTGATGATGGCGACGACCCATGAACTTGAGTCCCTGCGCTCGTTACTTGAGTCCGCATTGATTCAGGCACAGACGCCGAACGAGCCGCGAATGCAGCACTGAGCCGATCAGGGAGATGGACCCATGACTACAGACGAATCGAACGAACAAACCACAGTAGGCAAGACCACGTTCTACCAGGGTGAAAACCAGACCCACCCACTGTTTCGCATCGAAGCCGGAATTCCCTGCAAAAGCGCCCGGGAGCAATCTTCGGAGTTGATGGGGTACGTGCGGGAGCTGACGATTATCGGGTTGATGGAAGAGAAACCGATGATGATCTGGGCTGCTCACTATCTGAGTGCGCTGGCCAAGGCGCTGATGGATGATGCCGAGCTGGGCATGATGCGCTGATTTGCCTGGCATCCGACATTGGCTCGAAAAGCGCCTACAGCCCCAACCTGATGCAAAAAAGCCCCAGCATCTCTGCCGGGGCTTGAGCTGGGCTCAGAAGCTGTCAGGTGGGCTCTTTTCGAACTTCCACTTGGTCATCTTTTTGGCAGCATGGAAGCTTTTGCAGTTTGCGATGAACTCATTGCGGTCCCATTCCTTGGAGAGGCTCGCCAGGATTTGCTCATAGGTTTCACCCGAGCAATTCGCTTCGTTGGGTTCAGGCACCCTGTCTTCGGCAATGGCTGTAAGGCTCACGGCAACGCCAAGCGCTGCAACCAGACGTGCAAAAGGCACAATGGACATTCACTCACTCCTTTGAATTGACCCGCTCCAGAAGCCCGTTTTACAGGCCCCAAAAACGCAAAAAGCCCTGAATAATCAGGGCTTTGAATATGGCGGAAGCGTAGAGATTCGAACTCTAGGATAGTTGCCCATCGACGGTTTTCAAGACCGTTGCCTTAAACCACTCGGCCACGCTTCCAGCTCGTTTTGCGGCCGCCATAATACCGTAATGAAACACGCTGTCAAACTCTCTGTGTCGCGGGTTGCAGGAGCTCTGATAGACTCCTAGCATCTGAACGTCTGAAACCACAGGTTTTACCAAGGAGTGTCGCCATGCGCGAACAGGATTACGCCGTCCACCACGGCCAGCAGGTCGAGCAGCAGGAGATCAGCAAGGTCCTGCGCAACACGTACAGCCTGCTGGCGCTTACCCTCGCCTTCAGCGGTGTCATGGCATTCGTGGCCCAGCAGATGCGCGTCGGCTACCCGAACATATTTGTGGTATTGATCGGCTTCTACGGGCTGTTCTTCCTGACCAACAAGCTGCGTGATTCGGCTTGGGGCCTGGTGTCCA
Source organism: Pseudomonas sp. SIMBA_067 (assembly GCF_046534675.1). Lineage (NCBI taxonomy): Bacteria > Pseudomonadati > Pseudomonadota > Gammaproteobacteria > Pseudomonadales > Pseudomonadaceae > Pseudomonas > Pseudomonas sp. SIMBA_067. The sequence continues at coordinate 248,329 of NZ_JAWRYH010000004.1, read as the reverse complement.
CCTTCGCCCTCACCGGCTTCATGGGCTTCATCCTCGGCCCTATCCTGAACCGCTACCTGGGCATGGCCGGTGGCGCTGAAGTGGTCAGCTCGGCGTTTGCCATGACTGCGCTGGTGTTTGGTGGCCTGTCGGCTTATGTGCTGATCACCCGCAAGGACATGAGCTTCCTCAGCGGCTTCATCACTGCGGGCTTCTTCGTGTTGCTGGGTGCTGTCGTTGCCAGCTTCTTCTTCCAGATCAGCGGCCTGCAACTGGCGATCAGCGCTGGCTTCGTGCTGTTCTCGTCGGTCTGCATCCTGTTCCAGACCAGCGCGATCATTCATGGTGGCGAGCGTAACTACATCATGGCGACCATCAGCCTGTATGTGTCGATCTACAACCTGTTTGTCAGCCTGCTGCAGCTGTTTGGCATCATGGGTCGCGATGACTGATTGATTGCTGTGTGAGAAAGCCCGCTTCGGCGGGCTTTTTTGTGGGTTTTCGAAAGGGGACTGGGGTGCGGGGTGTACGTCAATAGAGGTTCAGTGCCTGATAAATCGAGCGCCGCGCGGGCGGCGCTCGATTTCTGCCTCTCCCTATAACTCAGGGCGGACACCTGCCCCTCACAACCCTGCCAACCGCAATTGCTGACCAAAAAGTCAGATAAACAAGCAAATGCTCGCCGATCATGCCGCCATCGTGCTTTTCTCTACCGCAATTCCTCTTCACCCCGTAGAATGCGCTCCTTTTTTCTTCCGGGGCGGCATTCAGCAATGAGCTCACACGAACACAGCCCAGGCGCAGCGGCGCCTGCCAATGAACTGGTGCTTGGCCTGGAGGACAAGCCACGGCTGCTGATCGGCCTGCTGGCTGCCCTTCAGCATCTGCTGGCGATCATTGTGCCGATCGTTACCCCTGGCCTGCTGATTTGCCAGGCGCTGGGCGTTTCTGCGCGTGATACCAACCTGATCGTTTCCATGTCGCTGGTGATCTCGGGTATCGCCACCTTCGTGCAGTGCAAGCGCTTTGGCCCATTCGGCGCCGGGCTGCTGATCGTGCAGGGCACCAGCTTCAATTTTGTCGGCCCTCTGATTGCGGGCGGCGCGTTGATGGTAAAGCAAGGCACGCCGGTAGAGGGTGTGATGGCAGCCATCTTCGGCGTGGTGATTGCGGGCTCGTTCGTGGAGATGGGGGTGTCGCGCATCCTGCCGTTCGTCAAACGCCTGATCACCCCGCTGGTGACCGGTATCGTCGTGCTGATGATCGGCCTCACCTTGATCAAGGTCGGCCTGATCAGCATGGGCGGCGGCTTCGGCGCCATGGCCAATGGCACCTTTGCCAATGGCGAGAACCTGCTGCTGTCGGGCGTGGTGCTGGCGATCATCGTGATCCTCAACCGCGTGCCGGTGGTGTGGATGCGCAGCTGCGCCATCGTCATCGCCCTGGCGGTTGGCTATGCACTGGCCGGCTACATGGGCCGCCTGGACTTTACCGGCATGCACGAAGCCGCGTTGTTCCAGGTGCCGACGCCGCTGCACTTCGGCCTGGGCTTCTCGTGGGCGCTGTTCATTCCGATGCTGGTGATCTACCTGGTGACTTCGCTGGAAGCCATCGGTGACGTTACCGCCACCAGCAAGGTGTCGCGCCAGCCGGTCGAAGGGCCGGTATGGATGCAGCGGATCAAGGGTGGCGTGCTGGTCAACGGTGCCAACTCGCTGCTGGCCGGTGTGTTCAACACCTTCCCCAGCTCGATCTTTGCCCAGAACAACGGGGTAATTCAGCTGACCGGCATTGCCAGCCGTCACATTGGTCTGTGGATTGCCGTGATGCTGGTGGTGCTGGGGCTGTTCCCTAGCGTTGCCGGGGTGATCCAGGCAGTGCCGGAGCCGGTGCTGGGTGGCGCGGCCATGGTGATGTTCGGGGCGGTTGCGGCTTCGGGGATCAATATTCTGGCCAGCACCCGGCTGGACCGCCGGGCGCTGCTGATCATTGCCGTGTCGTTGGCGCTGGGCCTGGGCGTGGCGCAGGTGCCGGAGTTCCTGGCGCATATGCCGGCGGCGATTCGCAATGTGCTGGAGTCGGGTGTGGCTACCGGGGGGATCTGTGCGCTGGTGCTGAACTGGTTCTTGCCGGAGAGCAAGGAGCAGGCTTGAGTCTTGTGTGCCTCTGACAGGGCCATGGGGCTGCTTTGCAGCCCATCGCGACACAAGGCCGCTCCCACAGGGGTCGCGTAGGGCACACGGATACATAGAAAGCCCGCGCCGCTTGCACAAGCGGGCGCGGGCTTTTTTGCTTTATCATGGCGGCATTCCTTTGCATGAGTTATCCATGAAATTCGCTATCGCAGTGTTCTCACCGGCCCATGCGCCCTCCTCGCGGCGCGCCTTGCGCTACGCCGAGGCAGTGCTGGCCGGCGGGCATGAGATTGCCCGGCTGTTCTTTTACCAGGACGGGGTGCACAGTGCCTCGGCCAACGTGGTCGCGCCCCAGGATGAACTGGACGTGGCAGGCCAATGGCGTACCTTTATCCAGACCAACCAGCTGGACGCCGTGGTGTGCATCGCCGCCGCCCTGCGCCGTGGCGTGCTCGACGAGGCCGAAGCCAACCGTTACCAGCGCCCGGCGGTGAACCTGCCCAAACCTTGGGAACTGTCGGGGCTTGGCCAGCTGCATGAAGCGGCGCAGGTTGCCGACCGCCTTGTCTGCTTTGGAGGCGACTGAAATGACCAAATCCTTGTTGATCATCAGCCGTCAGGCCCCCTGGAATGGCCCATCGGCCCGCGAAGCGCTGGACATCGCCCTGGCCGGCGGGGCCTTCGACCTGCCGCTGGGCATGCTGTTCCTGGACGACGGGGTGTTCCAGCTCGCTCCCGGCCAGCAACCCACCGCCGTGCAACAGAAGAATCTGGCCGCCAACCTGCAGGCGCTGCCGATGTTCGGTGTCGAGGAGCTGTTCGCCTGCAGCCACAGCCTCACCCGCCGCGGCCTGGCAGTCGATGCCCTGGCGCTGCCGGTGCAAGTGCTGGATGACGCGGCCCTTGCCGCGCTGATCGCCCGTTTCGACCAGGTGGTAACGCTCTGATGACAACCCTGCATGTAATTGCCCACTCCCCGTTTGGCGACGAGCGCCTGGCCAGCTGCCTGCGCCTGCTCGGCACCGACGACGCGTTGCTGCTGTGCGGCGATGCGGTGTATGCCCTGCGCAGCGGCAGCGAGCCGCACCGCCAGCTGCAAGCTGCCGGCCTGGCCCAGCGCCTGTTCGCCCTGGACGAGGATGTGCAAGCCCGCGCGGTGGACAACGACCTGGCCAAGGCCGTGGACTACGCCGGGTTTGTCGAACTGTCGCTGCATTACGACAAGGTCAACAGCTGGCTATGAGTACGCTCAACGTTGGCGATCAAGCGATCGCCCTGGACAAGGACGGCTTTCTGGTCGACCTGCAAGACTGGTCCCGCGCCGCCGCCGAGGCTTTGGCCGAGCGCGAGGGTATCCCATTGACGGCGGACCATTGGGAAATCCTCGAACTGCTGCGCCAGTTCTACCAGGAATACCAGCTGTCCCCGGCCACGCGCCCGCTGATCAAGTACACGGCCCTGAAGCTGGGCCCGGAAAAGGGCAACAGCCCGCACCTGAACCGCCTGTTCAATGGCACCCCCGCCAAACTTGCCGCCAAGCTGGCGGGCCTGCCCAAGCCGACCAACTGCATATGACCCAGCCCCTCTTGAATGAAGCTCGTCCCCTCACCCTGGAGACCCCTGCCGAACACCCGTTCGCTGAATTCGTGCGCATTCTTGGCAAAGGCAAGCGCGGCGCGCGCGGCCTGACCCGCGAAGAAGCCCGCGCGGCGATGACCCTGCTGCTGGAAGGCAAGGTCGAAGACACCCAGCTGGGGGCCTTCCTCATGCTGCTGCGCCACAAGGAAGAAAGCGCCGAAGAGCTGGCCGGCTTCACCGAGGCCCTGCGCGCCCACCTGCAGGCACCGCGCATTGCGGTGGACCTGGACTGGCCCACCTACGCCGGCAAGAAGCGCCACCTGCCCTGGTACCTGCTGGCGGCCAAGTGCCTGGCCGGCAATGGCGTGCGCATCCTGATGCACGGCGGCGGCGCACACACTGCCGGGCGCATGTACAGCGAGCAACTGCTCGACCTGCTGCAGATCCCGCTGTGCCGCGACTGGGCCGCCGTCGGCAACGCCCTCGACCAGCACCAGTTGGCGTTCTTCCCGCTGCATGACTGGGCACCGCAGTTGCAGCGCATGATCGACCTGCGCAACACCTTGGGCCTGCGCTCGCCCATCCATTCGCTGGCCCGGGTACTTAACCCGCTGGGCGCACGCTGCGGCCTGCAAAGCATCTTCCACCCTGGCTACCAGGCCGTGCACCGTGAGGCCAGCCGCCTGTTGGGCGACCATGCTGTGGTGATCAAGGGCGATGGCGGCGAGATTGAGGTCAACCCCGATGTCATCAGCCACCTCTACGGCACCACGGCAGGCGAAGCGTGGGACGAAGAGTGGCCAGCGCTGAGCGAGCGCCGCCATGTCAAACCGGGCAGCCTGCAGGCCGAGCACCTGCGCGCGTTCTGGCGCGGTGAAGTGGAAGACAGTTATGGCGAAAAGGCCCTGATCGCGACCATGGCCCTGGCCCTGCGTGGCCTGGGGCAAGACCGCGAGCAGGCATTCGCGACAGCGCAAGGCTATTGGAATACGCGGAATAGATCGATTTAGCCGATAATAGCACCCCGATCTTTGCGCTATTTGTTCGAACGATTTGGCCTAGACTGGGCTCCAACGACAAACAACTTTGTTTCAGGAGCTCACCATGGGCCTTTTGATCGACGGCCGCTGGCACGACCAGTGGTATGAAAACGGCAAGGACGGCACGTTCAAACGCGAAAACGCCCAGCGCCGCAATCAGCTGCCCGCCCCGGAGGCTGGCCGTTACCACCTGTACGTCTCGCTGGCCTGCCCATGGGCCCACCGCACCCTGATCTTGCGTGCCCTGAAAGGCCTTGAGCCATTGATCGATGTGTCGGTGGTCAGCTGGCTGATGCAAGACAATGGCTGGACCTTCGACCAGCAGCAAGGCTCCAGCGGTGACCACCTCGACGGCCTGCAGTACCTGCACCAACGCTATACACAGGATGACCCGCATTACACCGGCCGCGTGACCGTGCCTGTGCTGTGGGACAAGCAAGAGAAACGTATCGTCAACAACGAGTCGTCGGAGATCATCCGCATCTTCAACAGCGCGTTCAACGAATTGACCGGCAATACGCTGGACCTCTACCCCGAGCCACTGCGGCCGACCATCGAGGCATTGAACGAGCGCATTTACCCGGCGGTGAACAATGGCGTGTACCGCGCAGGCTTTGCCACCACGCAAGACGCCTACGAGGGAGCGTTCGACGATGTGTTCAACGAGCTGGATCATCTCGAAGACGTGCTGAGCCGTAACCGCTACCTGGCCGGTGAGTACCTGACCGAGGCCGATGTACGCCTGTTTACCACGCTGGTGCGCTTCGATGCGGTGTACCACGGGCACTTCAAGTGCAACCTGCGCCGCCTCAGTGACTATCACAACCTGTCGAACTGGCTGCGTGAGCTGTACCAGTGGCCGGGGGTGGCGGGGACGGTGGATATGGAGCATATCCAGAAGCACTATTACATGAGCCACAAGACCATCAACCCGACCGGGATCGTGCCTAAGGGGCCTTTGCAGGACTTTGGCTTGCCGCATGATCGGGAGATGTTGGTGGGGAAAGGGATCTGGCAGGCTTGAGATAGCCGGGGCTGCTTTGCAGCCCATTCGCAGCACAAGGCTGCTCCTACAGGAATCACGCAGAGCTTCACGCGATCCCTGTAGGAGCAGCCTTGTGCTGCGAATGGGCCGCAAAGCGGCCCCGACAATTTCAGCTGTTCTGCGAACCTTCGAACCAGGCCAGCTTGTCACGCAACTGCACCACTTCCCCCACAATCACCAGGGTTGGCGCATGCACTTCATGCCGGGCCACCAGCTCTGGCAAGTCCGCCAAAGTACCGGTGAACACCCGCTGGTTACGCGTAGTCCCCTGCTGCACCAACGCCGCCGGGGTACTTGCCGCCCGGCCATGGCGAATCAGCTCGGCACAGATGGTCGGCAAACCGACCAACCCCATGTAGAACACCAACGTCTGCGCCGGCGCCACCAGGTCATTCCACGGCAGGTTGCTGGTGCCATCCTTCAGGTGCCCGGTGACGAAACGCACCGACTGGGCGTAGTCGCGGTGAGTCAGCGGTATACCGCCATAAGCGGAACAGCCACTGGCCGCAGTAATGCCCGGCACCACCTGGAACGGGATGCCATGCTCGGCCAGCTCTTCAATCTCTTCGCCACCCCGGCCGAAGATGAACGGGTCGCCACCCTTCAGGCGCAACACGCGTTTGCCCTGCTTGGCCAGGTCGACCAGCAGGCGGTTGATCTGGTCCTGGGGCACGGAATGGTCAGCACGGCGCTTGCCCACGTAGATGCGCTCGGCATCACGCCGGCACATCTCGATAATGGCAGGCGCCACCAGGCGGTCGTACAGCACCACATCGGCCTGCTGCATCAGGCGCAAGGCGCGGAAGGTGAGCAAGTCCGGGTCGCCCGGGCCAGCACCTACCAGGTACACCTCACCACCCTGCTGCACCGGCGCGCCATCCACCATCGCCTGCAACAGGCGTTCGGCCTCGGCGCCCTGCCCGGCCAGCTGGCGCTCGGCAATCGGCCCCTGGAACACGGTTTCCCAGAAGCCGCGACGCTGGTTGACGTCCGGGTACAAGGTTTTGACCTTGTGCCGGAAACGCGCAGCCAGCCCGGCCAGCTCACCATAGGCCGACGGAATCCAGGCCTCCAGCTTGGCGCGGATCAAACGCGCCAACACCGGGGCGTCACCGCCACTGGATACCGCAATCACCAGTGGTGAACGGTCGACAATCGCCGGGAAGATCACCGTGCACAGGGCCGGGGCATCCACCACGTTGACGGGCAGGCTGAGTGCCTGCGCATCCGCCGACACCTGGGCATTCAGCTCAGGGTCGTCGGTAGCCGCGATCACCAGCCGGCAACCGACCAGGTCGGCTGCCTGATAGCCACGCACCAGCACCTCACCGCCACCTTCCCGGGCCAACGCAGCCAACTGGCCGTCGACCTCCGGCGCCACCACGCGCAGCTCGCTACCGGCATCCGCCAGCAGGCGCGCCTTGCGCAAGGCGATCTCACCGCCACCGACGACCAGCACGCGGCCGCCTTGCAGCTTGTGGAACAGCGGCAGGTAATCCATTTAGCGGATGACCTCGACGCCGCCCATGTACGGCTTCAGCACGTCCGGTACACGGATAGAACCGTCGGCCTGCTGGTAGTTTTCCAGCACGGCAACCAGGGTACGGCCTACGGCCAGGCCGGAGCCGTTGAGGGTGTGCACCAGCTCTGGCTTGCCGGTTTCCGGGTTGCGCCAGCGGGCCTGCATGCGGCGTGCCTGGAAGTCGCCACAGTTGGAGCACGAGCTGATTTCGCGGTACTTGTCCTGGCTCGGTACCCACACTTCCAGGTCGTAGGTTTTCACGGCGCCAAAGCCCATGTCGCCGGTGCACAGGGCCAGCACGCGGTACGGCAGCTCCAGCAGCTGCAGCACGCGCTCGGCGTTGGCGGTCAAGCCTTCCAGGGCTTCCATCGACTTGGCCGGTTCCACCACCTGCACCATCTCGACCTTGTCGAACTGGTGCTGGCGGATCATGCCGCGGGTGTCACGGCCAGAAGCACCGGCTTCACTGCGGAAGCAAGGGGTGTGGGCAACCAGTTTCAGCGGCAGCTGCTTGGCGTCGAGGATTTCACCCGCTACCAGGTTGGTCAGCGACACTTCGGCAGTCGGGATCAGGTAGAAGTCAGCTTCACCTTCGCGGGTGATCTTGAACAGGTCTTCCTCGAACTTCGGCAGCTGGCCAGTGCCCTGCAAGGCAGGCGCTTGCACCAGGTACGGGGTGTAGTGCTCCTCGTAGCCGTGCTCGCCGGTGTGCAGGTTGATCATGAACTGCGCCAGGGCGCGGTGCAGGCGGGCGATCGGGCCACGCAGCACGGCAAAGCGGGCACCAGACAGCTTGGCTGCGGCCTCGAAGTCCAGGCCACCGCTGACTTCGCCGAGGGCGACGTGGTCCTTGATTACGAAGTCAAAGGCGGTCGGCGTACCCCAACGGCGCACTTCGACGTTGTCATCCTCGCTGGCACCGACCGGTACGCTGGCGTCCGGCAGGTTGGGGATGGTCAGCAGGATACCGTCCAGTTCGGCCTGAATGCCGTCCAGCTCGGTCTTGCCGGCAGCCAGTTCGTTGGCCATGCGCTCGACGTCGGCCATCAACGGCGCGATGTCTTCGCCCTTGGCCTTGGCCTGGCCGATGGACTTGGAACGGGCGTTACGCTCGGCCTGCAGTTGCTCGGTACGGGTCTGCACCGCCTTGCGGCGCTCTTCCAGTGATTCGATGCGCGCGACATCCAGGCTGAAGCCACGGGAGGCCAGGCGTTGCGCCACTTCCTGAAGTTGGCCGCGTAACAGTTTGGAATCGAGCATATCGTTCTCTCGTTATAGGTAGGTGTTGGTTCAGAATCGGGTCAAAGACAGGCCGGCCCAGGTCGCGAGCAGCCCGCCCACCACGCTGATACTGGTATAGCCCAAGGCAAGGGGCACTTGCCCGCTTTCCATCAGGCGCACGGTATCGAGCGAGAAAGAGGAAAAGGTTGTAAGGCCTCCGAGGAAGCCGACAATCAGGCCAGCGCGCAGCTCGACCGGCGCCAGCGGCTTGTGCAAGAACAAGCCGTACAGCAGGCCGATCAGCAGGCAGCCAACCAGGTTGACCGCCAGCGTACCGACATAGAAGTGCCGTGGCCAGTGGGCCGCGACCCAGTTGGCGGTGGCAAAGCGCAACAAGGTGCCGGCGATACCGCCCGCGCTCACCGCGGCAACCAGGGCAATCACGGTTTTCTCCGCTGCCGGGGGCTGTTGCGGTCCAGGTCGGCCAGGTGGCGCAGCTTCTCGCCAATCTTCAGCTCCAGGCCACGGGGCACCGGCTGGTAGTACTGGCGGGGTTCCAGCTCATCGGGAAAGTAATCCTCACCGGCAGCGTAGGCGTCGGGCTCGTCGTGGGCATAGCGGTACTCGTCGCCGTAGCCCAGTTGTTTCATCAGCTTGGTCGGGGCGTTGCGCAAGTGCAACGGCACCTCCAGCGAGCCATGCTCGGCCGCTTCGCGCAGGGCAGTCTTGAAGCCCATGTACACCGCGTTGCTCTTCGGCGCACAGGCCAGGTAGGTGATGGCCTGTGCCACCGCCAGTTCGCCCTCGGGGCTGCCCAGGCGCTCCTGCACGTCCCAGGCTGCCAGGCACAGGCTGAGCGCGCGCGGGTCGGCGTTGCCGATGTCCTCGCTGGCCATGCGCACCACACGGCGGGCGATGTACAAAGGGTCGCAACCGCCGTCGAGCATGCGGGCAAACCAGTACAGGGCGCCATCGGGGTTGGACCCACGCACCGACTTGTGCAGCGCGGAAATCTGGTCGTAGAACGCCTCGCCGCCCTTGTCGAAGCGACGGCGGCTGTCACCCAGCAGGCTCTGCAGCATCTCGACGTCGATCTCGCTGCCGTCTTCCGCCAGGTCCGAAGCGTTCTCGAGAAAGTTGAGCATGCGCCGGCCATCGCCGTCAGCGGCGGCCATCAGCATCTTGAAGGCGTCGTCGCCCACCCGCAGGTTGCGCTTGCCCAGGCCACGCTCTTCGGTCAACGCACGGTTGACCAGCTTGCGCAGGGCCGCCTCGTCCAGGCTCTTGAGCACATACACCCGCGCCCGCGACAGCAGCGCGTTGTTCAGTTCGAACGACGGGTTCTCGGTGGTGGCGCCGATGAACAGCAGGGTGCCGTCTTCCACATAGGGCAAAAAGGCATCCTGCTGCGACTTGTTGAAGCGGTGCACTTCGTCAACGAACAGGATGGTGCGCCGGCCATACTGGCCCGCCTGCTGCTTGGCCACTTCCACGGCCTGGCGAATCTCTTTCACCCCGGCCAGCACCGCAGACACGGTTTCGAAGTGCGCATCGCAGAACTGCGCCAGCAGCCGCGCCAGGGTGGTCTTGCCCACCCCAGGCGGCCCCCAGAAGATCATCGAGTGCAGCGCGCCCTGCTCCAGCGCCTCACGCAGCGGTTTGCCGCGTGCCAGCAGGTGCTCCTGGCCGACGTATTCGTCCAGGTTGGACGGGCGCAGGCGGGCGGCCAGGGGCTGGGCAACGGGTTCGCTTCGAAACAGGTCCATGACGAGCTCCGGTTACTCCTTGATCACGTCCGCGCCCTTGGGGATGTCGAACTTGAACTTGCTGTCCGGCACCGCCTGGTTGGCCTTGACGCCATTGAACAGGATATTGGTGCGCTGGCCGACGCTGTCGATCAGCTGCATGTCATTGATCAGGCCTTTGCGGAACGACACGCGCAGCGAGTCGAACAGGGTGTCCTTGGTCTTCGGCTTGAGGGTGAAGTCCATGACTTCGCCCTGCTCTTTCGAGGTGATGTCGAAACTCTGGCTGATCTTCGACACGTCACCGGACAATAGCAGTGCCGGGGTCTGGTTCAGGCGCACGTCGAGCTTCTTGACGGTGGCCTGTTCCAGGTCCGGGTCCCACAGGGTAACCATCTTGCCATCAGACACCACCACCTGCTCCTGCGGCGCATTGGTGTGCCAGTAGAACAGGCCGGGGCGCTTGACGGTCATCTGGCCAGCGGTTTCCTGCAGGCTGGCGCCGTCGGCACCCAAGGTCAATTGAGAGAAATTGGCCTCGATGGTCTGCGACTTTTCAAGCAGCTGGGTCAGGCGTTGTACATCTTGCTCACCGGCAAAAGCCGAAACGCTGCCCAGAGCAAGGGCAGAAACCAACAGCATGCGAATCGCGCGCATGGTAATCCTCATTGAGCATTGAAAAGGCCGGGCGCCACCGTTGGCGCCCGGCAAGGTATTCATCAGTCGCGCGGGCCGCCCGGGGCAATCACTTCCCGCGAGCCGTTGCTGTTCATCGGGGTGACCACGCCAGCCATTTCCATGGCTTCGATCATGCGGGCGGCGCGGTTGTAGCCGATCTTCAGCTTGCGTTGCACGGCCGAGATCGACGCACGGCGGCTTTCCAGCACGAATTGCACGGCCTCATCATACAGGGCGTCGCTTTCCGAATCATCGCCATCGCCACCACCGCCGCCGCCTTCAAAGCCGCTGCCGGCCTCTTCCACGCCGTTGAGGATGTCGTCGTTGTAGTCCGGCGCGCCGCGCAGCTTCCACGCTTCCACCACGCGGTGCACTTCGTCGTCGGAGACGAACGCACCATGCACCCGGATCGGCAGGCTGGTACCCGGCGGCATGTACAGCATGTCACCGTGGCCCAGCAGCTGCTCGGCGCCACCTTGGTCGATGATGGTGCGCGAGTCGATCTTGCTCGACACCTGGAACGCCATGCGGGTCGGGATGTTGGCCTTGATCAAGCCGGTGATCACGTCCACCGACGGGCGCTGGGTGGCAAGAATCAGGTGGATACCGGCCGCCCGCGCCTTCTGCGCGATACGGGCAATCAGCTCTTCGACCTTCTTGCCGACAATCATCATCATGTCGGCGAATTCGTCGACCACCACCACGATGGTGGGCAGGGTTTTCAGTGCAGGCGGCTCGTCGTCCATGCTCTCGCGGCGGTACAGCGGGTCATGGATGATCTCGCCGGCTTCCTGGGCATCCTTGATCTTGCGGTTGAAGCCGCCAAGGTTACGCACGCCCATGGCCGCCATCAGCTTGTAGCGCCGCTCCATCTCGGCCACGCTCCAGCGCAGGGCGTTGGCAGCGTCCTTCATGTCGGTAACCACCGGGCAGAGCAAATGCGGGATGCCTTCGTAGATCGACAGCTCGAGCATTTTCGGGTCGATCATGATCAGCCGCGCGTCTTCCGGGCCAGACTTGAACAGGATCGACAGGATCATCGCGTTCACACCCACCGATTTACCGGAGCCGGTGGTACCGGCCACCAGCAGGTGTGGCATCTTGGCCAGGTCGGTGATCACCGGCTTGCCGCCGATGTCGTGGCCCAGGGCCAAGGTGACCGGCGATTTCTGCTCCTCGAACTGCGGCGTGGCCAGCACTTCGGAGAAGCGCACCATCTGCCGGTTTTCGTTGGGGATCTCGATACCCACGGTGGTCTTGCCAGGGATTACCTCCACCACTCGCACGCTGGTCACGGCCAGCGAACGCGCCAGGTCCTTGGCCAGGTTGGCGATGCGGCTGACCTTCACGCCAGCGGCCGGCTGGATTTCATAACGGGTAATCACCGGGCCTGGGTGGATCGAGTCCACCGCCACTTCAACGCCGAATTCCTTGAGCTTGATTTCCAGCAACTGGCCGACACTGGCCAGGGATTCTGGCGAGTACTCGATCTTTTTCTGCTCGGCAGGGTCGAGGATGGAGATCGACGGCAGGGTGCCTTCAACGGCGCTGTCGACAAACAGCGGCGCCTGCTTCTCCTTCATCACCCGCTTGCTCGGCTCCGGCGCCCTGGCTGCTGCCGGTGGCACAATCGTCGGGGCCGCAGGCTGCTCGCGGGATACCACGGGTTCACGCGGCACTACCGGCTCGCGCGGCACCACGGGCTCACGTGCCAGGGTCGGCTCGCGTGGCGCAACAGGCTGGGCGGGCGCTTCTTCACGCTTGAAGATCCGCTCGCGCAATGCCGGCTTGGCAGGCTCGCGCTTGTCGGCGGCCGTTGGCGGTGCCTTGAACACCGGCTCGTCCTCACGCAGCTGCGCCTCCAGGCGTTTGCGCTCGTTGCGCGCCTCCCACCAGCGGTTGGCAGCGCCCTGCACCAACTCGAACAGGTCAAGGGTGATCTTGCCGGTCAGGTCCATCACCTTGAACCACGACAAATCGGTGAACACGGTCAGGCCGAACAGGAACAGGGCAATGAACATCAGCGTGCTGCCCTGCACGTTCAGCAGGTTGCGCGCCAGCTCGCCAAGGCTTTCGCCCAGCGCGCCACCGGCGGAAAACGGCATGCTCGCCGGCGGATGGAAGTGAATATGCGCCAGCGCTGCACCGGACAGCACCAGGAACACCAAGCCGATCAGACGCCAGGAGAACAGCCAGCCGCTCCAGTCCCAGGGCTGATGGCGCTCACGGAAGATCTGCCAGGTCTTGACCGCCAGCAACAGCGGGAAGATGTAGGCGAAGTAACCCAGCACCATGAACAGGATGTCGGCGAAGTAGGCACCGGCTCGCCCGGCGGCGTTCTGCACCTGGTCGACGTTGCTGGTGTGGCTGAAGCCTGGGTCGGAGGTGTCGTAGGTCAGCAGCGCCATCCACAGGTACAGGCACAGGGCGCCGATCGCGATCAACGCACCTTCCTTGAGGCGGTAATGCAGCTGCTGCCGCCACAGGGGCACAGGCAAAGGAGCTGGGGTTGCGGTGGATTTCTTCAAAACGCGTCTATTCCTGCGCGTGGTGCGCGTCCAATAGTGATCGGCCAGCTGTGCGGCCAATGAACCACTACTTTTAACATTACTGCCCGCCAGCCGCCATGGCGGCACGCCGCATGGGGGGTTTGCCGGGGGCGACTTTCACATGGCTGCAATTTGAGCATGCATTTTCTTTTGTGACAAAGGCTTATGCTGTGTTTTTGCACAGGTGTGACCGCAAATGTAGCGGATGGTGCCGGCGTTTTCATGAATGTGCAGGAAATTGCCCAGAATTGCCGAAACTGCACTGCCTCTCTGTAGGAGCAGCCTTGTGCTGCGAAGAGGCCGGCAAGGCCATGAATCTGCTGTGGCAGCACCGGCCTCTTCGCAGCGCAAGGCTGCTCCTACAAACTGCAACGCTGGCGTTGAGGCAGCCAAAGAGATTGACCCTGCTTTTCACCCGCGCCATGCTGCCCTCTCCCCTCCCCCACCGCACGATAGACCATGCTCACCTGGCTGACCCGCGACTCGCTGACCTTCCCGCCCTTGGAAAAGGCCCTGCACGATCCCAACGGGCTGCTTGCCGCTGGCGGCGACCTGAGCCCCGAGCGCCTGGTGCAGGCCTACCGCCATGGCTGCTTCCCGTGGTACCAGGACGGCCAGCCGATCCTGTGGTGGTCACCCGACCCGCGCACGGTGCTGCTGCCCGACCAACTCCATGTTTCCCGCTCGCTGGCCAAGCTGATGCGCCAGGGCCGCTACCAGGTCAGCTTCGACACCGACTTTGCCGCCGTCATCGCTGCCTGCGCTGCACCACGCGACTACGCCGACGGCACCTGGATCACCGACACCATGCGCAACGCCTACTGCGAACTGCACCGCCGTGGCATCGCGCATTCGGTGGAGGTACGCCAGGACGGCGAGCTGGTCGGCGGCCTGTACGGCCTGGCCATGGGCCAGCTGTTCTTCGGCGAATCAATGTTCAGCCGCGCCGACAACGCCTCCAAGGTTGGCTTCGTGACCCTGATCAACCACCTGCGCGAAGCCGGCTTCGTGCTGATCGACTGCCAGATGCCCACCAACCACCTGCACAGCCTGGGCGCCCATGCCATCAGCCGCGCCGAGTTCGCCGGCTACCTGGCACGCCACCTCGACCAGCCCAACAGCGCAACGTGGGTTGCCTAGGCGAGTTGCCATAGCTGGCTTACACTTAAAACAAAGTCTCACCGAAGGGGTTGATCATGACAGAGTTGGCGCGGTTGAAGTTTTATGCCACTCAGCCCCACTCCTGCAGCTACCTGCCTGACGAGCAGGCGACCACACTGTTCCTCGACCCCAGCCAGCCGATGGACGTGAACGTGTACGCGGACCTGTCGGAAATGGGCTTTCGGCGCAGTGGCGACCACCTGTACCGCCCCCACTGCCAGAACTGCAACGCCTGTGTGCCGGCGCGCATCCCGGCGGCGCGCTTCATTCCCAACCGCCAGCAACGGCGCATTCTCAAGCGCAACGCCGACCTCACCGTGAGCGCCGCGCGCCCGACGTTCAAGGAGGAGTACTTCGAGTTGTACCGGCGCTATATCGAAACGCGCCACGCCGACGGTGACATGTACCCGCCCAGCCGCGACCAGTTTTCTACCTTTCTGGTGCGCGACCTGCCGTTCTGCTGGTTCTACGAGTTCCGCCTGGAAGGCCGGTTGCTGGCGGTGGCAGTGTGCGACCTGCTGCCCAATGGCCTGTCGGCGGTGTACACCTTCTACGAGCCGGACGAGGAGCGACGCAGCCTTGGCCGCTTCGCCATCCTCTGGCAGATCACCGAGGCCGTGCGCCAGGGCCTGGAGGCGGTTTACCTGGGCTACTGGATCAAGAACTGCAAGAAAATGAACTACAAGACGCAGTATCGGCCCATCGAGTTGCTGATAAACCAGCGCTGGGTCACCCTCAACTGAAAGCATTGGCTTGACACGCAGATTTCCGGCATAATCGGCGCCACTTTTTTGCCCGGTGCGGATATGCGTCGGGCTAACACTGGATCCGAGGGCTCAACTGCATGTCGAAAGAAGACAGCTTCGAAATGGAAGGTACTGTCGTCGACACCCTGCCCAACACCATGTTCCGCGTGGAGTTGGAAAACGGGCACGTCGTAACCGCGCACATCTCCGGAAAGATGCGCAAAAACTACATCCGTATTCTCACTGGCGACAAGGTCCGCGTCGAGCTGACGCCGTACGACCTGAGCAAGGGCCGCATCACTTACCGTGCGCGCTAAGCTCCAGCCATGAAAAAGCCCGGCCATGTGCCGGGCTTTTTTGTGCCTGTCAGCTTGCAAAGGGCTGCTTTGCAGCCCATTCGCAGCACAAGGCTGCTCCTACAAGGAATTGGGTAACCCTTGCAGGAGCAGCCTTGTGCTGCGAATGGGCCGCAAAGCGGCCCCACTATCACGCAACCTCAGCCGTGGTCTCGAAGTCGAACACCAGTTCGCCATCTCGCAGGTCGATGTGCACCACCCCGCCATGCTCGGCCAGCTCGCCAAACAGGATCTCCTCGGCCAATGGCCGCTTGATCTTGTCCTGGATCAGCCGCGCCATCGGCCGCGCACCCATCTGCACGTCGTAGCCCGACGCCGCCAACCAGCCGCGGGCGTCATCGCTGACTTCCAGCAGCACACGCTTGTCTTCCAGCTGGGCCTGCAGTTCGATAAGGAACTTGTCGACGATGCTCTTGATCGTCTCGTGGCTCAGGCGGCCAAACTGGATGATGGTATCCAGGCGGTTGCGGAACTCTGGCGTGAAGCTCTTGCGGATGACTTCCATGGCATCGGACGCATGGTCCTGGTGGGTGAAGCCGATCGAGGCCCGTGCCGCGGTTTCCGCGCCAGCGTTGGTGGTCATGATCAGGATCACGTTACGGAAGTCGGCCTTGCGCCCGTTGTTGTCGGTGAGGGTACCGTGGTCCATCACCTGCAGCAGCAGGTTGAAGACTTCCGGGTGGGCCTTCTCGATTTCATCGAGCAGCAGTACACAGTGCGGTTGCTTGGTGATCGCCTCGGTCAGCAAACCACCCTGGTCAAAGCCAACGTAACCAGGAGGTGCACCGATCAGGCGCGACACCGTGTGGCGCTCCATGTACTCGGACATGTCGAAACGCACCAGCTCCACGCCCAGTGCCTTGGCCAGCTGCCGCGCCGCTTCGGTCTTGCCGACGCCGGTAGGGCCGGCGAACAGGAACGAACCGACAGGCTTGTCGGGCGCTTTGAGGCCGGCGCGGGACAGCTTGATGGCGGTAGCCAGCGAATCGATCGCCTGATCCTGGCCGAATACGGTCAGCTTCAGGTCACGCTCGAGGTTACGCAGCAGCTCCTTGTCGGAACTGCTGACATGCTTGGGCGGAATGCGGGCAATCTTGGCAACGATGTCCTCGACCTGCGGCACGTCGATGCGCTTGACCCGGTTGGCCTCCGGCTGCAGGCGCTGGTAGGCACCGGCTTCGTCGATCACATCGATGGCCTTGTCCGGCATGTGCCGGTCATTGATGTAGCGCGAGGCCAGTTCGGCGGCGGCGCGCAGGGCTTCGTCGCTGTACTCGATGTTGTGGTGGCTCTCGAAGCGGCCTTTCAGGCCGCGCAGGATACCCACGGTGTCTTCGACCGACGGCTCGCTGACATCCACCTTCTGGAAACGCCGAGCCAGGGCACGATCTTTCTCGAAGATGCCACGGAACTCCTGGAAGGTGGTCGAGCCAATGCAACGGATCTCACCCGACGACAGCAACGGCTTGAGCAGGTTGGAGGCATCCATCACCCCGCCCGACGCCGCGCCGGCGCCAATGATGGTGTGGATTTCGTCGATGAACAGGATCGCCTGCGGGCGCTTGCGCAGCTCACCGAGCAGCGCCTTGAAGCGCTTCTCGAAGTCGCCGCGGTACTTGGTACCGGCCAGCAGCGCGCCAAGGTCGAGGGAGTACACGACACTCTGCGCCAGCAGGTCGGGCACCTGGCCATCGACAATGCGCTTGGCCAGGCCTTCGGCGATGGCCGTCTTGCCCACGCCAGCCTCACCCACCAGCAGCGGGTTGTTCTTGCGCCGACGGGCAAGGATTTGCGCCACGCGCTCAACTTCCTGCTCGCGGCCTACCAGCGGGTCGATACGGCCGGCACGGGCCAGCTCGTTCAAGTTGCTGGCATAGGCGTCCAGCGGGTTGCTCGAAGAGGAGGTTTCACCGCCCTCATCGTCCTGCATTTCCTGGTCGCTATCAGACTGCGAGCCATGCCCCGGCACCTTGGAGATGCCATGGGCGATGTAGTTGACCACGTCGATGCGGGCTACGCTCTGCTGCTTGAGCAGGAACACGGCCTGGCTTTCCTGTTCGCTGAAGATCGCCACCAGCACGTTGGCGCCGGTCACTTCGCGCTTGCCAGAGCTCTGTACGTGGAACACGGCACGCTGCAGTACGCGCTGGAAACCCAGGGTCGGCTGGGTTTCACGGTCTTCATCGTTGACAGGAATCAACGGCGTGGTGGAATCGATGAACTCTTGCAGGTCGTGCTTGAGCTTGTCGAGATTGGCGCCACAGGCGCGCAGAACGGTCGCGGCAGCCTCATTGTCAAGGAGTGCCAGCAGCAGATGTTCGACGGTCATGAACTCATGACGTTTCGAACGGGCCTCCTTGAAGGCCAGATTGAGGGTGACTTCGAGCTCGCGGTTTAACATAGCTTCACCTCATACCCAAGTGGTCGGCGATTAACCGTCCTTCTCGATTTCACAGAGTAGCGGATGCTGGCTTTCCCTGGCGTATTGGTTGACCTGCATAGCCTTTGTTTCGGCGATGTCACGGGTAAACAATCCGCACACTGCCCGCCCTTCTGTATGGACGGTCAGCATGATCTTGGTCGCCAGCTCGCGGTTCAGACTGAAGAACGTCTCGAGCACTTCGACGACGAAATCCATTGGCGTGTAGTCATCGTTGAACAAAACCACCTTGTACATCGGTGGCGCCTGCAGGATCGGCTTGGCTTCCTGGACTGCAAGACCCGAGCCGTCGTCCTCATTCGTTTGCGGGCGATCCTGATTGAATGTTAGTCGAATCTCACTAGGTGCATGCATGGAAAGAATTTCATCATGAGCGTCAGGTTAAGGTTGTGGGTTGACGGCATAGGCCACGGCCGGCGCAGGCGCCGGGCGACCTTGACTATCGGCAAAACGGTGTTACAACCAATAAGAACCCACCGTGGTCGATAAAGATCCGCGCAGTCAACCAGATTTTTCGCAAGGTTCGTATGCGGATGAAGTGGATGATACTCCAGTGATGGAGTCCTTTGCAGAGGGACATAGGGATGGCAAGCGGTAAAGTCAAGTGGTTCAACAATGCCAAGGGCTATGGATTCATCAATGAGGAAGGTAAATCCGATGACCTGTTCGCCCATTATTCGGCCATCCGGATGGACGGATACAAAACCCTCAAGGCAGGCCAATCCGTAGTATTCGACATCGTACAGGGCCCCAAAGGTTTGCACGCCGTCGAAATCAAGGACGCTGCGGTGGCCGCGGCAGAGCCCGACAGAACCCTGGGCGAGCCGCAGAGCGAAACTGCCAAAGCCTGACTGCCTGCGCTGTGCCGGTATACGAAACAACCGGCCGCTTCTTTACAGGAGCGGCCGGTTTTATATTGCCTTACATATGCTTGATCATGGCGTCGCCAAAGCCTGAACTGCTCACCAGCGTGGCGCCGTCCATCAGGCGCTCGAAGTCGTAGGTCACGGTCTTGGCCGCAATGGCGCCGTTGGTGCCCTTGATGATCAGGTCGGCCGCCTCGGTCCAGCCCATGTGCCGCAGCATCATCTCTGCCGAGAGGATCACCGAGCCCGGGTTTACCTTGTCCTGCCCGGCATACTTGGGCGCGGTGCCGTGGGTAGCCTCGAACATGGCCACGTTGTCGGACAGGTTGGCGCCCGGCGCAATGCCGATACCCCCCACTTCCGCCGCCAGCGCATCGGACAGGTAGTCGCCGTTGAGGTTGAGGGTGGCGATCACGTCATACTCGGCCGGGCGCAGCAAGATCTGTTGCAGCATGGCGTCGGCGATGGCGTCCTTGACGATGACTTCACGGCCGCTTTTCGGGTTCTTGAACTTCATCCACGGGCCGCCATCGAGCAGTTCGGCACCAAACTCGTCACGGGCCACTTCGTAACCCCAGTCCTTGAAGGCACCCTCGGTGAACTTCATGATGTTGCCCTTGTGCACCAGGGTCAGCGACTCGCGGTCGTTGTCCACCACGTACTGCAGGGCCTTGCGCACCAGGCGCTTGGTGCCCTCGCGCGATACCGGCTTGACGCCGATGCCGCAGTCCTGGTCGAAGCGGATCTTGGTGACGCCCATTTCCTCCTTGAGGAACTTGATCACCTTGTCCGCCTCAGGCGAGCCGGCCTTCCACTCGATACCGGCATAAATGTCCTCGGAGTTCTCGCGGAAGATCACCATGTCGACATCACCGGGCTTCTTCACCGGGCTCGGCACACCCTGGAACCACAGCACCGGGCGCAGGCACACATACAGGTCCAGTTGCTGGCGCAGGGCTACGTTGAGCGAACGGATGCCACCCCCCACCGGGGTGGTCAACGGGCCCTTGATCGACACCACGTAGTCCCGCACGGCATCGAGGGTTTCCTGCGGCAACCAGGTGTCCTGGTCGTAAACCTGGGTGGCTTTTTCGCCAGCATATACCTCCATCCAGGCGATCTTGCGCTTGCCGCCGTAAGCCTTCTGAACGGCCGCATCCACCACTTTGATCATTACCGGCGAGACATCGACGCCAATCCCGTCGCCTTCGATATAAGGAATGATGGGGTTGTCAGGAACGTTGAGCGAATGGTCTGCATTGACGGTGATCTTGGTGCCGTCGGTCGGAACCTTGATTTTCTGGTATCCCATGCTTGCACTACTCCGCTGTCGGGTGTGATTGGACATCGTGCGATCCACTGAGCCTAAACCACATCTGCCGACCTGCAAGGCGTGCGACAACCCGCCACATTGCAGCTACGTCTTTGGTCTTATAAATGGGCCGATATCACTTGGCCTTGCTGATTAGCCCGAATGGTTTGGTATACTCCGCCGCGACCGTAGGGTCATCGGGGCGAATCCCAGGAAAATGCGGACCGCCCTTGGCCATGAATGGCCGAAAAGCCTGGGTTGTTACCGCAGCTCAGCATTGACGCTCGACTGATGCATCCACCATCACCGCTCGCAGCCTCTCGACTTTCCGCTCATGGCGCTGCCAGGGCGATGCGCCTACCCTGCGCACCACGAGACTCGAGCACGCTCAGCACACAGAGAGTTAACCCGCATGCCCACCCGTTCCAAGATCATCTATACCTTCACCGACGAAGCCCCCGCCCTCGCCACCTACTCGCTGCTGCCGATCGTCGAAGCCTTCACCGCTTCGGCTGACATCGCCGTCGAAACTCGCGACATCTCCCTGGCCGGCCGTATCCTTGCCGCCTTCCCGGAGCAACTGGGCGCAGAGAAGCAAGTAGGCGATCACCTGGCGGAACTGGGCCAGCTGGCTACCACCCCTGAAGCCAACATCATCAAGCTGCCGAACATCAGCGCCTCGGTACCGCAGCTCAAGGCCGCGATCAAGGAACTGCAAGGCAAGGGCTTCAACATCCCTGATTACGCCGACGAGCCGGCCACCGCGGACGAGAAAGAGTCCCGTGCCCGCTACGACCGGATCAAGGGCTCCGCCGTGAACCCGGTGCTGCGCGAAGGCAACTCCGACCGCCGCGCGCCGCTGTCGGTCAAGAACTACGCCCGCAAGCACCCGCACAAGATGGGCGCCTGGGCCGCCGACTCCAAGTCGCACGTTGCCCACATGACCCAGGGCGACTTCTACGGCAGCGAGAAGGCCGCACTGATCGAAGCTGACGACAGCCTGCGCATCGAGCTGGTCGGCAAAGACGGCACCACCACCGTCCTGAAAGAAAAGACCGCCGTCAAGGCCGCAGAAATCATCGACTGCGCCACCATGAGCCGCAAGGCCCTGAAAGCCTTCATCGCCGAGCAGATCGCCGATGCCAAGGCCGCCGGCGTGCTGCTGTCGGTACACCTGAAAGCCACCATGATGAAGGTTTCCGACCCGATCATGTTCGGCGTCATCGTCGAAGAGTTCTACAACGACGTGCTGGCCAAGCACGCCGCAGCCCTGGCCGAAGTAGGCTTCAACGCCAACAACGGTATCGGCGACCTGTACGCCCGCATCAAGGACCTGCCAGCCGACAAGCAGGCCGAGATCGAAGCTGACATCCAGGCCCTGTACGCCCAGCGCCCGGCCCTGGCCATGGTCAACTCCGACAAAGGCATCACCAACCTGCACGTGCCGAGCGACGTCATCGTCGACGCCTCGATGCCGGCCATGATCCGTGACTCGGGCAAGATGTGGAACACCGCCGGTGAACTGCAAGACGCCAAGGCCGTGATCCCGGACCGTTGCTACGCCGGTATCTACCAGGCCACCATCGAAGACTGCAAGCAGCACGGCGCCTTCGACCCGACCACCATGGGCAGCGTGCCGAACGTTGGCCTGATGGCGCAGAAAGCCGAAGAGTACGGCTCTCACGACAAGACCTTCCAGATCAAGGCCGACGGCGTCGTGCGCGTGGTCGATGGCAAGGGCAACGTTGTGCTGGAGCAGAACGTCGAAGCCGGTGACATCTTCCGCATGTGCCAGACCAAAGACGCGCCGATCCAGGACTGGGTCAAGCTGGCCGTCAACCGTGCCCGCCTGAGCAACACCCCTGCGGTGTTCTGGCTGGACCCGGCCCGCGCCCACGACGGCGTGATGATCGAGAAGGTGCAGCAGTACCTGAAGGATCACGACACCACCGGCCTGGACATCCGTGTTCTGCCCCCGGTCGACGCCATCAAGTTCTCCCTGGCCCGCATCCGCGAAGGCAAGGACACCATCTCGGTGACCGGCAACGTGCTGCGCGACTACCTGACCGACCTGTTCCCGATCATGGAGCTGGGCACCAGCGCCAAGATGCTGTCGATCGTGCCGCTGATGAACGGCGGTGGCCTGTTCGAGACCGGCGCCGGCGGTTCGGCGCCCAAGCACGTGCAGCAGCTGGTGGAAGAGAACTTCCTGCGTTGGGACTCGTTGGGTGAATTCCTGGCCCTGGCCGCTTCCCTGGAGCACCTGGGCAACACCTACGACAACCCGCGTGCCAAAGTGCTGGCCAACACCCTGGACCAGGCCACTGGCAAGTTCCTCGACACCAACAAGTCGCCTTCGCGCAAAGTTGGCGGTATCGACAACCGCGGCAGCCACTTCTACCTGACCCTGTACTGGGCCCAGGCCCTGGCTGCCCAGGCTGACGACGCTGCCCTGCAGGCACGCTTCGCCCCGCTGGCAAAAACCCTGGCCGAGAACGAGGAGACCATCGTCGCCGAGCTCAACGCCGTTCAGGGCAAGCCAGCCGACATCGGTGGCTACTACGCCCCGGATGCCGAGCTGACCGCCAAGGTGATGCGCCCAAGCCAGACCCTGAACAGCGCCATTGCTGCCCTGTAAGGTTCGCTTGAAGTAACAGCACAAACCCCGGCCACGCACCGGGGTTTTTGCTTTCTGAAAGAGCTTGCACGGCCCCCTGTAGGAGCGGCCTTGGGCCGCGAAAGGGCCGCAAAGCGGCCCCGGCGTTTTTTGCTGCGAAGCTGATTACCTCGGGCCCCTTCGCAGCCCTTTCGCGGCACAAGGCCGCTCCTACAGGGCCCGTGCCAACCATAGGAAATGCTCATGACCTGGCAACCCCACATCACCGTCGCCACCATCGTCGAGCACGAAGGCAAGTTCCTCTTCGTCGAAGAATTCAAAGCCAACCAGCACGTCTTCAACCAACCCGCCGGCCACCTCGAACCCTTTGAGACCCTGCCCCAGGCCGCCCTGCGCGAAACCCTGGAGGAAACCGCCTGGGAAGTCGAGCTCACCGGCGTGGTCGGCATCTACCTGTACACCGCCCCCAGCAACGGCGTGACCTACCAGCGCATCTGCTTCGCCGCCCGCCCGGTGCGCCACCACGCCGACCTGGCACTGGACAGCGACATCGTCCGCGCCGTGTGGCTGACCCGCGACGAGCTGCTGGCCGCCCCGGCCCGCTGGCGCAGCGAGCTGGTGCCACGTTGCCTCGACGACTACCTCAATGGCCCCTTGCACAGCCTTACCCTGCTCCGCGACTGACGCGTCGCCACGGGTTTGATAGAATCGACGTTTTTCCCTTGATACACACCGGTACCCATGACCAGCCCAGCACTCAAAGACCCCGCCAAGACCCGCGTCATCGTCGGCATGTCCGGCGGCGTGGACTCTTCCGTCTCCGCCCTTCTGCTCATCGAGCAGGGCTACCAGGTGGAAGGGCTGTTCATGAAGAACTGGGAAGAAGACGACGGCACCGAATACTGCACCGCCCGTGAAGACCTGGCCGACGCCCAGGCCGTGTGCGACCGCATCGGCATCAAGCTGCACACCGCCAACTTCGCCGCCGAATACTGGGACAACGTGTTCGAGCACTTCCTTGAAGAATACAAGGCCGGCCGCACGCCCAACCCGGACATCCTCTGCAACCGCGAAATCAAGTTCAAGGCGTTCCTCGACTACGCCCTGTCGCTGGGTGCCGACCTGATTGCCACCGGCCACTACGTGCGCCGCCGCGACACCGACGGGCTTACCGAACTGCTCAAGGGCCTGGACCCGAACAAGGACCAGAGCTACTTCCTGCACGCGGTCGGCGGCAAGGAAATCGCCCGCACCCTGTTCCCGGTCGGCGAGCTGGAAAAACCGGAAGTGCGCGCCATCGCCGAAAAGCACGGCCTGGCCACCGCCAAGAAAAAGGATTCCACCGGCATCTGCTTCATTGGCGAGCGCCGCTTCAGCGACTTCCTCAAACAGTACCTGCCAGCCCAGCCGGGCGAAATCGAAACCACCGACGGTGAAGTGATCGGCCGCCACCATGGCCTGATGTACCACACCATCGGCCAGCGCCAGGGCCTGGGCATCGGCGGCCTGAAGGATGCCGGTGACGAGCCCTGGTACGTGCTGCACAAGGACCTGACCCGCAATGTGCTGGTGGTCGGCCAGGGTAACGAACACCCTTGGCTGTTCTCCCGCGCCCTGCTCGCCTCGGAAATCTTCTGGGTCAACCCCATCGACCTCAGCAGCCCGCGTCAGCTCACCGCCAAGGTACGCTACCGCCAGAGCGACCAGCAGTGCACCCTGGAACTTACGGCCAGCGGCTACCGCGCGGTGTTCGACGAGCCGCAGCGCGCCGTTACCCCAGGCCAGTCGGTGGTGTTCTACGACGGTGAAGTGTGCCTGGGCGGCGGCGTGATCGAAGCCGCCGAGCCGTGGAGCCCGCGCACATGAGCAACCTGCAGGAGCAGCTGATTGCGTTGGGTGGTGTGTTTCAGGCCGCCGTGTTGGTGGACCGCATCGCCCGCACCGGCCAGGCCAGTGAGGCCAACATCGGCTGCATGCTCGGCAGCCTGCTGGTGCGTGACCCCAAGGACACCCTCGAGGTGTTCGGCGGTGACGACCTGAACCTGCGCGACGGCTACCGCGCGCTGATCGGCGCCCTGGAGCGCGACCCCAACAGCCTGCAGCGCGAGCCACTGCGCTACGCCCTGTCGATGCTGGGCCTGGAGCGCCAGCTGAACAAGCGCGGCGACCTGCTCGATACCATCGGCAACCGCCTGCCGCAAATCCAGTCCCAGGCTGACCATTTTGGCCTGGTTCATGAAAACGTCATTGCTTCCAGTGGCGCCTTGTACCAGGACACCCTGAGTACCTTGCGTCAGCGCATTCAGGTGCATGGCGACATGCGCTTCCTGCAGCAGGCCAGCAACGCCTCGAAAATCCGCGCCCTGCTGCTGGCCGGCATCCGCGCCGCACGCTTGTGGCGCCAGCTGGGCGGTCACCGCTGGCAACTGGTGTTCAGCCGGCGCAAGCTGCTGAACGAACTGTACGACATGATGCGTTCGCCTTCCTGAAAAAGCGACGCCGTGCCCTTGTAGGAGCAGCCTTGTGCTGCGAATGGGCTGCGCAGCAGCCCCGACAATCTGTGCCATGGCCAGAATCCTGGGGCTGCTGCGCAGCCCATTCGCAGCACAAGGCTGCTCCTACATAAGGACCGCGACCTGTTTTATAGGGCCGACCTTTGGTCAGCCACCCGACCTGGGCGCAATTTTCATGTATGATATGCGCCCTTCCAAAAGCCTGACTGTCCGAGAACACCCCATGCAGCTTTCTTCGCTCACTGCGGTTTCCCCTGTAGACGGCCGTTATGCCGGCAAAACCCAGGCCTTGCGCCCCATTTTCAGCGAATTCGGCCTGATCCGTTTCCGCGCCCTGGTCGAAGTGCGCTGGCTGCAGCGCCTGGCCGCCCACCCGCAGATCGGCGAAGTGCCGGCGTTCTCCGCCGAAGCCAACGCGCTGCTGGACAACCTGGCCACCGATTTCAAACTTGAGCACGCCGAGCGCGTCAAGGAAATCGAGCGCACCACCAACCACGACGTCAAGGCGATCGAATACCTCCTCAAGGAGCAGGCCGCCAAGCTGCCTGAGCTGGCCAAGGTCAGCGAGTTCATCCACTTCGCCTGCACCAGCGAGGACATCAACAACCTGTCCCACGCCCTGATGCTGCGCGCCGGCCGTGACGACGTGCTGCTGCCGCTGATGCGCCAGATCGCCGACGCCATCCGCGCCCTGGCCCACGCCCACGCCGACGTGCCGATGCTGTCGCGCACCCACGGCCAGCCGGCTTCGCCGACCACCCTGGGTAAAGAGCTGGCCAACGTCGTGTACCGCCTGGAGCGCCAGATCGCCCAGGTTGCTGCCGTACCGCTGCTGGGCAAGATCAACGGCGCCGTGGGCAACTACAACGCCCACCTGTCGGCCTACTCGCAGATCGACTGGGAAGAGAACGCCCGCGCCTTCATCGAAGACGAGCTGGGCCTGCAGTTCAACCCGTACACCACCCAGATCGAGCCGCACGACTACATCGCCGAGCTGTTCGACGCCATCGCCCGCTTCAACACCATCCTGATCGACTTCGACCGTGATGTGTGGGGCTACATTTCGCTGGGCTACTTCAAGCAGAAGACCGTTGCCGGCGAAATCGGCTCGTCGACCATGCCGCACAAGGTCAACCCGATCGACTTCGAAAACTCCGAAGGCAACCTGGGTATCGCCAATGCGCTGTTCCAGCACCTGGCCAGCAAGCTGCCGATCTCGCGCTGGCAGCGCGACCTGACCGACTCCACCGTGCTGCGCAACCTGGGCGTGGGCTTTGCCCACAGCGTCATTGCCTACGAAGCCAGCCTGAAAGGCATCGGCAAGCTGGAAGTCAACGAAGCCCGCATCGCAGCCGACCTGGACGCCTGCTGGGAAGTACTGGCCGAGCCGATCCAGACCGTAATGCGCCGCTTCAACATCGAAAACCCCTACGAGAAGCTCAAAGAGCTGACCCGTGGCAAGGGCATCACCCCGGACGCGCTGCTCACCTTCATCGACGGCCTCGACATGCCAGCCGAAGCCAAGGCCGAGCTCAAGCAGCTGACCCCCGCTACCTACATCGGTAACGCGGCAGCCCAGGCCAAACGCATCTAAGCTGACCGTCGCGTACAACGCCCGGCCTGGCCGGGCGTTTTTATTCCCGTACGAAAATTACGTTTTTTCAATAGGTTGAACATGAATCCTGATACTCCACTGCAGCTGCTCGGCGGCATCTCGGCCCGCGAATTCATGCGCGACTACTGGCAGAAGAAGCCCCTGCTGGTGCGCCAGGCCTTCCCCGACTTCATCAGCCCAATCGACCCCGACGAACTGGCTGGCCTGGCCCTGGAAGAGGAAGTCGAGTCGCGTATCGTGCTGGAGCACGGCGCCCACCCGTGGGAGCTGCGCCGCGGCCCGTTCAACGAAGACACCTTCGCCGAGCTGCCGGAAAAAGACTGGACCCTGCTGGTACAAGCGGTGGACCAGTTCGTCCCGGAGGTGGCCGAACTGCTGGAAAACTTCCGCTTCCTGCCCAGCTGGCGTATCGACGATGTAATGATCAGCTTCGCAGCCCCCGGTGGCAGCGTTGGTCCGCACTTCGACAACTACGACGTGTTCCTGCTGCAAGGCCACGGCGAGCGCAACTGGAAGATCGGCCAGATGTGCAACAGCGACAGCCCGCTGCTGGAGCACGCCGACCTGCGCATCCTTGCCGAATTCGAGCAGAGCGAAGAGTGGACCCTGGAGCCAGGTGACATGCTCTACCTGCCACCACGCCTGGCTCACTACGGCGTAGCCGTGGACGACTGCCTCACCTACTCGGTGGGCTTCCGCGCGCCAAGCGCCGCCGAAGTGCTGACCCACTTCACCGACTTCCTCGGCCAGTTCCTGCCGGACGAAGAGCGCTACAGTGACGCCGACGCCCAGCCAGTCAGCGACCCCCACCAGATCCAGCACGACGCCCTCGACCGCCTCAAGGCCCTGCTCGAGAAGCACATGGGCGACAAGGACCTGCTGCTGACCTGGTTCGGCCAGTTCATGACCGAGCCGCGCTACCCTGAGCAGATCGTTGGCGAAGAGCTGAGCGAGGAAGAGCTGGTGGACGCCCTCGAGCAAGGCGCCATCCTGATCCGCAACCCAAGCGCACGCATGGCCTGGTCGGAGTTCGAGGACGACCTGCTGTTGTTCGCCAGCGGCCGCAGCTGCCCGCTGCCAGGCAAACTGCGCGAGCTGCTGAAGCTGGTGTGCGCGGCAGACGCCCTGCACATCGACAACCTCGCAGACTGGCTGCAGGACGAAGATGGCCTTATGCTTCTACAGCAGCTGGTCAAACAAGGGAGCCTGGGATTCGCCAATGAATAAGATCAGCGTTCGCCTCGCCGACTGGCAGAAAGACAACGCCGACATCCGCCGTATCCGTGAAGCGGTGTTCGTCGCCGAGCAGCACATTCCGCCAGAGCTGGAGTTTGATTCGGAAGACCAGGACGCCCTGCACTTCCTGGCCATGGAGGGTGACTACCCGATTGGTACCGCGCGCCTGCTGGCGGACGGCACCATCGGGCGCATCTCGGTGCTCAAGGACTGGCGCGGCCTGAAAGTGGGTGACGCGCTGATGAACGCAGTGATCGTCGAAGCGCAAAACCGCGACCTGAAGCAGCAGATGCTCAGCGCCCAGGTGCACGCCACGCCGTTCTACGAGCGCCTCGGCTTTCGCATAGTCAGCGAGGAATTCCTCGAAGCCGGCATCCCGCACGTGGACATGGTGCGCGACTCGCGCGTCTGATCCATCACCTCCCCACAGGCGCCCCACACATTCTGAAAAATGTGCGGCCCCTGTGGGAGCGGGTTTACCCGCGAAAGGGCTGGTACAGGCTCAACACACTTCCCCTGACAAAAACCTGTACATCCATCCAGATAAAACTTGCCTCCGCGCCCCCGCTTGCGCATCCTAGTGCCCATCACCCCCGATGAAGCGTCCCCGGCCATGCGCCTGTTCCTCTGCGAAAAACCCTCACAGGCAAAAGACATCGCCAAAGTGCTCGGCGCCACCCGCAAGGGCGACGGCTGCTGGCAAGGCACTGACGTCTGCGTAACCTGGTGCATCGGCCATCTGCTGGAAACCGCCCCGCCCGACAGCTACGACGAACGCTACAAGCGCTGGAACCTGGCCGACCTGCCGATCATCCCCGACAAGTGGAAGATGCTGGTCAAGCCCAAGACCGCGAGCCAGTTCAAGGCGGTAAAGCGCCTGCTGGGCGAAGCGCGGGAGCTGGTGATTGCCACCGACGCCGACCGCGAAGGCGAAATGATTGCCCGCGAGCTGGTCGAGCATTGCCGCTACCGCGGCCCGGTGCAGCGCCTTTGGCTGTCGGCGCTCGACGACACCTCCATCCGCAAGGCCCTGGCACGCCTGCTGCCCGGCCACGAAACGTTCAACCTTTATCACTCGGCGCTGGGCCGCTCCCGCGCCGACTGGCTCATCGGCATGAACATGAGCCGGCTGTTCACCCTGCTTGGCCGCCAATCCGGCTACCAGGGCGTGCTGCCGGTGGGCCGGGTGCAAACCCCCACCTTGCGCCTGGTGGTCGACCGCGACCGCAGCATCGCCGACTTTGTGCCGGTGCCGTTCTGGGCCATCGACGTCCAGCTTGAACATGCAGGCCAAGCTTTCAACGCCCAGTGGCGTGCGCCTGAGGACGCCTGCGACGACCAGGGCCGCTGCCTGAACCAGAGTTTGGCGCAACAGGCCGCCGCCGCCATCGGTAACGCTGGCACGGCACGGGCCGTAAAGGTGACCACCGAGCGCGTGCGTGAAGCCGCGCCCCTGCTTTTCGACCTCGGCACCCTGCAAGAGCTGTGCTCGAAAAAGTTCGGCCTCGGCGCCCAGGAAACCCTCGACATTGCCCAGGCCCTGTACGAAACCCACAAGCTCATCACCTACCCGCGCAGCGACTGCGGCTACCTGCCGCTGAGCCAGCACGCCGAAGCACCGGCCATTCTCGCCGCCCTGCAACGGGCCGATGCCAGCCTCGCACCGCTGCAGCCCCACCTGGAGCCGCAGCGCCGCTCGCGGGCGTGGAACGACGCCAAGGTCAGCGCCCACCACGGCATCATCCCTACTGCCGCCGCCAGCGACCCATCGCGCCTGCCGGCCAAGCACAAGGCGGTGTACACCCTGATCCGCGCCCGCTACCTGGCGCAGTTCCTGCCCAACCACGAATATGACCGCACCCAGGCCGACTTCGACTGCGCCGGCCATGCCCTGCGCGCGGTGGGCAAGCAGATCGTCGAGCCGGGCTGGCGCCGCGCCCTGCCCGAAGCGCTGACCCCGGTCAAAGGCCGCGAAGCACCACCGGCCCAGGTGCTGCCAGCGCTGAGCGAAGGCCAGGACTGCACCGTGCAAGGCCTGCAACTGAAAGACCTGTGGACCCAGCCGCCCAAGCCGTTCACTGAAGGCGACCTGATCAAGGCGATGAAAAACGTGGCCAAGCTGGTGGATGACCCTCGGCTGAAGCAGAAACTCAAGGAAACCACCGGCATCGGCACCGAGGCCACCCGCGCCAGCATTATCCAGGGCCTGCTCGACCGCGGCTATCTCGTAAAAAACGGCAAAGCGCTGGCGGCCACACCTGCGGCCTTCAGCCTGATCGATGCCGTCCCCCGCGCCATCGCCGACCCCGGCACCACAGCGATCTGGGAGCAGGCGCTGGACATGGTGCAAAGCGGCGAGATGAGCCTGGAAGAATTCGTGGCCCGACAGTCGGCGTGGATGGGCAAGCTGGTCGAGCGTTGCAGCGGCATGCGCATGACCATCAGCGGGCCGGCAGCCGGGGCAGCGCCGCCCTGGAAGAAGAAGCGTCGCGGTGGAGGTGGGAAAAGCAAAGCAGCCGGAAGCAAATCGGCAGCAAGCAAGCCGCGTCAGCCCCGAAAAAAAGCGACAACCTGAAGCTTCTGCACTGGCATCACAGGCCCTATCGCCGGCAAGCCAGCTAAGGCAGCACATCAATAACAGGTAAACTACCAAACCCTGCCTGACACATTGGCACCATGAAATTTCCCTGCTAAGTTTTCATGAAAGTAATCACAATAATTTTCACGAGGCTTCTGCATGTTCAAACAATCCGCCCAGCACGTCGCCAGCTACTACGCCCAGACCTACCCCGCCAACATCCCGCTGCGCCCTACCCTGCAAGGCACCCACGACACCGACGTGCTGATCATCGGCGCCGGTTTCAGCGGCCTGCATACCGCCCTGCGCCTGACCCAGGCAGGCAAACGCGTAACACTGCTGGAGGCCAGCCGTGTGGCCTGGGCTGCTTCCGGGCGCAACGGTGGCCAGGCACT
Organism: Pseudomonas sp. SIMBA_067; assembly: GCF_046534675.1. Taxonomy (NCBI): domain Bacteria; kingdom Pseudomonadati; phylum Pseudomonadota; class Gammaproteobacteria; order Pseudomonadales; family Pseudomonadaceae; genus Pseudomonas; species Pseudomonas sp. SIMBA_067. Next base: position 217,002 of record NZ_JAWRYH010000004.1, on the reverse strand, counting down.
GCTGGGCTGGTCTTGCGACATGCCGCCACTGGAAAAGGCCTTGGGCGTGGAACGCACCCGGCGCCTGTGGGCCAGCATGTGCTGGGCCGCCGACGAGATGCGCGAACTGCCACAACGCCACGGCTTCGATATCGACTACCGGCAGGGCAGCCTGTGGACTGCGGTATTGCCGCGCCGGGTGAAAATGCTCGAAGAGGCCCTGCACGATGCAGAACACAAATGGGGCTACGACGCCCTGCGCCTGATCGGCCGCGACGAGCTGCCACAATGGATCGACAGCCCGCGCTACCAGGCTGCGCTGTATGACGCCAAAGGCGCCCACCTCAACCCGCTGAAGCTGGCCCAAGGCCTGGCCAGTACCATCGAGGCTGCCGGCGGGCAAATCTACGAACAGAGCCAGGTGCTCAGCTACCAGCAGGCTCGCGACGGCTATGTCGCCCGTACCGACCGTGGCGAAGTTCGCTGCCAGGTATTGGTGCTGGCCTGCAACGCCTACATCGACCGCCTTGACCGCAGCCTGTCGCGTCGCCTGTTACCAGTCGGTTCCTACCAGGTCGCCACCGCGCCTCTGGATGCCGACTTCGCCCATTCGTTACTACCTCGCAACAGTTGTGTGATCGACAACCAGTTCGTACCCGACTACTTTCGCCTCACCCCGGACCACCGCCTGCTGTTCGGTGGCGGCTGCACTTACCTGGGCGGCATTCCCAAGAACGTCGCCAGCGCCACCCGCCCGTACCTGGAGCGGGTGTTCCCGCAACTGGCCGGGGTAGCCATCGACTATGCCTGGGGCGGCCATATTGATTGCAGCATACAACGCACCCCGGACGTCGGCCGCGAGGGCCAGCGCTACTGGCTGCAGGGTTTCTCCGGCCATGGCGTACTGCCAACCCTGGCCGCAGCGCGAGCCGTCAGCGATGCCATTCTTGGCGATGAAGACCTGTTGGCGCTGTACCAAGTCATCGACAATGGACGCTTCCCCGGCGGGGACCTGCTCGCAGCACCGCTGGAAGCCGCCGCCAAGGCCTGGTACAGAATACGCGACACGCTCTGAAGACGGCCGGCGCTTGCTTCGCCGAAATCTGCCCTATTCTCAATAGCTCCCTTCGGTTCCTGCATACAGGAGACACGATCATGAGCCATGTAACGACGCAAGACGGCGTGCAGATTTTCTACAAGGACTGGGGCCCGCGCGATGCACCGGTGATCCACTTCCACCACGGCTGGCCGCTCAGTGCCGACGACTGGGACGCGCAGATGCTGTTCTTCCTCGCCCAGGGCTATCGCGTGGTGGCCCACGACCGCCGAGGTCACGGCCGCTCCAGCCAGGTATGGGACGGCCACGACATGGACCACTACGCCGACGACGTAGCCGCCGTGGTTGCCCACCTGGGCACCCAGGGCGCCGTACATGTCGGCCACTCGACCGGGGGTGGCGAGGTGGTGCGTTACATGGCTCGGTACCCTGAGGACAACGTGGCCAAAGCCGTGCTGATCGCCGCCGTGCCGCCCTTGATGGTGCAAACCCCCGGCAACCCCGGTGGCCTGCCCAAGTCGGTGTTCGATGATTTCCAGAACCAGGTGGCCAGCAACCGGGCGCAGTTTTACCGGGATGTGCCAGCCGGACCGTTCTACGGCTACAACCGACCCGGTGCCGAAGCCAGCGAAGGCATCATCGCCAACTGGTGGCGCCAAGGCATGATGGGCAGTGCCAAGGCCCATTACGATGGCATCGTGGCGTTTTCCCAGACCGATTTCACCGAAGACCTCAAAGGCATAAAACAGCCGGTACTGGTGATGCATGGGGACGATGACCAGATCGTGCCGTATGAAAACTCCGGGGTGCTGTCGGCCAAGCTGCTGCCCAATGGCACGTTGAAGACCTACAAAGGCTACCCGCATGGCATGCCGACTACTCATGCCGATGTGATCAACGCGGATTTGCTGGCGTTTATCCGTAGCTGATGTAATCACCTGTAACGGCCCTTTCGCGGGTAAACCCGCTCCCACAGGTACAGCGCTGCCCTCAGGTTCTACGCTGAACCTGTGGGAGCGGGTTTACCCGCGAAGAGGCCGGCACTGGCAACACACCCCTCCCAGGCTTACCATGTCTCCCTTATAGCGCGGCCCTTTGCCGCACCTTGCCTCCCTGCCTGCCAAGACCCCCATGCCCTTCGAACTCACCGTAGAACCCCTAACCCTGCTCATCCTGGCGCTGGTCGCCTTCGTCGCTGGTTTCATCGATGCCATCGCCGGTGGCGGGGGCCTGCTCACCACCCCGGCCCTGCTCACCGCCGGCATGCCCCCGCACCTGGTACTGGGCACCAACAAGCTCAGCTCCACCTTTGGCTCGGCCACCGCAGGTTTCACCTACTACAAGCGCAAGCTGTTCCACCCGGCGCAGTGGCGCCCGGCGTTGTTCGCCACCTTGACCGGGGCGTTGCTGGGTGCGGTCATCGCCCACTACATGCCAGCCGAGTGGTTGAACAAGATGCTGCCGGTGATCGTCTTCGCCTGTGGCATCTACCTGCTGTTCGGCGGCACACCCAAGGCGCCGCTGGATGCCGATGCGCCGATCAAGAAGAAGTGGCAAGTGCCGCAAGGCTTCACCCTGGGCTTCTACGACGGCGTGGCCGGCCCGGGTACCGGGGCGTTCTGGACGGTCAGCACCCTGCTGCTGTACCCCATCGACCTGGTCCGCGCCAGCGGCGTGGCGCGTAGCATGAACTTCGTCAGCAACATCGCGGCGCTGACGGTGTTCATCATTTCCGGGCAGGTGGATTACGTCGTCGGCCTGTGCATGGGCCTGTCGGTGATGGTTGGTGCCTTTTTTGGCGCACGCACGGCGATCAGTGGCGGCAGCAAATTCATCCGCCCGGTGTTCATCACCGTGGTGCTCGCCTTGACCGTGCGCCTAGCGTGGCAGCACTGGTTCGGGCAAGCCTAAGCGCCTGGCCACATAAAGATCGATCAGGTACCGGGCAATCGACCGCCCGGCCGGCAACGGTGGCAGGTCGTGGACGCTGAACCACTGGGCGTCCTCGATCTCGTCCGGCTGCATGACGATATCGCCCCCCGCGTATTCGGCATGAAAGCCCAGCATCATCGAGTGCGGGAATGGCCAGCACTGGCTGCCGACGTACTGGATGTTCCGCACGTCCACCGCCACCTCTTCACGCACTTCGCGCACCAGGCAGTCTTCTGCCGACTCCCCCGGCTCGGCAAAGCCCGCCAAGGTGCTGTACACCCCGGTGACGAAGCGCGGCGAGCGCGCCAGCAAGATTTCATCGCCACGGGTCACCAGCACTATCATGCTCGGCGAAATACGCGGATAGCTGCGCAGGTCGCATGGCTGGCAGTACATCGCCCGCTCCCAGCGAATTTGCGTCATCGCCTGGCCGCAGCTGCCGCAGAAACGGTGCTCGCGGGCCCAGGTGCCGATCTGCGCGGCATAACCCAGTACTTTGTAGGTGTCGAAGTCGCCTTCGAGCATGAATGCCCGCAGGCCACGCCAGTGGCAACCGGGCACGTCGGTGGCGCTGCGCAGCTCCAGCAGGAACACCGGCTGGCCGTCGAAATGGCCGATGCCATGCTCGCATAACACGTCGAGGTCCTGGCGTTTGAGCCAGTCGCGGGGGAACAGCGCGCCGTTGTCGTCCACCAGAAACCCTTCCGGGCTCCGGGCCACGGCCACGCCCCCGGTGATCTGCGGGTCGAGTACTGCAGTAGTCCAGCGTGCTGACATGTCGGGGTTCCTTGACTGCGCGTCCCCCGGCCCGATCAGTCGGCGAACGTCGGTTTCTGTTTGCTCATGTGCGCCGCCACGGCCACGCGCAGGTCTTCGGACTGCAGCATCGCGGCGTTCCAGGTGGCGATGTAATCCAGGCCATCGTCGATGCGATGGTCACGCATGTAGCTGAGCATTTCCTTGGTGCCGGCCACGGCGATCGGCGATTTTGCAGCAATCTCCCGGGCGATGGCAAAGACACCGTCCAGCAGTGCGGCCTGATCATCATAGATCCGGTTGACCAGGCCGATGCGCAGGGCCTCGTCGGCCGCAACGTTGCGCCCGGTGAAGGCCAGCTCACGCATGATGCCGTCGCCAATGATATGTGGCAAACGTTGCAGTGTGCCGACGTCGGCGGCCATGCCCATGTCGATTTCCTTGATCGAGAACTGCGCGTCGCTGCTGCAGTAACGCATGTCGCACGCCGAGATGAGGTCGATGGCGCCGCCGATACAGTAGCCCTGCACGGCCGCCAATACGGGTTTGCGGCATTTGTCCACGGCGGTGAACGAGGCCTGCAGGCGCTGGATGGTGCTACGCAGAAAGCGCGCATTGCGCCCCACGTCCTTGCCCATTTGCCCAGCCAGCGAGGCCAGCATCATGAGGTCGATGCCTGCGGAAAAATGCTTGCCTGCACCACTGATCACTACCGCCCGCACGGCATCGGTGTCGTCGATCCACTGGAAGATAGTGATGATTTCTTCCCAGAAGGCCGCGTTCATCGCGTTGACCTTTTCCGGGCGATTGATCTGAACGTGGGCGATGTTGTCGGTCAGTTCAACCTTGAACGCACTGTACTCGGTCACGGGCGGCACTCCTGCGGGTGAAGAATTCATGGCGTGGATGTTAACCCAGCCCGATGGCCGTACTTGTGCCAAAAACGGGACTGCACGCCTTGCCTAAGACGCGCCAATCCGGCACCGTGCGCCATCGCCGAATCATAAGGATACATATTCATGTCACGCTCCCTGTCCGGCGCCCTCGCCCACGGTTTTCTGGGCCAGTCGCCGCTTTGGTACAAGGCGGTCATCTGCCTGTTCCTGGTGCTCAACCCGCTGCTGCTGGTTACCGTTGGCCCGGTTGCAGCCGGCTGGGCGCTGGTGCTCGAATTCATCTTCACCCTGGGCATGGCGCTGAAGTGCTACCCGCTGATGCCTGGCGGCCTGCTGCTGATCGAAGCCTTGCTGTTACAGATGACCACGCCACAGGCGCTGTATGAGGAACTGCAACACAACTTCCCGGTGATCCTGCTGCTGATGTTCATGGTCGCCGGTATCCATTTCATGAAGGAGCTGCTGCTGTTCCTGTTTTCGCGCATTTTGCTCGGGGTACGCTCGAAGGCAGTTCTGGCGTTGCTGTTCTGTGTGCTGTCGGCGTTTCTGTCGGCGTTTCTCGATGCGCTGACCGTGACGGCGGTGATCATCAGCGCTGCGGTCGGCTTCTACGCCGTGTACCACCGCGTCGCATCCGGCGCCAACCCGCGCGAGGAAAGCGCGGTGGACAGCGACCAGCAGATCGCCCACCTGCACCGCGAAGACCTCGACCAGTTCCGCGACTTCCTGCGTAGCCTACTGATGCACGGCGCAGTGGGTACCGCCCTGGGTGGCGTGTGCACCTTGGTGGGCGAGCCACAGAACCTGCTGATCGGCCACGAGATGGGTTGGCACTTCGCCGACTTCTTCGTCAAGGTGGCACCTGTGTCGCTGCCAGTGCTGGGTGCCGGCCTGCTGACCTGTGTGCTGCTGGAAAAACTGCGCCTGTTCGGCTACGGCACCTTGATGCCCGAGCCGGTGCGCCAGGTGCTGGCCGCCTACGCGGCCGAGGACGACGCCGCGCGCACTCAGGCCCAGCGCATCGCGCTGTGGGTGCAAGGGTTTGCAGCGCTGATATTGATCGTCTGCCTGGGGCTGCATGTGGCTGAAGTGGGCCTGATTGGCCTGATGGTGATCGTGCTGATCACGGCGTTTACCGGTATCACCGATGAACACCGGCTGGGCCGCGCCTTCCAGGACGCCATGCCGTTCACCTCGTTGCTGGTGGTGTTCTTCGCCGTGGTCGCGGTTATCCATCAGCAGCAGCTGTTCAGCCCATTGATCAGCTGGGTGCTGACGCTGCCGGCCGAGCAGCAACCGGGCATGCTCTACCTGGCCAACGGTTTGCTGTCGGCGATCAGCGACAACGTGTTCGTCGCCACCATCTACATAACCGAAGTGAAGCAGGCGTTTCTCAATGGCAGCATGAGCCGCGAGCATTTCGAAACGCTGGCGGTGGCGATCAACACCGGCACCAACCTGCCCAGCGTGGCAACGCCGAATGGGCAGGCAGCGTTCCTGTTCCTGCTGACCTCGGCGATTGCGCCGCTGATCCGGCTGTCGTACGGGCGGATGGTGTGGATGGCCTTGCCCTATACCGTGGTGATGGGTGGGCTGGGTTGGTGGGCGGTGACCTACTGGCTGTGATGTAAACCTGCACGGGCCCCTTGTGATCGGCTAATTCAGTCTCTTGTAGGAGCAACCTTGTGTCGCGAACGGGCTGCGAAGCAGCCCCGGCAATTTGTGCATTTGCGCTGAAATCCTGGGGCAGCTTCGCAGCCCGTTCGCGGCACAAGGCCGCTCCTACACAGGAACTGCATCACTTTCGAGACCTGTGTCGATTCTGCCTGGTGCCATTCGACTACCCATTAAAGCAGCCACCGGGCTGCCAACAGGAGAGTCCCCATGCGCAAACTCATCGTAGCCGCCTTCATCAGCCTCGACGGCGTGATGCAAGCTCCCGGCGGCCCGAAGGAAGACACCAGCGGCGGTTTTGCCTACGGCGGCTGGATCGTGCCCTACGCCGAGGAAGTGTTTGGCCAGGCGATGCAGGCATTGTTCAGCCAGCCATTTGAGCTGCTGTTGGGCCGGCGCACCTACGACATTTTTGCCGGCTATTGGCCAAACATCAAAGACAACGCCGAAGACTTCTCCATCGCCAACCTGTTCAACAGCGTGCCCAAGCATGTGGCCACCCACACCCCTGCCACCCTCGACTGGCACAACAGCCACGCTCTCGGCACGGACATCGCCGCTGGGGTACGCTCGCTCAAGCAACGGGACGGCGCCAACCTGCTGACCCAGGGCAGCGCCGAACTGGTGCAGCAACTGCTGGCGGCAGACCTGGTCGATGAACTGCAACTGCTGACCCACCCGCTGCTACTCGGCCACGGCAAACGCCTGTTCGGTCATGACGCATCAGCAGCGGCCTTTACCTTGCAGCAGTCGCAAGTCTCGCCCAAGGGTGTGATCATCAGCCGCTACGTGCGCGCAGGCCAGGTGCAGACCGGTTCATTCGACGTGGTGTAATCCCGTACAACTTTTGCCCCGCGCAGGCATCGAAACACAGGAAGCCCCTATCCGCTCCAAGGAGGTCAACCATGGCGCTGCGCACTACGCTGCTGCTTTCCTGCATGACCCTGGCGCTGCTCGGCTGCGCCGGCAACGATCAACCGGCACCACCGCACACCCAGCAGGTGGACCTGCAACGCTACCAGGGCACCTGGTATGAACTGGGCCGGCTGCCGATGTTCTTCCAGCGCAACTGCGTGCAGTCCGAGGCACACTATGGTCTGCGCCCGGATGGCCGGATCGACGTGACCAACCGCTGCAAGGAAAAGGACGGCCAGTGGAACGAAGCCAAGGGCATCGCCGAGGCCCAGCAGCCGGGCAGCACCGACAAGCTGTGGGTGCGCTTCGACAACTGGTTCAGCCGCCTGGCACCGGGCCTGACCAAGGGCGAGTACTGGGTGCTGTACCACGACAAGGACTACCGCGTGGCGTTGGTCGGCCACCCCAACCGCGAGTACCTGTGGCTGCTTTCACGCACGCCTGCGGTCACCGACCAGCAGCGCGAGCAACTGCTGACCATCGCCCGGGAGCAAGGGTATGACACCAGCAAGCTCATCTGGCGGCAGGGAGACTAGCAGGCGGTCGACGGCTGGCGGCAATCCGGCTATGGTGTGCGCCCTTTCTCGCCTCGAAGGAACGAGACCGTTGAATACCAAGCCGCCGTCAGCACCCCGCATCCGTTTTCTTGCCCTGTGCGTGTTCCATCACCAGGGCAAGATTCTGGTCAACGTGTTCGATGATCCCGTCACCGGCCAGACGCTGTCCCGCCCACTGGGTGGCGGTATCGAGTTCGGAGAGCTGGGCCGCGATGCCATCGCGCGGGAAATCATGGAGGAGTTGGGCCAGCCGATCAGTGATGTCCGCCTGCTCGGCACCCTAGAAAGCCTGTTCACCTATGCCGGCAAACCGGGGCATGAGGTCGTGCAGGTGTACGATGCGCGCTTCGACGACGCCAGCCTGTACCAGCGCGCCTGGCTGGACGGCCACGAGTCCAACGGCAGCCCGTTCCGCGCCCGCTGGTGCGACAGCGCCGATTTCGAGCGCACTTGCCCGCTGGTGCCACAAGGGCTGCAGGCGTTGCTGCACGACTTGGCGCTGTTGGGTTGAAACAAGGAACCTGAGCATGGACCTGTTGTTCCTCGGCACCTGCGCCGGGGTGCCAACCAAGGCACGCAATGTCAGCGCCACGGCGGTGATCGAGGCCAATGGCAGCGGCTGGTACCTGGTCGACTGCGGCGAAGGCACGCAGCATCAGCTGCTGCGGACCCCGCTGTCGATCCGCGACCTGCGCGCCATTTTCATCACCCACGTGCACGGCGACCATTGCTTCGGCCTGCCCGGCCTGCTGGCCAGTGCCGGCATGAGCGGGCGTACCCAACCGCTGGAGCTGATCCTGCCGGCTGCGCTGCATGACTGGGTACGCCAGGGCCTGGTAGCCAGCGACACCTTCCTGCCGTTCGAACTGCGCCTGCTGGCCGTGGAAGAGTTGGTCGAATGGCGCAACGATACCCTGCAGGTGACCACCGTTCAGCTGTCACACCGCGTGCCGAGCGTCGGATTCGTGTTCACCGAACTCAACCCCGAACCGCGCCTGGACATCCCCCGCCTGGAAGCCGAAGGCATACCGCGTGGCCCGCTGTGGGGCGAGCTGGCCAAGGGTTTGACGGTACAGCATGGCGAGCAGTTGCTGAACGGCAACGACTACCTGCGCCCTTCCCGGCCACCGCGGCGGGTGATCGTCTGCGGCGACAACGATACCCCCGAGCTGCTGGCCGACGCTGCCCAAGGCGCGGATGTGCTGGTGCACGAAGCCACGTTCACCCAGGCCGTGGTCGAACGCACCGGGGTCACCTTCGGCCACAGTACCGCGGCGGCGGTGGCGCGCTTTGCCGAAAGCGCAGGCGTGCGCAACCTGGTGCTGACGCACTTCAGCGCCCGTTACCAGAACGACCCGCGGCGCAGCCCGAATATCGACAACGTGCGTGACGAAGCCCTCGCCCACTACCACGGGCAACTGATCCTGGCGCAGGACCTGCAGCGCTATCGCATTGGCCGTGATGGCTGTCTTGAGCCAGCCGGATGAATTAGCATGGCCGGTTTTCCAAAAGGACTTGGCCATGCAACGCATCGTGATTCTGGGCAACGCCGGCAGTGGCAAATCAACCCTGGCCCGCCAGATCGGCGCCCGCCTTGGGACGTCGGTGGTACACCTCGACACGTTGTTCTGGGAGGCCGGTTGGGTAGAACCGGATGCCGAGACCTTTCGCAGCCGGGTACGCGATGCGGTTAGCGGGCAAGCGTGGGTATGCGAGGGCAACTACAGCCGCCGCACCTTCGACCTGCGCTTGCCAAGGGCCGACCTGGTCATCTGGCTGGATACACCACGGCTGACATGCCTGAAGCGGGTCATCCTGCGCAGTGTGATGAACAAGCCACGGCCAGACCTGCCGGCCGGGTGCACAGAGCGGCTGGACCGGGCGTTTCTGACCTTCCTGAAGTTTGTGTGGACGTTCGACCGGGGCTATCGCCCAGGTATCGAAGCGAACCGCCAGGCAATCGGGCCGCAGGTGCCGGTTGTGCATCTGCGTGGTGAGCGGCAGATCGCGGTGTTTCTGGCGAGCCTTTCATCGCCTGTTACGGCCTGATCGCCGGCAAGCCAGCTCCCACAGGGGTATCACCGGGCCTGAGGGCGGCGCTGTACCTGTGGGAGCTGGCTTGCCGGCGATAGGGCCAGTGCAGGCAACATCAATCTCTGGCTAGGCCGCCAAGCGCCCGCTGGCAATCGCTTCCGACGCCTCCAGCATCGCCCGCAGCAACACTGCGCAGCCCGCCGCCAGGTCATCGGGCGTGGCGTTCTCGATTTCGTTGTGGCTGATGCCGTTTTCGCAGGGCACGAAAATCATCCCCGCTGGCCCTAGTTCGGCCAGGAAGATCGCGTCATGCCCCGCGCCGCTGACAATGTCCATGTGCGGCAACCCCAGCGCCTGCGCCGAGGCGCGCACGGCATCGACACAGCCTTTGTCGAAGTACAACGCCGGGAAGTCGGCCGTAGGCACCAGTTCGTGGCTCAAGCCATGCTTGGCACAGGTTGCCTCGATCACCCCGCGCACCTCGGCGATCATCGCATTCAGTTGCTCGCCCTCCAGGTGGCGGAAGTCCAGGGTCATGCGCACCTCACCCGGGATCACGTTACGCGAGCCTGGATACGCCTGCAGGCAACCCACAGTGCCACAGGCATGGGGCTGGTGGCCGAGGGCGGTACGGTTGACCGCCTCCACCACGGCGGCAGCGCCGACCAAGGCGTCCTTGCGCAGGTGCATGGGTGTCGGCCCCGCGTGGGCTTCAACGCCGCGCAAGGTCAGGTCGAACCACTTCTGCCCCAGCGCTCCGAGCACCACGCCGATGGTCTTGGCCTGGTCCTCAAGGATCGGGCCCTGTTCGATATGGGCCTCGAAATAGGCCCCGACCGGGTGACCCAGCACCGCGCGCGGGCCCGCATAGCCGATAGCGTTCAAGGCTTCACCGACGCTGACCCCCTGGGCATCACGCTTGGCCAAGGTTTCCTCCAGGGTGAACTTGCCGGCAAACACCCCTGAACCCATCATGCACGGTGCAAAGCGCGAGCCTTCTTCGTTGGTCCACACCACCACTTCCAGCGGGGCTTCGGTTTCCACGCCCAGGTCGTTCAGGGTACGGATCACCTCCAGCCCGGCCATCACCCCGAAGCAGCCATCGAACTTGCCGCCCGTGGGCTGGGTGTCGATATGGCTGCCCGTCATTACCGGGGGCAGCTTGGGGTTACGCCCCGGGCGGCGGGCGAAGATGTTGCCGACAGCGTCGATGCTGACCGTACAACCGGCGGCCTCGCACCACTGCACGAACAGGTCGCGGGCCTGGCGGTCGAGGTCGGTCAGGGCCAGGCGGCAGACGCCGCCCTTGGCGGTGGCACCGAGGCGGGCCAGGTCCATCAGCGACTGCCACAGGCGGTTGCTGTCGACATGCCGAGCAGTGGTCTTGAGGATCTCTTTGACTGGGGTCACGGGTTTCTCCTTCAGGCTTTTTTTGTTGTCGCTGCGGGCCTCTTCGCGGGTGAACCCGCGCCCACAACCAAACTGGCGAAGACGTAGTACAGCGCGCCGCCCAGCAGCGAGCCGGTAAACCAGCCGTAGTCGTAGAACCAGCTGAAACTGCTGTTGCCAATCGCCATGACCGTCAGCGCCACCGGCAAGCCGAAGGCGGCAAACCCGGGCCAGTTCCACGCCGGGTACACGTCGTCGCGGTACAACCCGGCCAGGTCCAGCTGCTGCCGACGGATCAGGAAGTAGTCCACCACCATGATCCCGGCAATCGGCCCGAGCAGGCTGGAATAGCCCAGCAGCCAGTTGGAATACACGCTCTCCAGGCTCAGGTCGGAGACGATCAGGCCAAGCTTCTTCAGCAACTCATGGCCCATCAGCACGAGGCCGATAAAGCCGGTCAGCCATACCGCGCGGGTGCGCCCGATCAGGCGTGGGGCGATGTTCTGGAAGTCGTTGGTCGGCGACACGATGTTCGCCGCCGTGTTGGTCGACAGTGTGGCAATCACGATCAGCGCCATGGCCAGGGCCACCCAGAACGGGCTGTGGATCCTGCCGATCAGGCTGACCGGGTCTGACACCGTCTCACCCACCAGCGACGCCGAGGCGGCGGTCAGCACCACCCCCAGCGAAGCGAACAGGAACATGGTCAGCGGCAGGCCGAAGATCTGCCCGAGAATCTGGTCCTTCTGGCTGCGGGCGTAGCGGCTGAAGTCGGGAATGTTCAGCGACAAGGTGGCCCAGAAGCCGACCATGGCCGTAAGCCCTGCACAGAAGTAACCGACCACACTCGCCCCTTCCGGGCGCTTGGGTGGTTGCGCCAGCAGTTCGGTCATCGACATGTGTGGCAAGGCCCAGAACAGCAGGCCGACGCCCACCGCCACCAGCAGCGGTGCCGACAGCGTTTCCAGCCACTTGATCGACTCGGCGCCGCGCAGCACCACCCAAAGGTTCAGGCACCAGAAAATCATGAAACCAATCACCTCGCCCGTGCCGGCCAAGGCCTTCCAGCCATCGAACACCGAGCCAAGGAACAGGTGAATGGCCAGCCCGCCGAACATGGTCTGGATACCAAACCAGCCACAGGCGACCACGGCCCGGATCAGGCACGGTACGTTGGAGCCGAGGATGCCGAACGACGAGCGCAGCAGCACCGGGAACGGGATGCCGTACTTGGTGCCGGGGAAAGCGTTGAGGGTAAGCGGGATCAGCACGATCACGTTGGCCAGCAGGATCGCCAGCAGCGCTTCGCCGACACTGAGGCCGAAGTAGGCGGTGAGCACGCCGCCCAGGGTGTAGGTGGGTACGCAGATGGACATGCCCACCCACAAGGCGGTGATGTGCCATTTGTTCCAGGTGCGCTGGTGCACCTTGGTCGGTGCGATGTCGTGGTTGTAGCGCGGGCTGTCGAGGACATCACTGCCCTCGGACAGCTCAAACAGGCCATCCTGCTCGACCACTTCCGATCTGCTCTGTTGCATGGGCCCTTCTCCAGATTTTCTTGTAGTTGTTTGCTCATCGGGCTAATTCGATGGCCGGAGTACACACGCGTATGTGCTTAGAAATCTTGACCAGAATTCCATCTTGTCAAGTCAGTCAACAACCCCTGAAAGGCCCGAAGTCAGCGGGTCTTTAAAAATTAATCCTTAAATATCAGATATTTAAAAACCATAAAATTTATAGGAAAATTTTCTTGAAGATTCCCAGATCAGCATCTAGCCTCGAATCTTGTCAGGACTGACAGGATTAACCACCCTGCCTGCCCTGCACCCGAAACAATTCCAAGAACCGGCCCAGACCGGTCAGCCTGCGAGGAAAACGGCATGTCCCTGTTGATCCGTGGCGCCACCGTGGTTACCCACGAAGAGAGTTACCCCGCCGATGTCCTGTGTGCCGATGGCCTGATCCGTGCCATCGGGCAAAACCTCGAACCGCCCACCGACTGCGAGATCCTCGACGGCAGCGGCCAGTACCTGATGCCCGGCGGCATCGACCCGCATACCCACATGCAGTTGCCATTCATGGGCACGGTGGCCAGCGAGGATTTCTTCAGTGGCACCGCTGCGGGCCTGGCCGGTGGCACCACGTCGATCATCGACTTCGTCATCCCCAACCCGCAGCAGTCGCTACTGGAGGCCTTCCACACCTGGCGCGGCTGGGCGCAAAAGAGCGCCAGCGACTACGGCTTCCATGTGGCCATCACCTGGTGGAGTGAGCAGGTGGCTGAGGAGATGGGCGAACTGGTGACCCGGCATGGGGTGAACAGCTTCAAGCACTTCATGGCCTACAAGAATGCGATCATGGCCGCCGACGACACCTTGGTGGCCAGCTTCGAGCGCTGCCTGCAACTGGGCGCGGTGCCCACCGTGCATGCCGAGAACGGCGAGCTGGTTTACCACCTGCAGAAAAAACTGCTGGCCCAGGGCCTGACCGGGCCGGAGGCACACCCGCTTTCGCGCCCTTCGCAAGTGGAAGGTGAAGCGGCCAGCCGCGCCATCCGCATTGCCGAAACGATTGGTACGCCGCTGTATGTGGTGCACATTTCCAGCCGTGAAGCGCTGGATGAAATCACCTATGCGCGCGCCAAGGGCCAGCCGGTGTACGGCGAAGTCCTGCCCGGGCACCTGCTGCTGGACGACAGCGTCTACCGTGACCCGGACTGGGCCACTGCCGCCGGCTACGTGATGAGCCCGCCGTTCCGCCCGCGCGAACACCAGGAGGCGCTGTGGCGCGGCTTGCAGTCGGGCAACCTGCACACCACGGCCACCGACCACTGCTGCTTCTGCGCCGAGCAGAAAGCCATGGGCCGCGACGACTTCAGCCGCATCCCCAACGGCACCGCCGGCATCGAAGACCGCATGGCGGTACTGTGGGATGCCGGGGTCAACAGCGGGCGCCTGTCGATGCATGAGTTCGTTGCGTTGACCTCCACCAACACGGCGAAAATCTTCAACCTGTTCCCGCGCAAGGGCGCCATCCGCGTGGGTGCCGACGCCGACCTGGTGCTGTGGGACCCGCAGGGCACCCGCACGATCTCGGCCCAGACCCACCACCAGCGGGTGGACTTCAACATCTTCGAAGGGCGCACTGTGCGCGGTGTCCCCAGCCACACCATCAGCCAAGGCAAGGTGCTCTGGGCCGATGGCGACCTGCGCGCCGAGGCCGGTGCGGGGCGGTATGTGGAACGGCCGGCGTATCCGTCGGTGTACGAGGTGCTGGGGCGACGCGCCGAACAGCAGCGCCCGACGCCCGTTCAGCGCTGAGGCCATTGGGGCTGCTCCATCGCCGGCAAGCCAGCTCCCACCTCGACCGCGCAGCTCTCGAGGCCTGTGGGCTCCCTGTGGGAGCCGGCTTGCCGGCGATTGGGCGCACAGCGCCCCCGTTTCAAGCCAAATATAATAAAGAGAGAGGCTACAACCGTGATCGACGCCCTGAACCACTTGCCGCGCCCCCGGGCCGGTGCCGACCAGTTGGCCGAGCGCTTCAGCGACCTGGCCCCACCCCTCACCGCCCGCCAGGCCGCCGTCGAAAGTGCGCGCTGCCTGTACTGCTACGACGCCCCCTGCGTCAACGCGTGCCCCAGTGACATCGACATCCCGTCATTCATCCACCGCATCAGCGACGAAAACCTGCAAGGCGCCGCCGAGCGCATCCTCTCGGCCAACATCCTGGGAGGCAGCTGCGCCCGCGTCTGCCCCACCGAAATCCTCTGCCAGCAAGCCTGCGTGCGCAACAACGCGCAGGAATGTGCACCGGTACTGATCGGCCAGTTGCAGCGCTACGCCCTTGACAACGCCCACTTCACCGAACACCCGTTCAAGCGCTCACCGGCTACCGGCAAACGCATCGCCGTAGTCGGCGCCGGCCCTGCCGGGCTGTCCTGCGCGCACCGGCTGGCCATGCACGGGCATGACGTGGTGGTGTTCGAGGCCTGCGACAAGGCCGGCGGGCTTAACGAGTACGGCATCGCCCGCTACAAGCTGGTCGACGACTACGCCCAGCGTGAAGTGGAGTTCCTGCTGGGCATTGGCGGCATCGAAGTACGCCATGGCCAGCGCCTGGGCGGCAACCTCAGCCTGGGCGAACTGCGCGATCAGTACGACGCGGTGTTCCTCGGCCTCGGTCTGACCGCCGTGCGCCAGCTGGGCCTGCCCGATGAAGAAGCCCCTGGCGTGCTCGCCGCCACCGAATACATCCGCGAGTTGCGCCAGGCCGATGACCTGAGCCAGCTACCCTTGGCCGACCGCTGCCTGGTGATCGGTGCTGGCAATACCGCCATCGACATGGCCGTGCAGATGAGCCGCCTGGGGGCCCGCGACGTCAACCTGGTGTACCGCCGTGGCCACGCCGACATGGGCGCCACCGGCCACGAGCAGGACATCGCCAAGGCCAACCAGGTGCGCCTGCACACCTGGGCCCGCCCCGACGCCGTGCTGCTGGACGACGCCGGCAAGGTGCGCGGCATGCGCTTTGCCCGCACCGAACTGGCGGACGGCCGCCTGCGCGACACCGGCGAAACCTTCGAGCTGGCCGCCGATGCCATCTTCAAGGCCATCGGCCAGCGCTTCGACGATGCCTGCCTCGTCGACCCGGTGGCCGCACAACTGGCCCGCGAGGGTGAGCGCATTCGCGTTGACGAAACCCTGCAGACCAGCCTGCCGGGCGTGTATGCCGGCGGCGACTGCACCGCCCTGGGCCAGGACCTTACCGTCCAGGCCGTGCAGCACGGCAAGCTGGCCGCCGAAGCCATCCATGCCCAACTCATGCTCAACGTGGAGGCAGCGTAAATGGCCGACTTGTCTATCGTATTTGCCGGGATCAAGGCACCCAACCCGTTCTGGCTGGCGTCCGCACCGCCAACCGACAAGGCCTACAACGTGGTCCGCGCCTTCGAGGCCGGCTGGGGCGGCGTGGTCTGGAAAACCCTGGGCGAGGACCCGGCGGCGGTCAACGTGTCGTCGCGCTATTCGGCGCACTACGGCGCCAACCGCCTGGTGCAGGGCATCAACAACATCGAGCTGATAACCGACCGTTCGCTGGAAATCAACCTGCACGAAATCACCCAGGTGAAGAAAGACTGGCCCGACCGAGCCTTGATCGTGTCGCTGATGGTGCCGTGCGTGGAGGACTCGTGGAAGTTCATCCTGCCGCTGGTGGAAGCCACCGGTGCCGATGGCATCGAGCTGAACTTCGGCTGCCCGCACGGCATGCCGGAACGTGGCATGGGTGCGGCAGTCGGCCAGGTGCCGGAATACGTGGAGCTGGTCACCCGCTGGTGCAAGACGTACTGCTCGCTGCCGGTGATCGTCAAGCTCACGCCGAACATCACCGACATCCGCCAGTCAGCTCGCGCTGCGCACCGCGGCGGGGCCGATGCGGTGTCGTTGATCAACACCATCAACTCCATCACCAGCGTCGACCTGGACCGCATGGTCGCCCACCCCATCGTCGGTGACCAGAGCACCCATGGCGGTTATTGCGGCTCGGCAGTGAAGCCGATTGCCCTGAACATGGTGGCGGAAATTGCCCGCGACCCGGAAACGCGCGGCTTGCCGATCTGCGGCATTGGCGGCATCGGCAACTGGCGTGATGCGGCTGAGTTCATCGCCCTGGGCAGTGGCGCCGTGCAGGTGTGCACCGCGGCGATGCTGCACGGGTTCCGTATTGTCGAGGACATGAAGGACGGCCTGGCGCGCTGGATGGACCAGCATGGGCATCACACTGTCGAAGCGTTCCGCGGGCAGGCGGTGGGGCACACCACCGACTGGAAGTACCTGGACATCAACTATAAATCGGTGGCGCACATCGATCAGGAGGCGTGCATTGGCTGTGGGCGCTGCCACATCGCCTGTGAGGATACCTCGCACCAGGCCATTGCCAGCACGCTGAAGGCAGATGGCACACATGCCTACAGCGTGATCGAAGAGGAATGCGTGGGCTGCAACCTGTGCCAGATCACCTGCCCGGTAGAAAACTGCATCGAGATGCAGGCGCAGGATACCGGCAAGCCGTACCTGAACTGGACGCAGGACCCGCGTAACCCCTACCGCGAGGCCAGTTGAGGTAGATCACTGCCTGAACCAGCAACGCGATCGGTATAGGAGCGGCCTTGTGCCGCTCCTATAATGGACCGCGTCAGGCTGGAACCTCGGGTCAGGGCTCCAGCCCGATCCCCCGCAAGATCACGCTGGTCACCGTCTGCACCGCACTCTCGAACGCCATGTCCGAAAGCACCTCACCACCATTGAGCAACTGCACCTGGTAACCAAAGTCGGCATAGTGCTGGGTAGACGCCCAGATCATGTACAACAACGCCGACGGCTCCACCGGCAGAATACGCCCCTCCTCCACCCAACGGCGAATCTTGGCTTCCTTCAATTTCGCCCAGGGCACCAGGCTGTCATCCAGGTTCACCCCAAGCACCGGCGCCCCGTGCAGCATCTCTTCGGCCCAGATCTTCGAGCCCAGCGGCCGCGAGCGCGAGTGGCCCATCTTGGCCCTGATGTAGCTGGTCAGCACCACGCGCGGGTCGTCGAAGTTCTCGAAGCACAGTGCGTCCTGCTTCCACACATCCAGCAGGTCCTGCAGCACCGCACGGAACAACTCGTCCTTGGTGCTGAAGTAATAGTGCAAGTTGGAGCGTGGCAATTCGGCCTGCTCGGCGATGTCCCCCATGGAGGTGGCGCCGTAGCCTTTCTCGGCAAACACCTTTTCCGCCGCCTGCAAGATCTTCTCGATATTGCGTCGGCGAATTTCGATCTTGTGATTGGCCATCAGGCTTGGGCCGCCCAAACCGCCAAGCCACCGGTCAACCGGCCGTCACTGAACTCGATATTGTCGATTTGCCGGTCAGTACCGCGAATGCCCATGTGTGCTCCGTGCCGAAGGGGTTTGGCCTAGTCTACTCCGCTCGTTTCACACTTTTATATCACGCGGCCTGAAACAACCGGGTAATCACGGGCTGATGGCGGTGGCGCGCCTGCCAGATATCGTAATCAGCCTGAATGGCCAACCATAGGCGGGCGGTACTGATACCCGCCATCTCCAGGCGTACAGCCAGGTCCGGAGACATTGCCGCGCGGCCATGCAGTACCCGCGAAAGCGCTTCGCGGGAAAACCCAAGGTGCGACGCGAAGGCTTTTACCGTCAGGCCAAGCGCTGGCAAAACATCTTCGCGCAAGGTTTCGCCAGGATGTGGCGGATTGTGCAAAGTCATGAACAGCTCTCCGAACTAGGTGTACGCACCTAGTGTGACCCTACACATCACACTCATACAGACAATATATGTGACGCAATGCGTCACAATTGACGGAGTACCAAGCCTATCGCGCACCTTGTGGGAGCGGGTTCACCCGCGAACACCGGCGAAGCCGGTGCCATGCTGCGCGTTGTATTCTTCGCGGGTAAACCCGCTCCCACAGGGATCTCACGCGATTCTAGATATTGAGCAAGGCAGTTGCTACGTTCATCCGCTACCCGCACCTCGCCCGGTCGCGCACCGGGCACTGTGCGCGATGAAGATTGAGTGCGGTGTTGATGATGCCGATATGGCTGAACGCCTGGGGGAAGTTGCCGAGCATGCGCTGGCCGGCCGGGTCGTATTGTTCGGCCAGCAGGCCAAGGTCGTTGGTCAGGCCGGTCAGGTGCTGGTACAGCGCTTCGGCTTCAGCCTGGCGGCCCAGCAAAACATAAACGTCTGCCAGCCAGAACGAACACACCAGGAAGGTGCCCTCCCCCGGCGTCAGGCCATCGCTGCAACTGTCACTGTCGTAGCGCATCAGCAGGCCGTTCTTCAGCAGGCGCCGTTCGACCTGCTCCAGCGTGCGTAAAAAGCGGGGGTCATCCACCGGCAGGAAGCCGGTCAGGGCAACTTGCAACAGGCTGGCGTCCATTTCGGTAGAGCCATACGCCTGGACGAAGAACTGGCCGCTGGGGTCCAGGCCTTGCTCGCAGACTTCGCGGTGAATCTCGTCGGCCACCTGGCGGTAATGCTGCCCGCGCTCGCGGCCTTCTTCAGTGGTGTCGGCCAACCCCGCAGCACGGTCGAAGGCGACCCAGGCCATCACCTTGGAGTGGACGAACTGCTGCCGGCCGCCGCGCACTTCCCAGATGCCTTCGTCCGGCTCGCGCCAGATGCCTTCGAGGTAAGGCATGATCAGGCGGGAGATGGCGGCGCTGCGCGGGTGGCGCGGCAGGCCGCCCTTGATCGCCTGGGACATGGCATCGGCCAGTTCGCCATAGATGTCCAGCTGCATCTGCTGCGATGCGGCATTGCCTACCCGCACGGGTTGCGAATGCTCGTAACCGGCCAGCCACGGCAAGGTGTATTCCTGCAGGTCGCGCTCGCCCGCCAGGCCATACATGATCTGCATTTGCTCGGGGTTGCCGGCTACCGAGCGCAGCAGCCATTCGCGCCAGGCCTGGGCCTCGTCGAAGTAGCCGAGGTTCATGAACGCCAGCAAGGTCATGGTGGCGTCGCGCAGCCAGCAGAAGCGGTAGTCCCAGTTGCGCTCCCCGCCCACACGCTCGGGCAGCGAGGTGGTGACGGCGGCGACGATGCCGCCAGTGGGGGCGTAGGTCATGGCCTTGAGGGTGAGCAACGAGCGGCGCACCAGCGGGGTATAGGGGCCTACCTGCGGGCACCGGGCAGCGAAGGCCTGCCATTGCTGGAGGGTTTGCTGCAGCGCAGCCTCGACATCGCAATCGGGCTGCACAGGCAGGTGCGAGGGTTGGTGGCGCATGCTGAACACATGGCGCTCCCCCGCACAGACGCGAAAACGTGCAACGGTGTGGTGGTCACGGGCGTGCGAGGGGACCGTGCTGCACAGGATCAGGCGGTCGGGGCCGGCCACAGCGCTCAGGGTCAGGGGGTCGAGCTTTTCTACCCAAGGCACGCTGCGCCCGTAGTCGAAACGCAGGACCAGGTCCATCTCGAAGTTGATTTCGCCAGCCAGGCCTTCGACGATGCGCACCACCGAGTTGACCTCGCCCAGGGGCATCAGGTCGAGCACCCGTGCCCGGCCAGAGGCGGTGACCCAGGTGGTTTCAAGTACCAGGGTGTCCTCCAGGTATTGCCGGCTGGTGTGCTCGACCGGGTCGCAGGGGGCCAGGCGCCAGCGGCCGTTTTCTTCATTGCCCAGCAGGGCCGCAAACACGGCGGGGGCGTCGAAGCGTGGCAGGCACAGCCAGTCAATGGAGCCATCGCGGCTGACCAGGGCGGCGCTGCGGCAATTGCCCAGCAAGGCGTAGTCTTCGATGTGGGCAGGCATTAGGTCTCCTTGATGTGATTGCCTGTGCCGGACCTTTAGCCGCGAAAGGGCCGGCACAGGCTTTACAAAAGTCTCACCCCAAGCGGTGCCACTCGCGCTTGTCGCGGGTCAGCAATTCATTGCCGGCTTCCGGCCCGTCTTCACCAGCCGGGTACTCATGCACCTCGCTGGCCTGCGCCCACGCATCCAGAAACGGCTGCACCGCCCGCCAGCCGTTCTCGATGTTGTCGGCCCGCTGGAACAGGGTCTGGTCACCGGTCAGGCAGTCGTAGATCAGCGTCTCGTAGCCGGTCGCCGGGGTCATCTTGAAGAAGTCCTTGTAGGCAAAGCCCATCTCGACGTTCTCCATCACCAGCTCCGGGCCGGGCCGTTTGGCCTGCAGGTCAAACCACATGCCTTCGTTGGGCTGAATCTGGATTTTCAGGTAGTTGGGCTTGGGCCGCTCCAGCTCCGACTCGCGGAACTGCGCATAGGGCGCGGGCTTGAAGCAAATGGCAATTTCGGTGTCGCGCACGCTCATGCGCTTGCCGGTGCGCAAGTAGAACGGCACGCCAGCCCAACGCCAGTTGTCGATCATCACCTTAAGCGCCACATAGGTTTCGGTCTGGCTGTCAGGCGCCACGTTGGCCTCCTGGCGGTAGCCGGGCAGCTGCTTGCGCCCCTGCTTGCCGGCACTGTACTGGCCGCGCACCGAGTTTTTCAGGGCCATTTTCGCCGACCATGGGCGAATGGCACCGACCACCTTGGCCTTTTCGCCGCGCACCGCGTCGGCGCCGAACGCGGCCGGTGGCTCCATGGCCACCATTGCCAGCAACTGGAACAGGTGGTTGGGAACCATGTCGCGCAGGGCCCCGGTGCTGTCGTAGAACGCACCACGGGTTTCGACGCCGACCGTTTCCGCAGCGGTGATCTGCACGTGGTCGATGTAGTGGTTGTTCCAGAACGATTCGAACAGGCCGTTGGAGAAGCGGCTGACCAGAATGTTCTGCACCGTCTCTTTGCCCAGGTAATGGTCGATGCGGTAGATCTGCCGTTCGCCCATCACTTTCAACAGGCAGGCGTTGAGCGCCTCGGCGCTGGCCAGGTCGGTGCCGAATGGCTTCTCGACCACGACGCGGCGGAAGCCGCCGCCAGACTCGTCGAGCAAGCCAGCCTGCCCCAGGCGCTGCGCCACCTCGGGGAAGAAGCGCGGCGAGGTGGCCAGGTAGAAGATGGCATTGCCGTGGCTGGTTTTGTCGATGCGCTTGGCCAGGGCCTGGTAAGTGGCCGGGTCGAGGAAATCGCCCGTCTGGTAATCCAGGCGCTTGGCCAGGCGTGCCCAGAGCTTTTCGTCCAGGCACTTGGCGCTGCCCTCGCCGCCTTTGTCACGCTCGAGCATGAACGCATGCAGGCGCGCGGCGAAATCCTCGGCGCTGGCCGGGTTGTGGTCCACGCCAACGATGCGCAGGTTGCGGTCCAGCAAACCGTCGCGGCTGAGGTTGTACAGCGCCGGCATCAGCAGGCGCTTGACCAGGTCGCCATTGGCGCCAAACAGGAACAGGGTACAAGGGGGGGCGGCTGGAATGGTCTGTTTGGTCATTCGCCTTTCTTCTCGACGTGGCCACCGAAGCCCAGGCGCATGGCCGAAAGGACCTTGTCACCATAAGTGCCCTGCTGCTGGCGCGAGCGGAAGCGCGCAAACAGTGCGCTGGACAGCACCGGCACCGGCACCGCCTGCTCGACGGCGGCATCGATGGTCCAGCGGCCTTCGCCACTGTCGGATACCGAGCCACTGAACTGCGACAGCTGCGGGTCGGCCACCAAGGCATCGGCGGTGAGGTCGAGCAGCCATGAGGTCACCACGCTGCCACGCCGCCACACTTCGGCGATTTCGGCCACGTTCAGGTCAAAGCGCTGGTCTTGCGGCAGCTCGTTGCCGCCTTTGCTGCGCAGGAGGTCGAAGCCTTCGGCATAGGCCTGCATCAGGCCGTACTCGATACCGTTATGCACCATTTTCACGTAGTGCCCGGCGCCCGGTGGGCCAGCGTGGATATAGCCATGCTCGGCGCGCTGGTGCTCGCCGCTGCGGCCATGCGTGCGCGGGATGTCACCCACGCCCGGGGCCAGCGCCTTGAACAGTGGCTCCAGGCGCTCGAACACGTCCTTTTCGCCGCCGATCATCATGCAATAGCCACGGTCCAGGCCCCATACGCCGCCAGAAGTGCCGACGTCCAGGTAATGCAGGCCGCGTTTTGCCAGCTCGGCAGCGCGGCGCATGTCGTCCTTGTAGAAGGTATTGCCGCCGTCGATGATCGCATCGCCCGGCTCCAGCAGCTCGGCCAGCTGCGCGATGGTCTGCTCGGTGGGCTCGCCGGCCGGCAGCATTACCCACACTGCGCGCGGCGCTTTCAGCTTTTGTACCAACGCACCGAGGTCGTGCGCGCCTTGCGCGCCCTCGCCCTCCAGCCCGGTAATAGCCTCGCGGTTGCGGTCGTGCACCACGGTGCGGTGGCCGGCGCGCATCAGGCGCCTTGCGATATTGCCGCCCATGCGGCCCAGCCCGACGATTCCCAATTGCATGAGCCGATGCTCCCTTACGAAATGGATGACAACACAGTCCAGCGTTTCAGATTAGTCCAGCATGCCGCCCGAGGGTTCAGCGACGAACGGCAAGACCACGATAAACAAAAAAGTTCCCACCAACTGCAAAAGAATTCAGAATGCGCCCCGCGTGAAGCGTCTACGCTTTGACTTGTCACCAGCCAAAACCGCGAGGTGTGCTCATGGGTACCTTGATGCCTGCAACCCCAACCCAGACCCTCTATGTCTCCGTGCGCCGTGATGAGCTGCGTAAACTGAAAGACGAACGTGACCAGCTGCGCCAACAGGTCGCCCAGTTGAACCTGCTGCTGGCGCAACAGCGCGCTGGCGAAAAGGCTACAAGCCTCTAGTTTTTCTCCCTCTTGTGGGGGCTGCCTGGCTCCCACTCGCCGCTTTCAAAGCTACCCATTCAACTTGTTGCGCACCATCAAGGTGCGTTACCGGTGGCGAGCCACATTTTGGCCCACCCCTCAACCACCCCGCACCACCGTCGCCCAAACCATTTCACAACCGGTCACAAACGCCAACGTTTGCGTCTATTGCGCACATAACAATAGTGACCAGTGGGTCACCTTTTTATCACTTTCTCTCCTACACTCGGTTTTCGGCCCGCCAATTGCTCAGTGGAAGAGTGACCCAAAAAAAGTCGAACTTTCAGGAAACCCGGCGGGTCATCAACATAAGCAGGCCAGACGCATCGGGCTATCCCGATCCTGAGCCCGCACACCCCAAACAGTCCAATCGCCTTCGGCCGGAATGCCGATCGCGCTGTGCCTGCGCGCACGACCCTGGGGCATGGAACGCACTAAGCAGTTTCGAATTAGAGAGAACCAACACGAAATATCTTCACGGGTGCCAGCACCCGGCCAAGCATAGGGACGGAGAGAAGTATGATCAGTGCCGCTGTCGAGCCTCACGTAGATTCATTCAAACCGGACAACCGCGAGCCGCTCACCCCGGATTTCGCCACGACAGGCAAGGCACCCGGCGCCCAGCGCCAGCACAACCCGAACATGCGCAAGATTCTGTTCGTCACCTCGGAAATCGCAGACCTGGTAAAGACCGGAGGCCTGGGCGACGTGTCCGCCGCCCTGCCCCGTGCCCTGGCCCACCTGCACGATGTACGGGTGCTGATCCCTGGCTACCGCCAGGTAATGGAAAGCGACAACCCGATCCATATCGTCGGTGAACTGGGCGGTCACGCGGCCCTGCCGCCCTGCAAGATCGGGCGCATGGACATGGCTGACGGCCTGGTCATCTATGTATTGATCTGCCCCGAGCTGTACCAGCGCGACGGCACACCCTATGGTGCCAACAACGGCCGCGACTGGCCCGACAACCACATCCGCTTCGCCCGCCTGGGCCTGGCGGCTGCCGAAATCGCGGCTGGCGAAGGCAAGATCCACTGGAAACCGGAAGTGGTTCACGCGCATGACTGGCCCGCTGGCCTGGCGCCTGCCTACATGCATTGGCGCGGGTTGAACACGCCTACCCTGTTCACCATTCACAACCTGGCGTACCAGGGGGTGTACAGCCGTGGTTGCAGCCCGGAGCTGGCAATTCCCGACCACGCCATGCAGCAGGAAGGCATGGAGTTCTACGGCAAGCTGTCGTTCCTCAAGGCTGGCCTGGCTTACTCCAGCCACATCACCACCGTCAGCGCCACCTATGCCCGGGAAATCACCACCCCGGAATTCGGCTGCGGCCTGGACGGCTTCCTCGCCAGCAAAGCCCAGCAAGGCCTGCTCGGCGGTATCCCCAACGGTATCGACGAAAGCTGGGACTCGGCCACCGACAAGCACCTGCAGCACAACTTCAGCATCAACGACTGGGAAGGCAAGGCGCGCAACACTCAGGAGGTACGCGCTCTGTTCGGTCTGCAGGATTCTGACGGACCGCTGTTCGCCGTGGTATCACGGTTGGTGTACCAGAAGGGCCTGGACCTGACCTTGGGTGTGGCCGACTACATCGTCGAACAAGGCGGGCAGATTGCGATCATCGGCCGTGGCGAGCCGGAAGAAGAACAGGCCATGCGCGAGCTGGCGCTGCGCCACCCCGGCCGCATCGGCGTGCGCATCGGTTTCAACGAAACCGACGCCCGGCGCATGTTCGCCGGCAGCGACTTCTTGCTGATGCCGTCGCGCTACGAGCCCTGCGGCCTCAGCCAGATGTACGCGCAACGCTTCGGCTCGCTGCCGGTAGCGCGCAACACTGGCGGCCTGGCCGACACCATCGAGTGCGGCGTCACGGGCTTCCTGTTCAACGAGTCGACGGTGGAGAGCTACCGGGAGGCACTCAGCCGTGCCTTCTATGTATACGGCAAGAAGGACCTGCTGAACGCCATGCGCTGCCTGTCGATGACCCAGCCATTCAACTGGTGCCAGGCGGTGGAACCCTACGCCCGCCTCTACGAGGACCTGGTCAAGCAGGCACAACTGAGCCACTACTGAGCGGGGGCTGGAAGATGCACAGGCATGGCGCACACTTACTGGACGCCACGTCGGCGCGCTTCGCCCTCTGGGCACCCGATGCGCGCAGCGTGAGCGTAGAACTGGAGCAACAGCCGGCCATCGAGCTGCTGCCCGACGACGATGGCTGGTACACCGGTGTGGCTCCGTGCCAGGCCGGTGACCGGTACCACTACCTTATCGACGGTGAGCTGCAAGTGGCCGACCCGGCCTCCCGCTACCAGCCTGAGGGCGTAAAAGGCCCGAGCCAGGTGGTGGATGTGGCCGGTTACCAGTGGCAACACCCTTGGCAAGGCCGCCCTTGGCACGAAGCAGTGATCCAGGAGCTGCATGTCGGTTTGCTTGATGGCTACGCCGGGGTTGCCAGGCAGCTGCCGCGCCTGGCCGAGCTGGGCATCAGTGCCATCGAGCTGATGCCGCTGGGGCAGTTCCCGGGCGAGCGCAACTGGGGCTACGACGGCGTGCTGCCCTACGCGCCACAAAACACCTACGGCAGCCCCGAGCAGTTGTGCGCACTGGTCGACCAGGCCCACGGCCAAGGGCTGATGGTGCTGGTGGATGTGGTGTACAACCACTTCGGCCCCGACGGCAATTACCTGCACCAGTACGCCAGCCCGTTCTTCCGCGAAGACCGGCAGACACCCTGGGGCGCGGCCATCGATTTCCGCCGCCCGCAGGTGCGCGAATACTTCATCCAGAACGCGCTGATGTGGCTGTGCGACTACCGCTGCGACGGCCTGCGCCTGGATGCCGTGCATGCCATCGACCAGCCCGATTTCCTGATCGAGCTGGCCCAGCGGGTGCGCGCCGCCGTAGAGCCGGGCCGCCATGTGTGGCTGGTGCTGGAGAATGAGCACAACCAGGCCGGCCTGCTGGAACAGGGCTTTGACGCCCAGTGGAACGACGACGGCCACAATGCCCTGCATGTACTGCTGACCGGCGAAACCGAAGGCTACTACGCCGACTACCAAAAGCGCCCCATCGACCAGCTTGCACGCTGCCTTTCTGAAGGCTTCGTGTTCCAGGGCCAGGCAAACCGCCACGGCACGCCCCGCGGTGAACCCAGCGGGCACCTGGAGCCCAGCGCCTTTGTGTTGTTCTTGCAGAACCACGACCAGGTCGGCAACCGCGCGCTTGGCGAACGCCTGACCCGCCTGTGCCCGCCGCCAGCCCTGCGTGCGGCCACCGGCCTGCTGCTATTGGCCCCCATGATTCCGCTGCTGTTCATGGGCGACGACGACGGCAGCTGCCGGCCGTTCCTGTTCTTTACCGACTTCCATGACGAATTGGCCGACGCGGTGCGCGAAGGCCGCCGTGGTGAGTTCGCCCACTTCACTGCTTTCGCCGACCCCGAGCAGCGTGAGCATATTCCCGACCCCAACGCCCAGCAGACCTTCGAGTCTTCACGCCCGCAAAACAAGGAGGTGATCGCCGGATGGCACGGCCTGTATCAGCAACTGCTGACCCTGCGCCGCCGCCACGTCATCCCGCACCTGCCCGGTAGCCGTTCACTGGGCGCCGAGGTGCACGGCGACAAAGCGCTGACCGCTCGCTGGCGGCTGGGCAATGGAAATACCCTGCGCATCGACCTGAACCTGGCGCCAACTGCGCAGGCGGTCGAACTGCCGGCTGCCGCCACCCGGCTGTTCGACACCAGCGATACCCAACACCCTGATAGTCAACTGGCCGCGTACAGCTGCGTGGTCAGCCTGCTTCCCCCTGCCCAGGAGCGCCCATGAGCGAAACCGCCCTGCACCGCTTGGCAAACCGCGTCGGGTTGAGCCGCGACTGGATCGACGCTAATGCCCGGCCCCAGCGCGTCAGTGACGAGGTGCTGCGCACCATTCTCGAAGGCTTGGGCCACGCTGCCGCTGACGACGACGCCATCGCCATCAGCCTGCGCACGGTTGAAGCGGCCGAAGACAGCGAACACCTGCCGCCCCTGCTGACCGCAGACCTGGGCAAGCCTTTGGCGCTGGCGCGTTACTTCAGCGCCGCCAGCGTCGCCCACTGCACCCTGGAAGACCACGCCTCACTCACCCTGAAACTTGACGACCAGGCACGCCTGCCCGGTGAGCTGCCAATCGGCTACCACCAGGTGGAAATCGACAGCCGCCACTTCACCGTGGCCGTGGCCCCGCCCCGCTGCCACAGCCTCGAAGACACGGTGCAACAGCCACCACCACGCTGTTGGGGCCTGGCGGTGCAGCTGTACAGCCTGCGCCGCCCCGGCGACGGCGGCTACGGCGACTGCCTGGCGCTGGAGCAACTGGCCCGCTCGGCTGCCGAGCGCGGTGCCGATGCCTTGGCCATCAGCCCCATCCATACACTGTCGGCCATCGACCAGGAGCACTACAGCCCCTACTCGCCCTCCAGCCGCCTGTTGCTCAACACCCTGTACGCCAGCCCCGCCGCCCTGCTGGGCGAACGGGAAGTGCGCATGGCCATCGAAGCCTGCGGGCTGGAGCAACAACTGGAAGAACTTGAGCAACGCCCGCTGGTCGACTGGCCACGCGCCGCCAGCGCCCGCCTGCGCCTGCTTGAAGCGCTGTACCAGGGTTTCAGCCAGGGCGACCACCCGCTCCGCAGCGATTTTGACAGCTTCCGCGAAGCTGGCGGCCAGGCGCTGGAGCACCACTGCCGCTTCGAGGTGCTGCAAGCCCAGGCGGTGGAGCACGGCCTGGGTGCCGACTGGCGCAACTGGCCCAAGGCCTGGCACGACCCCTACCACCCGGAAGTTGAAGCCTTTGCCAATGCCTACCCGGCCAAGGTCGAGTTCCATGCCTTCTGCCAATGGCTGACCGAGCGTGGCCTGCAACGTGCCCAGGAAGCAGCCCGCGGCAACGGCATGGCAGTGGGCCTGATCGCCGACCTGGCGGTGGGTGCCGACGGTGCCGGCAGCCAGGCCTGGAGCCGCCAGGACGAATTGCTGGCGGGCCTGAAAGTAGGCGCGCCACCCGACATCCTCAACCGCGCCGGGCAGGACTGGGGCATCTGTGCGTTCTCGCCCGAAGGCCTCAAGCGCAACGGCTACCGCGCCTTCATCGAGATGCTGCGGGCCAACCTGGCCCATGCCGGTGGCTTGCGCATCGACCATGTGATGGGCCTGCGCCGGCTATGGCTGATCCCGCAGGGGGCCAAGCCCAGCGAAGGCGCTTACCTCAATTACCCGGTGGACGACCTGTTGCGCCTGCTGGCGCTGGAGTCGGTGCGCCACCAGGCGATCATTCTCGGTGAAGACCTGGGCACGGTGCCCGACGGCCTGCGCGAAACACTGGCCGAGAAGGCCGTGCTGGGCATGCGCGTGCTGCCGTTCGAGCAAACTCAGCCAGGCCGGTTCAAACCGATATTGGACTGGCCGGACAACGCCCTGGCCACCACCGGCACCCACGATCTGGCACCGCTGGCCGGCTGGCTGGAAAACCGCGACATCGACTGGAGCCACCGCTTGCAACTGATCGACGCTGCCACCGAACTGCACTGGCGCCAAGGCCGCCAGATAGAACACGACGGCCTGCGCCGTACCCTGGAGACCAACTACGGTGAACTGAAGGACAACGACGCAGTAATCGATGCGGCCATCCGCTTCGTTGGCCATACCCGTGCGCCCCTGGTGCTGATACCGCTCGAAGACCTGCTGGGCTGCGACGAGCAGCCCAACCTGCCGGGCACCACCAGCGGGCACCCCAACTGGCGGCGGCGCTTCACCCGGCCGGTGACAGAACTGCTCGATGACGAGGATGCCGCGCGGCGCCTGGAGCTGCTGGCCCAGGCCCGCGAACAGGCTTGGGAGCGTGACCGATGAAGCCGCTGACCGCGACCCTGCGCCTGCAGTTTCACAGTGACTTCACCCTCGATCACGCCGTACCGCTGGTGCCGTACTTCGCCCAATTGGGCATCAGCCACCTGTATGCCTCGCCCATCCTCAAGGCCCGAGCTGGCTCGCGCCACGGCTACGATGTGGTCGACCCAACCTGCGTCAACCCCGAACTGGGCGGCGAGGCAGCACTGGAGCGGCTGGTCGCCGCGCTGCGCCCGCATGGCATGGGGTTGATCCTCGACACCGTGTCCAACCACATGGCCGTGGGCGGTGCCGACAACCCCTGGTGGCAAAGCCTGCTGGCCTGGGGCCGGCGCAGCCCGTATGCGGAGTTCTTCGATATCCAGTGGCACTCCAGCGACCCGCTGCTGGCCGGGCAACTGCTGCTGCCGTTCCTTGCCAGCGACTATGGCGTAGCGCTGAAGAATGGCGAGATACCGATTGAATTCGACAAGCAGCACGGCACGCTGCAAATCGCCCATTACGATCACCGCTTCCCGGTGTGCCCGGTCGACTATGGCTGGATTCTCGCCCTCAGCCCGGAGCCGGCGCTCAAGACTCTGGCCGAGCACTTCACGGCATTGGCCGAATCGACCACCCCGCTGGTCGATGCCCTGCCGCTGCACACCGAACTGGCACGCCTGGTGCGCGAAGGTGCCGACCTGGAATCGGCGCTGGTGGCATTCGACAGCCGCGCCGAAAATGGCCTCAAGCGCCTGCACCTGCTGCTGGAGCGCCAGACCTACCGCCTGGCCAGTTGGCGAACCGCTGCCGACGACATCAACTGGCGGCGCTTCTTCGACATCAACGAGCTGGGTGGCCTGAGGGTGGAGCGCGCCGTGGTGTTCGAGGCCACCCACGCCAAGCTGTTCGAGCTGATCGAGCGCGGCCTGGTGGACGGCCTGCGCATCGATCACATCGACGGCCTGGCCGACCCGCGCGGCTACTGCCGCAAGCTGCGCCGTCGGGTTGATGGCCTGTTGGCGCAGCGGCCTTTGCAGGCGGCCCTGGAGCACTTCCCGATCTACGTGGAAAAAATCCTCGGCGCCGGCGAACACCTGCACCGCGACTGGCTCACCGACGGCACCACCGGCTACGAATTCATGAACCAGGTCTCGCTGCTGCAGCATGACCCAGCCGGCGAAGCGCCGCTGACCGAACTGTGGGCGAACGTCACCGAACGGTCGGGCTTCCCTGAAGAAGTGCGCCTGGCGCGGCACCTTGTGCTCAATGCCAGCCTGGCCGGTGACTGCGAATCGGTGGCCCAGGCACTGCTGCAGGTTGCGCGCAACGACCTGATGACCCGCGACCTGACCCTGGGCGCGATCCGCCGGGCGTTGCAGGCACTGGTGGCGCATTACCCGGTGTACCGCACCTACTTCAATGCCTGCGGGCGCCCCGCTGAAGACGAAGGTTTTTTCCAGCAGGCGCTGGCCAACGCCCGGCACGACCTCGGAGAAGCCGATTGGCCGTTACTGGACCATCTTGAACAATGGCTGGGCGGGCAAGCCTGGCGGCAGTTGCCACCGGGCCGCGCCCGCAAGCAACTGCGCCACGCCTGCGTGCGCTTCCAGCAACTGACCGCGCCCAGCGCCGCCAAAGCCGTGGAAGACACCACTTTCTACCGCAGCGCCCGGCTGCTGTCGCGCAACGACGTGGGCTTCGAGGCCGAGCACTTCAGCGCGCCACCCATGCACTTCCATAACGAAGCCCAGCGGCGTCTGCGCGACTTCCCCGACAACCTGCTCGCCACTGCCACCCATGACCACAAGCGCGGGGAAGACACCCGCGCGCGCCTGGCCGTGCTCAGCGAACGCGGCCCGTGGCTGGCCAGCCGGGTGGAACACTGGCGTGAACTGGCAGCGCCGCTGCGCGCACAGCTGGACGATGGCCTGGCACCCAGCCCCGGCGACGAGCTGATGCTGCTGCAAACCCTGCTTGGCAGTTGGCCGCTGGGCCTCGACCTGCACGACGACAACGCCCTGCGCCAGTACGCCGAGCGTATCCGCCAGTGGCAGCAGAAGGCCTTGCGCGAAGCCAAGTTGCGTAGCAGCTGGAGCGCGCCGAACGAGGCCTACGAAGGCGCCTGTGCCCGCTACATCGATGGCTTGCTGCTGGACAGCGAGAACCAGCAACTGCGCAAATCCGTGGCAGATGCCGCGCAACTACTCGCCTGCCCCGGCGCCCTCAATGGCTTGGTGCAGGCCCTGCTGCGCATGACCACACCCGGTGTGCCCGACCTGTACCAGGGCAACGAGTACTGGGACTTCAGCCTGGTCGACCCCGACAACCGCCGCCCCGTGGACTACGCTTTGAGGCGTCGCACCCTGGACGACGCCACGCCGCCAGCCGAGCTGCTGGCGCACTGGCGCGACGGCCGCATCAAGCAGGCCCTGATCGCCCGGGTGCTGGATTGCCGCCAGGCGCACGCCGAACTGTTCCGCCGTGGCGCCTATCTGCCGCTGACCGTGCTGGGCAAACACGCTGACAAGGTGATCGCCTTTGCCCGGTTGGGCGACGGCGAGCGGGCCGTCATCGTTGCGCCACGCCTGGCCAGTACCCTGCTCGGTGGCAACCCTACACCGTTGATCCCGGCACAGAACTGGGACGACACCCGGCTGGTACTGCCGTTTGCCTTGTCACCTGCCAACTCGACGGGACTTTTCCCCTGCGCGGCGGTCAGCTCTTCCAAGGAGTTGATGTTGAGCACCGTGCTGGCGGAGTTTCCGGTCAACGTGTTGATACAACAATCTTGAGCATCAGGAGCGTCATGATGAGTGTCGATGAAAAGCGTATTCGCGAATTTGCCTACCAGATCTGGGAATCTGAAGGTAAGCCCGTAGGGGAGGAAGAACGCCACTGGGATATGGCCCGCAAGTTGGCCGAGGCCGAGGCCCTGGCCCCCAAGGCCGAGCCACGCAAGCGGGCGCCGGCCAAGCCCAAGGCAGCCGCTGAGCCCAAGG
This sequence comes from Pseudomonas sp. SIMBA_067, assembly GCF_046534675.1. Classification (NCBI taxonomy): domain Bacteria; kingdom Pseudomonadati; phylum Pseudomonadota; class Gammaproteobacteria; order Pseudomonadales; family Pseudomonadaceae; genus Pseudomonas; species Pseudomonas sp. SIMBA_067. The sequence continues at coordinate 184,656 of NZ_JAWRYH010000004.1, read as the reverse complement.
CGCCTGCCGAGCCCAAGGTGGCTGCCCTGCCGGGGGGCAAGCCCGCTGCGGCGAAAAAGCCCCGCGCGGTGAAAAAGCCTACTGCCGGGTAAGCCTGTCCCGGCCTCTTCGCGGGTAAACCCGCGAAGAGGCCAATGCAGGACACCACATTCCCCTTCCATAACGGCCATTTGAGGATCGTCATGAGCCCCCGCACCCCAAAGAAAACCCGCTCGGTCGCACCATCGCGCATCCGCGAAGGCATGCCCTTCCCCCTCGGCGCCACCTGGGATGGCCTTGGGGTCAACTTCGCCTTGTTCTCGGCCAACGCCACCAAGGTCGAGCTGTGCCTGTTCGACTCCACCGGCGAACAGGAACTCGAGCGCATCGAACTGCCCGAATACACTGACGAGATCTACCACGGCTACCTGCCCGACGCTCACCCCGGCCTGGTCTATGGCTACCGGGTGTACGGCCCCTACGAGCCGGAAAACGGTCACCGCTTCAACCCCAACAAACTGCTGATCGACCCGTATGCCAAGCAGCTGGTCGGCAGCCTGGAGTGGTCAGAGGCATTGTTCGGCTACACCATCGGCCACCCCGACGGCGACCTGTCGTTCGATGAGCGCGACAGCGCGCCCTTCGTGCCCAAATGCAAGGTGATCGACCCGGCCTTCACCTGGGGCCGCGACCAGCGTGTGTCGGTCCCCTGGGAACGCACGATCATTTATGAAGCGCACACCCGCGGCATCAGCATGCGCCACCCGGCAGTGCCGGAAAAACTGCGCGGCACCTTTGCCGGCCTGGCCAACGACGAGCTGCTCAAGCACATCAAGGAGCTGGGCGTCTCCAGCATCGAGCTGCTGCCGATTCACGCCTTCGTCAACGACCAGCACCTGCTGGACAAAGGCCTGAACAACTACTGGGGCTACAACAGCATCGCCTTTTTCGCCCCGCACCCGCGCTACCTGGCCAGCGGCAAGATTGCCGAGTTCAAGGAAATGGTCGCCCACCTTCACGACGCCGGGCTGGAGGTGATCCTCGATGTGGTCTACAACCACACCGCCGAAGGCAACGAACGTGGGCCGACCCTGTCGATGCGCGGTATCGACAACGCCTCGTACTACCGCTTGATGCCGGACGACAAGCGGTTCTACATCAACGATTCCGGCACCGGCAACACCTTGGACCTGAGCCACCCCTGCGTGCTGCAGCTGGTCACCGACTCGCTGCGGTACTGGGCCGGCGAAATGCACGTGGACGGCTTTCGCTTCGACCTGGCGACCATTCTTGGCCGCTACCACGAAGGGTACAACGAGCGCCACGGCTTCCTCGTCGCTTGCCGCCAAGACCCCATGCTGAGCCAGGTCAAGCTGATTGCCGAACCTTGGGACTGCGGGCCGGGTGGCTACCAGGTAGGCAACTTTGCCCCCGGCTGGGCCGAATGGAACGACCGTTTCCGCGATACTGCGCGCGCCTTCTGGAAAGGCGACGAAGGCCAGCTGGCTGACTTCGCCGCACGCCTGACCGCCTCGGGCGACATGTTCAACAACCGCGGGCGCCGGCCTTATTCCTCGGTCAACTTCATCACCGCACACGATGGCTTCACCCTGCGCGACCTGGTGTCGTACAACCACAAGCACAACGAAGATAACGACGAGAACAACCAGGACGGCACCGACAACAACCTGTCATGGAACTGCGGTGCCGAAGGGCCGACAGACGACCCGGATATCAACGCGCTGCGCATGCGCCAGATGCGCAACTACTTTGCCACCCTGCTGCTGGCCCAAGGCACGCCGATGATCGTCGCCGGCGACGAGTTCAGCCGTACCCAGCACGGCAACAACAACGCCTACTGCCAGGACAGCGAAATCGGCTGGGTGAACTGGGACCTGGACCAGGAGGGCAAAGAGCTGCTGGCCTTCGTCAAACGCCTGACCCGCCTGCGCCTGGCCTACCCGGTGCTGCGCCGCTCACGCTTCCTGGTGGGTGACTACAATGAGGCAATCGGGGTCAAGGACGTGACCTGGCTGGCACCGGATGGCAACGAAATGAGCGTGGCGCAGTGGGAAGACCCGCATGGGCGCTGCCTGGGCATGCTGATCGATGGTCGCGCGCAGGTCAGCGGCATCGCCCGGCCGGGTTCCGAGGCCACGGTACTGCTGATCGTCAATGCCCACCATGATGTTGTGCCATTCAAGTTGCCGACGGTACCTGAAGGTGATTACTGGAGCTGCCTGATCGATACCGACCGGCCAGAGTTGCGCAAGGGGCAGCACCTGCAGTTCGACAGCACGTTCGAGGTAAAGGGGCGATCGATGCTGCTGATGGTGTTGCAGCACGAGGAGGAGTGAACCTGGGGTGGCCGCGCCTGTCCGACTGTGTATGGCTGGCTTGCCGGCGATAGGGCCGGTGCAGGCAACACACATGCACCTGTGATCGAGGAGGAATTGTGAACCCCGAAGCCGGCAGCACAGGTTTTGCCAGCGTCAACCAGGCCGCGGCCGTGAAGCGGCTGCGGGTACTGACGGTGAACACCCATAAGGGCTTCACCGCCTTCAACCGGCGCTTCATCCTGCCGGAACTGCGCGAGGCGGTGCGCAGCACTCAGGCCGACATCGTCTTCCTCCAGGAAGTGCTTGGCAGCCACGACCGCCACGCCGCGCGCTACCCGGGCTGGCCGCAGACCTCGCAGTACGAATTCCTCGCCGACAGTATGTGGAGCGACTTTGCCTACGGCCGCAACGCGGTCTATCCCGACGGCCACCACGGCAATGCGCTGCTGTCCAAGTACCCGATCATCGAACACCGCAACCTCGACGTGTCAATCACCGGCCCCGAGCGCCGTGGTCTGTTGCACTGCGTTCTGGATGTGCCGGGGCAAGGCCCGGTTCATGCGGTCTGCGTGCACCTGTCGTTGCTGGAGAGCCACCGGCAACAGCAGCTGCTGCTGCTGCGCAAATTGCTGGACTCCCTGCCTGCCGATGCCCCGGTGATCATCGCCGGGGATTTCAACGACTGGAAAAGCCACGGCAACCGCACCCTTGGCCTGCGACGCGACCTGCATGAGGCTTTCGAGCGCCACCATGGCCACCTGGCCCGCACCTACCCTGCCCGCCTGCCGCTGTTGCCCCTGGACCGCATCTACCTGCGCAACGCCGAAAGCCATGGGCCGCGGATTCTGGGGCACAAACCTTGGTCGCACCTGTCAGACCACTTGCCGTTGGCGGTGGAGGTCAGGCTCTAGCAATCATTCTTCATAGCCACGAAGCGGGAAATAGCGAACCCCGCTATGCCCTAGAGATTTTCTCGGAAAATCAAGTGCTTGAGAGAAATTACACAACCTGAACAGTTCTTTCACGCTTTCTTGACGCAAGCGGCGTCCTCTCCTTAGCTGAACATTACCAAGCATTAAAGATCTCGCGCCGGGCCTCTAGCTCGCGCCTTCGTGCGCGCTTGCAAAGGCTGGCGTGCTGGTTTGGGTCGCCCACTGTTTTTGCCGTACAGCTCGTGACAACAGGCCAGGTCCTCGGGCTGTACCCCACAAAAACCAACAGGAGATCCGCCATGAAAAGCACCTCGAACCCCTTGCGCTTCGACAGCATTTTCTATGCGGTTTCCACGTCGCTGCTTCTGGCAACCCCGGTGGAAACTTTCGCGTACGAACTGCAGGGTGACCCCACCTCGCCCGGTTTTCTGCAACAGCCTGCAATGCCGCAGATGTCGCTCGACCCGGTCAGCGCCAGTGGCTTGAGCATCGGCACCCTGAGTGCGTTTTCGCAAACCATGAGCGCGCGCCACGGGCAGACAGCACCGGACCTGATCGCCAGCCAGTGGGCACAGTTTTTCCCGACCACCTCGCGCAGTGGCACGCAACCCCCAGACCAACTGGAGGCCCCCAGCCAGCAATTGACAATCGGCCCGGACCTGTTCGTGCGTGAAACTGCAGCGGGCAACGTGCACCGCGCAGGGGTTTTCGTGGGGCATAACAACCTGCAGAGCAGCTTCAACGGCATGCGCCCGCTGTTGGGCGACAAGCAGCGCAACGCGGTGAACCTGAGCGGGGAAAGCCTGGGCGTGTACTGGAGCATGACCCATGAACAGGGCTGGCACCTGGATGCGGTGGCCATGGGCTCACGCATCGATGTAATGGGCCGGGGTGAAAGCGGCCAGCGCCTTGACGAAAGCGGCCATGCGATGACGTTCTCGGTGGAAGGCGGCTACCCGATCCGCCTGGGCGGCAACTGGGTGATCGAACCCCAGGCACAGTTGATCAACCAGCAGTTCTTCCCCGGCAACCAGGTGCAGGAAGAAACCCTGCAGGCCTTCGACAGCCAGCCGAGCTGGAGCGGCCGGGTCGGTGCGAAATTGTCCGGGCGCTACGACGTGCGTGGCATGCCCATCGAACCTTATGTGCGGACCAACGTGTGGTACGACTTCAGCAATCCCGACGAGGTGAAGCTGGACCAGGTCGACAAGATCTCCAGCTCGCGCTACTCAACTACGGTGGAACTGGGCTTGGGGCTGGTGGCGCGGGTGACGCCTTCGGTGGCCTTGTTTGTCAGCGCCGATTACAGCAGCGATGTGGATGACAATGACCTGAACGGGCTGATTGGCAGCCTTGGTGTGCGGATGCGGTGGTAGGCAGGCCCGGCCCCTTCGCAGCACAAGGCTGCTCCTACAAGGGAATGCGCCCACCTGTAGGAGCAGCCTTGTGCTGCGAAGAGGCCGGTACAGGCAACGTATCAAGCCGGTTTCATTACCAGCACCCCAAGCGGCGGCAAATTCAGCGCCAGCGACAGTGGCTGCCCATGGCTGGCCACTGCCTCACTGGCCACTGCCCCCAAATTGCCTACGTTGGACCCTGCATACAGCTCGGCATCGCTGTTCAGCAACTCCTGCCAGCGCTCGCCAAACGGCACACCAATGCGGTAGCCCTCGCGTGGAACCGGGGTAAAGTTGGCCACCACCAGCACCGGCTCGCCGCTGCTGCTCCAGCGCAGCCAGGCGTACACGCTGTTTTGCGCGTCGTCACCGATCAGCCACTGGAAGCCCTGCGGCTGGCAATCCTGCTCGTGCAGCGCCGGCTCTTCGCGGTACAGGCGGTTGAGATCGCCCACCAGGCGCTGCACGCCTTGGTGCTCGGGGTACTGCAGCAGGTACCAGTCCAGCTCGCTGTCATGGTTCCACTCACGCCACTGGCCGAACTCGCAGCCCATGAACAGCAACTTCTTGCCTGGGTGCGCCCACATGAAAGTGAGGTAGGCGCGCAGGTTGGCGAATTTCTGCCAGCGGTCGCCGGGCATCTTGTCGATCAGCGAGTGCTTGCCGTGCACCACCTCGTCGTGGGAGATGGGCAGGATGAAGTGTTCGGAATAGGCGTAGATCAGCCCGAAGCTCATCTCGTTATGGTGGTGGTTGCGATGCACCGGGTCGTTCTGGATGTAATGCAGGGTGTCGTGCATCCAGCCCATGTTCCACTTGTAGGCAAAGCCCAGGCCGCCCTGCTGGGTCGGCTGGCTGACGCCGGGCCAGGCGGTGGACTCCTCGGCGATGATCAATGCACCGGGGGCCTCGTGGGCAGCCACGCCGTTGAGGTGGCGGATGAAGTCGATGGCCTCCAGGTTCTCGCGCCCGCCGTGGCGGTTGGGCACCCATTCGCCGGCCTTGCGCGAATAGTCGCGGTACAGCATCGAGGCCACCGCATCGACCCGCAAGCCGTCGATGTGGAAGTGCTTCAGCCAGTGCAGCGCCGAGGCCATCATGAAGCCGCGCACTTCGTTGCGGCCGAGGTTGTAGATCAGTGTGTTCCAGTCCTGGTGGTAGCCCTCCAGGGGGTTGTCATATTCGTACAGGGCAGTGCCGTCGAAACGCGCCAGGCCGTGTTCGTCGGTGGGGAAATGCGCCGGCACCCAGTCCAGCAGCACGCCAATGCCGCCTTGGTGGCAGGCATCGATGAACGCGGCAAAGTCCTCGGCACTGCCATAGCGTGAGGTGGGCGCGAACATCGACAGTGGCTGATAGCCCCAGGAGCCGCCGAACGGGTGCTCCATGATCGGCAGCAATTCGATATGGGTAAAGCCCAGTTCCTGCACATAGGGCACCAGCCGCTCGGCCAGTTCACGCCAGTTGTAGTAGCGCCCGACTTCGCCTGCCTCGTCCAGCTCGCAGCGCCAGGAGCCTGGGTGCAGCTCGTAGATCGACAGGGGTGCGCTGTAGGCATGGCGCTGCGCGCGTTGTGCCATCCAGTCTTGGTCTTGCCACGCGTGGCTGAGTTCACCGGCCACCTTGGATGCGGTGCTCGGCGGCAATTCAGTGGCGCGGGCCAGCGGGTCTGCTTTCAGTGGCAGTATCCCGTCCTTGCCCAGCACCTCGTACTTGTAGGTTTCGCCTACGCCCAGGCGCGGCACGAACAACTCCCACACCCCGGCGCTGTGGCGCAAGCGCATGGGGTGGCGGCGGCCGTCCCAGTTATTGAAGTCACCCACCACCGACACCCGCCGGGCATTCGGCGCCCACACCGAGAAACACACGCCGTCGACGCCCTCGACCTGGATCGGTTGGGCGCCGAAGCGCCCGGACAGGTCGCGGTGGTTGCCTTCGGCGAACAGGTGCAAGTCCATGTCGCCCAGTTGCGGGCCAAAGCTGTAAGGGTCTTCGGTGACTTGCTCGCCACCGACCCAGCCAATTTGCAGCAGATAGGCTTGTGCATCATCGAGGTGCGCCGTGAACAAGCCCGGTACTGCGCTTTGCACCATTTCGGCCAGGACGCGCCCATCATGGCGCGCCAGCACCCGTGCACTCAGCGCATTGGGCAGGAAGGCGCGGATAAACACCCCGCCTTGGCCATCGCCGTGGGGGCCTAGCACTGCGAAGGGATCGGCGTGCTCGGCGCGGGCCAGGGCATCCAGGTCCCGTTGCCGAAGGCCGCCGTTTTCACGCGTGGTTGCATTCATTTATGACTCTCCCCAAGTACTGATCAGTCCATGCAGGCCGTGCAAAGGCACGGCCAGCCAGCTCGGACGGTTTTCGGCTTCATATGTGATCTCGTAGGCGGCTTTTTCCAGGCAGAACAATTCCAGTGCGGCGCGCTCGCCCTCGGCCTGTTGCCAGGCATGGGGCATGGCGGCGGTGGCCAGGCCATAGGCTTCGACAAAGGCGTGGCGCGACTGATGCAGGTACTGCCGGGCAACCCGCTGACGAGCCTGCTGCGCCGGGCCGGAAAGGTCGACCGCAGAGGCGCTGCGCAGGATCATCGCAGCAGCATAGTCGAAGGATCGCAACACGCCGCTGACATCCTTGTACGGGCTGTGCTTTGCCCGGCGTTCTTGCAGTGGACGGGACGGTTCGCCCTCGAAATCGATCAGATAGGCATCCCCCTGCACCACCAGCACCTGGCCCAGATGCAGGTCGCCGTGCACCCGCATCAGCAGGCCGCCCTCGGCCTGGCCCGCCAGGTTGGCGATGTGCTGCGCCAGGCCATCGCGCTGTTGCTGCAGGTCGTCGATCAGGGCCTGGCTGTCGTGGTCGAGGCTGTCACGGTGCTGGGCCAGCAGGTCGAGGGCGTGGGTCAGTTCGGCGCTGATCTGCGTACCCCAGCGCTGGCTGTCGTCAGCATCGCTGGGGCGTGGGCGGAAGGCCTCATCGTCGGTCGGCGCAGCCAGCAGCAGGTGCATCTCGCCCAGGCGCTGGCCGAGCAAGGCGGCAAAGCCGGTGAGCTCCACCAAGGCATCGGTGTGTGCCTCGGCATCGCGGCTGGGTGGGGCCATCTGGTCGCGGATAGCCCGTTCCAGGGTGTTCTGGGTCCAGGCCCAGGCATCGCCCTGATTGCTCAGGTAGCCTTGGGCGATCATCAGCAGGTGTGGGGCGTTTTGCTCATCCACCCGGCTGACCCAAGCCAGCAATGGCGAGATATTGGCAAAGCCGGCAGCGGTCAGGTAGGCGCTCATTTCCAGTTCCGGGTGAATGCCCGGGTTAACCCGACGGATCAGCTTGAGCACCACGCGGTCGCCGACCACCACCGAGCTGTTGGACTGCTCGGCGCTGAGGTAGCGCACTGCGCTTTCATCGTTCAACCCAAGGGCTGCCAGCAGGTCGGTGCATTCGAAACGCAGTTCGCCCGCGCCGCTGCCGCAGGGCAGGCGCAGGCCATCCTGGCAGGCGTGCAGCACTGCGCGGATAAACGGTTCGAGCACGAAGGCATCGGTAATCAGGCCAACCTGATGGGCACGGCGCACCCGCGACAAGGCCAGCTGCTGCGGCAGCGCTGTGTTGATCTGGTCTTCGGGCAGCAGGCCAAACGGCAGCTGGTAGTGGTTGGCCGTCCCCCCGCTGACCACTTCGATTTCGCTGAGCAACACGGGCGTGGTAGCGGTAGCGAAGCGCACGCCGTAGCGCAGGCGCACCTCGTCAATGGGCCCCTCCTTGCCGGCGAACCAGCGCCGCTTGGGCAGGTATTGGGGCAGGATGGTGGTTTGCAGGGTGTCGCGGGCGGGTGCTTCCAGCAGTTCTTCCATGCGCTTGCGCAAAACTAGCGTGGTCAATTCGGGTAACCCCTCGGTGGCCTGGATGTGCCAGCTGGGCATGCGGTCATGGGAGGCCAGCAGGAACCAGTAGAAGGCATAGGGTGGCAGGGTGAGCAGGAACGGCAGTTGCCCGATGGGCGGGAAGGCGCTGCCGCCGAGCATCTCCACGGGTACTTTGTCGGCGTATTGTGACAATTCCAGTTCGGCAGCCTGGGCGGCGCGGGACACGTTGGCCACGCACAGGATGACCTCGGTGTTGCCATCGGCATCGGTGTACTCGCGGATATACGCGAGGATGCGCCGGTTGCTGGGCGTAAGGGTTCGCAGGGTGCCGCGGCCAAAGGCCTTCTGCTGCTTGCGTACGGCCAGCATGCGCCGGGTCCAGTTCAGCAATGAATGCGGGTCGTGGCTCTGCGCTTCTACGTTGACCGTCTGGTAGCCGTATAGCGGGTCCATGATCGGCGGCAGCACCAAGCGCTGCGGGTCGGCACGGGAAAAACCCCCGTTGCGGTCCGGCGACCACTGCATGGGCGTACGCACCCCGTCGCGGTCACCGAGGTAGATGTTGTCGCCCATGCCCAGCTCGTCACCGTAGTACAGGGTTGGTGTGCCCGGCATCGACAGTAGCAGGCTGGTCAGCAGCTCTATGCGCCGGCGGTCACGCTGCAGCAGCGGTGCCAGGCGCCGCCGGATACCCAGGTTAATGCGGGCGCGGCGGTCTTCGGCGTAGTAGTTCCACAGGTAGTCGCGCTCGCGGTCGGTGACCATTTCCAGGGTCAGCTCATCGTGGTTGCGCAGAAAGATTGCCCATTGGCAGTTGGCCGGAATTTCCGGCGTCTGGCGCAGGATGTCGGTGATCGGGAAGCGGTCCTCCATGGCCAGGGCCATGTACATGCGCGGCATCAGCGGGAAGTGAAAGGCCATGTGGCACTCGTCGCCCTCGCCTTCGCCGAAGTACGGGCGGGTGTCTTCGGGCCACTGGTTGGCCTCGGCCAGCAGCATGCGGTCGGGGTAGTTAGCGTCGATTTCAGCGCGAATGGCCTTGAGTACCGTGTGGGTCTCGGGCAGGTTTTCGTTGTTGGTGCCGTCGCGTTCGATCAGGTACGGGATGGCATCCAGGCGCAGGCCGTCGACGCCCAGGTCAAGCCAGAAGCGCATCACCTTGATCACCGCATTGAGCACCTGCGGGTTGTCGAAGTTCAGGTCTGGCTGGTGCGAGTAGAAGCGGTGCCAGAAGTACTGGCCGGCGACCGGGTCCCAGGTCCAGTTGGACTTTTCGGTGTCGAGGAAGATGATGCGCGTGCCGTCGTACTTCTGTTCGTCATCCGACCACACGTAAAAATCCCGCGCCTTGCTGCCGCGCTTGGCATGGCGCGCCCGCTGGAACCACGGATGCTGGTCGCTGGTGTGGTTGATGACCAGCTCGGTGATTACCCGCAGGCCGCGCTTGTGTGCCTCGGCGATGAAGCGGCGGGCGTCGGCCAGGCTGCCGTAGTCGGGGTGCACGGCCTTGTATTCCGCAATGTCGTAGCCGTCATCGCGCCTTGGCGAAGGGTAGAAAGGCAGCAGCCACAGGGTGTTGACGCCCAGTTCGGCAATGTAGTCCAGCTTGCTGATCAGGCCGGCGAAATCGCCGATGCCGTCGTTGTTCGCATCGAAGAACGACTTGATGTGCAACTGGTAGATGACGGCGTCCTTGTACCACAGCGGGTCGTCGATGAAGGCTGCCGGGCGGGAACGCTTGGCCATGGGTGACTCCTTTCATTTTCCAGGTTGCTCTGCAAGCAACTGACTTGACCCCATACCTGTGGGAGCGGGCATGCCCGCTCCCACAAGGAGATGTGTGCCTGGCTCTACCGGGCTGTTTCGATGCGCCAGATGCCGAACGGCTGGTGCCACGGCTCTATGCGCATCCATTGGGTCTTGCCGTACCACGACCAGCGGTGGCCGTTCATCAGGTCTTCACCATGGGTTTCGGCGTTGTCATCCAGCCCCAGCTCCCACAGTGGCAGCTCGAAATGCGCCTCCTGAGCGTTGTGCGGGTCGAGGCTGATCGCCACCAGGATGTAGTTGTCACGCTCTGGCGTGCGCTTGGCGAAGTACAGGATGTTGTCGTTCCAGCAGTTGAAAAACGCCACGCCCAGGTGGGTTTGCAAGGCGCGGTTCTGCCGGCGAATGCGGTTGAGCTGGGCGATCTCGGCAATGATGTTGCCCGGCTGGGTGAAATCGCGCGGGCGGATCTGGTATTTCTCCGAATCCAGGTATTCCTCCTTGCCTGGCAGCGGCGCGCTTTCGCATAGCTCGAAGCCGGAGTACATGCCCCACAGGCCCGAACCCATGGTGGCCAGCGCGGCGCGGATGAGGAAGCCGGCGCGACCGGAGGTGTGCAGGAAGAACGGGTTGATATCCGGCGTGTTGACGAAAAAGTTCGGCCGGTAGCACTGGCTCCACGGCGGCTGGTTGAGCTGCTCGTAGAATTCGCGCAGTTCCTGCTTGGTGTTCCGCCAGGTGAAGTAGGTATAGCTTTGCGCGTAGCCGACCTTACCCAGGCGCGCCATCATCGCGGGCTTGGTGAATGCCTCGGCAAGGAAGATCACATCCGGGTAGCGGGCGCGCACATCGGCGATCATCCATTGCCAGAACGGCAGTGGCTTGGTGTGCGGGTTGTCGACGCGGAAGGTCTTCACGCCCTCCTCTACCCAGCCGAGCACCACGTCGCGCAGCGCCAGCCACAGCGAAGGGACGGCGTCCGGGGCGTAGAAATCGACGTTGACGATGTCCTGGTACTTTTTCGGCGGGTTCTCGGCGTAGCGAATGGTGCCGTCCGGGCGCCAGCTGAACCAGCCGGGATGCTCTTTTAGCCATGGGTGGTCCTGCGAGCACTGGATAGCGAAATCCAGGGCGATTTCAAGGCCATGCTCAGCGGCGGCGGCAACCAGTCGACGAAAGTCTTCCCGCGTGCCCAGCTGCGGATGGATGGCGTCATGGCCGCCTTCGGCACTGCCGATAGCGTACGGGCTGCCAGGGTCGCCGGGTTCGGCCTTGAGGGCGTTGTTGCGGCCCTTGCGGTGCTGCGTGCCGATGGGGTGGATGGGCGGGAAGTACAGCACATCGAAGCCCATGTCACGGATCATAGGCAGGCGCTGGTGCACGTCATTGAAGGTGCCATGGCGCTGCGGGTCATCGGTGATCGAGCGCGGGAACAGCTCGTACCAACTGGCGAACTGCGCGGCCGGGCGGTCGACATCGACGGGGAACTCGCGGCTGCGGGCCAGATAACTGCGGTGCCCCGCTTCGCTCATCAGGTGCGCAACGTCCGGGCCCAGCAACAGTGCCACCTGCCCGTCGGTATCCAGCTCCGCCAAGCGCTGCTGTAGCGCTTCGAGCTCATCGCGCACGGCACCGCTGCACAGCTCGATGCCTTTGCCCAGCATCAAGCGGCCCTCTTCCAGTTCCAGTTTTACCTCGACACCGGCGTGGTACTTTTTCTCCAGGTCATGGCTATAGGTGGCGAACGGGTCGACCCAGGCCTCGATGCTGAACAGGTGCGGGCCAAGTTCGGTGGGGGTGAACTCGGCCAACCACAGGTCGTTGCCCGCCGATTGCATCGGCACGCAATGCCAGCGCCGGCTGTTGGCCTGGCGCCAGTTGAGCATCACCGCCAGGCGGTCGTGGCCATCGCTGTAGACCTTGCTGCTGACCGCCACTGGCTGGCCGCTGATGGCCTTGGCGGCGAAGGTGCCGGCTTCGAGCGCGGGTTCGGTGTCTTCGATCACGATACGCGGCGCCAGCAGCGCCTGGGACAAGCTGATGGCCTGGTCCGGGTGATCGTTCGCCGTGGGCACGCTTTCAAAGGGCTCGTTTCGTGACATCGACCTTGCTCCCTCAGGCTGGTGGCGGTAAGGGTTCAGAGCCGGGTACAGGCGGGGGGTTCAAAATAATTGAGCGAACGGCAGCTGCCAGCGGTCAGAGCCTACAGCACCTCTTCACCCACCCACGCGAGGTCAGGCCATGAACATTCCCATTCCACCGGAAACCCCCGATCCCAATATCGACGACCCCAGCTTGCCGCCGCCCGTGCCGGAAGAAGACCCGGACGAGCTGCCGATCAAGCCAACCATGCCGCCAACGGTGGGCGACCCGCCGAGCCAGGAGCCACCGGTGAAGGCTTAAGGGTAGACCACGCTACCTGATATTTTTGCCAGTAGCGGTGCCGATGGGTTGTGCTGAAGATTGAGGCTCTCGATATCAAGCCAGGAGCCTCCTTCATCGTGGATACCGCAACCCGCCGGCAGCGTGAGGAATTCGAGCGACAAGTGGTCGATATGCTTCAGGATGCAGGTGTGGTCGACTCGGGGCCAGGTACCTTGTTGGCGCATCTGGACAGGGACAAATGTGAATTTGCGTTGATGCAGTTGGAAGCGCGTTACAGCGTTCGTTTGCGGCGTGACTACCTGAGCGTTGCCGAGGTTGCGGGCGAACTGTACAAGGCGCTGAATGAGCGTTGACCATTTCGGCCCTTTCGCGGGCTTGCCCGCTCCCACAGGTACTGCGCCGTATCCTAGGTCGGCGCGGGCCCTGGAGGAGCGGGTTTACCCGCGAAAGCGCCGGTTGACCCAACACCTCAACAACCCGCAGATACCGCCGAGATCTCCGCCACACTGATTTCCCGCATGCGGAACTTCTGCACCTTGCCGGTCACCGTCATCGGGTATTCGTCAACGAAACGGATATGCCGCGGCACCTTGAAGTGGGCGATGCGTGCCTTGCACCAACCCTGCAGTTCCTCGACCGTGGCGCTATGCCCCGGGTGCAGCTTTATCCAGGCTACGATCTCTTCGCCATAGCGGCTACACGGGATGCCGATCACCTGCGCATCGGCCACCGCCGGGTGGGTGTAGAAGAACTCCTCCAGCTCACGTGGGTAAATGTTCTCGCCGCCGCGAATGATCATGTCCTTGTTGCGCCCGACGATGCGCACATAGCCCTGCTCGTCCATCACCGCCAGGTCGCCCGAATGCATCCAGCCGGCCGGGTCGATGGCATCCGCCGTGGCCTGGGGGTTGTCCCAATAGCCAAGCATGACGCTGTAGCCGCGGGTGCACAGTTCGCCGATCTCGCCGCGGGCGACGATACAGCCATCGGCGTCCACCAGCTTGTTCTCCAGCTGCGGCTGGGTGCGACCGACGGTGGTCACGCGCAGCTCCAGATCGTCGTCCGGGCCGGTTTGCAGCGACACCGGGCTGGTTTCGGTCATGCCGTAGGCGATCTGCACTTCTGCCATGTGCATCTGGTCGATGACCCGGCGCATCACCTCGATCGGGCAGGTGGCGCCGGCCATGATGCCGCTGCGCAGGGTCGACAGGTCCATCTGCGCACGCGAGGGGTGATCGAGCATCGCGATGAACATGGTCGGTACGCCGTACAGGATGCTGGCACGCTCCTCGGCCACGGCGCGCAGGGTTAGCTCGGCGTCGAAGGCGTCGTTGGGGTAGATCATGGTGCTGCCGTGGGTGATGCAGCCGAGGTTGGCCATGACCATGCCGAAGCAATGGTACAGCGGCACCGGGATCACCATACGGTCGCTGGCTGTCAGGCCAAGGCTTTCACCCACCATGAAACCGTTGTTGAGGATGTTGTAGTGACTGAGCGTGGCACCTTTGGGCGCACCGGTGGTGCCGGAGGTGTACTGGATGTTCACCGGCTGGTCGAATTGCAGGCCTTGCTGGCGGGCGGTGAAGGCCTCTAGCGTTGTCTGCCCAGCCTTTTCGGCCAGTGCATGCCAGCGCAGGAAGCCGGCAGGCGGGTTGGCGGCCAGGCTGATCACGCCGCGCAAGTCCGGCAGGCGCTCACTGACCAGTTCACCTGGCGTGGCGCAGGCCAATTCTGGCACCAGTTCCTGGACCATGGCGTGGTAATCAGACGTCTTGAAGGCATCTGCACACACCAGCCAGCGGCAGCCGGACTGACGCAACACGTATTCCAGCTCACCTACGCGATAGGCCGGGTTGATGTTGACCAGGATGGCGCCGACCTTGGCACTGGCCAGCTGCAAAATGCACCACTGGGCGCAGTTGGGCGACCAGATGCCGACACGCTCGCCGGTGTTCACGCCCAGGGCCATCAGCGCGCGGGCATGCACTTCGACCTGATCGGCCAACTGCCGCCAGCTGTAGCGCAGGCCCTGGTGGCGCGACACCAGCGCCTCGCCATCGGCACAGCGGGCCACCGTGGCATCGAAGGCCTGGCCGACGGTCAGGGTCAGCAAGGCTTGGTCCTGGCGACCGCGGGTATAGCTCGGTTGACTCATGGGTGTCCCTTCTTGTGGTTGTTCTGGGCACGACTGAAGCAAGCGGGAATACTCTGGCGCAGATTTACGTTTACGTAAAGGTGATGAGTGGATTGACAGTGACCTCATGCAGGTTTACGTTAACGTAAAGGTGATGAACGACATCCACTCGAGGCGCCACGCCGACCCCTGTGGGAGCGGGGTGGATCCCCAAGCTGCGATGTAACCCAATTTCAAGAACAAGAAGGTGCCCCAGCATGCATTACCCCTCCCTGAACTTCGCCCTGGGCGAAACCATCGACATGCTCCGCGACCAGGTGCGCACCTTCGTTGCCGCCGAACTGGCCCCGCGGGCCGCGCAGATCGACCACGACAACCTGTTCCCCGCCGACATGTGGCGCAAGTTCGGCGACATGGGCCTGCTGGGCATCACGGTGTCGGAAGAGTATGGCGGCGCCGGCCTTGGCTACCTGGCCCACGTGGTGTCGATGGAAGAAATCAGCCGCGCCTCGGCCTCGGTGGCACTGTCCTACGGCGCCCATTCCAACCTGTGCGTTAACCAGATCAACCGCAACGGCACCCATGAACAGAAGCTCAAGTACCTGCCCAAGCTGATCAGCGGCGAGCACATCGGTGCGCTGGCCATGAGCGAGCCCAACGCCGGCTCCGACGTGGTATCGATGAAACTGCGCGCCGAAAAGCGCGGCGATTACTACGTGCTCAACGGCAGCAAGACCTGGATCACCAACGGCCCCGACGCCAACACCTACGTGATCTACGCCAAGACCGACCTGGACAAGGGCGCGCACGGCATTACCGCGTTCATCGTCGAGCGTGACTGGAAAGGTTTCAGCCGCAGCAACAAGTTCGACAAGCTGGGCATGCGCGGGTCCAACACCTGCGAGCTGTTCTTCGATGACGTGGAAGTGCCGGCAGAAAACATACTCGGCCAGCTCAACGGCGGCGTACGCGTGCTGATGAGCGGCCTGGATTACGAGCGTGTGGTGTTGTCCGGTGGCCCAACCGGCATCATGCAAAGCTGCATGGACCTGGTGGTGCCCTACATACACGACCGCAAGCAGTTCGGCCAAAGCATCGGCGAGTTCCAGCTGATCCAGGGCAAGATTGCCGACATGTACACCCAACTGAACGCCAGCCGCGCCTACCTGTACGCCGTGGCCCAAGCCTGCGACCGTGGCGAGACCACCCGCAAGGACGCTGCCGGGGTAATCCTCTACACCGCCGAACGCGCCACGCAAATGGCCCTGGAGGCGATCCAGATTCTCGGTGGCAACGGCTACATCAACGAATTCCCGGCGGGCCGCCTACTGCGCGATGCCAAGCTGTACGAAATCGGTGCCGGCACCAGCGAAATCCGCCGGATGCTGATTGGCCGCGAACTGTTCAACGAAACCCGCTGAACATAAAGGACGGGCGCACATGGCTACCTTGCACACCCAGATCAACCCGCGTTCGGCGGAGTTCGCCGGCAACAGCGCGGCCATGCTCGAACAGGTTCAGGCCCTGCGCGGCCTGCTCGCCCAGGTGGCACAGGGCGGCGGGCCCAAAGCCCAGGAACGGCACACGTCGCGTGGCAAGCTGCTGCCGCGCGAACGCATCGACCGCCTGCTGGACCCGGGCTCGCCATTCCTCGAAATCGGCCAGCTGGCTGCGCATGAGGTATACGGCGAAGACGTGCCCGCCGCTGGCGTGATCGCCGGCATCGGCCGCGTCGAAGGCGTGGAATGCATGATCGTGGCCAACGACGCCACGGTCAAAGGCGGTTCGTACTACCCGCTGACGGTGAAGAAGCACCTGCGTGCGCAAACCATCGCCCAGCAGAACCGCCTGCCGTGCATCTACCTGGTGGATTCGGGCGGCGCCAACCTACCGCGCCAGGACGAAGTGTTCCCCGACCGCGAGCATTTCGGGCGGATCTTCTTCAACCAGGCCAACATGAGCGCCCAGGGCATCCCCCAGATCGCCGTGGTGATGGGCTCGTGCACAGCTGGCGGCGCCTACGTACCGGCCATGGCCGACGAAGCGATCATGGTGCGCCAGCAGGCGACCATCTTCCTCGCCGGGCCGCCGCTGGTAAAGGCCGCTACAGGTGAAGTGGTGAGCGCCGAAGACCTGGGTGGCGCCGATGTGCATTGCCGCACCAGCGGCGTGGCCGACCACTACGCGGATAACGACGAGCACGCCTTGGCCATCGCCCGGCGCAGCGTGGCCAACCTCAACTGGCACAAGCTGGGCAAGCTGCAGCGCCTGGCCCCGGTGGCGCCGCTGTATGCCGCCGACGAGCTGTATGGCGTGGTGCCAGCCGATGCCAAGCAACCGTTCGACGTGCGTGAAGTGATCGCGCGGCTGGTCGATGGCTCGGTGTTCGATGAGTTCAAAGCCCTGTTCGGCACCACCCTGGTGTGCGGCTTCGCCCACCTGCATGGCTACCCGGTGGCGATCCTGGCCAACAACGGCATCCTGTTCGCCGAAGCCGCGCAAAAAGGCGCGCACTTCATCGAGCTGGCCTGCCAGCGTGGCATCCCGCTGCTGTTCCTGCAAAACATCACCGGCTTCATGGTGGGCAAGAAGTACGAAGAAGGCGGCATCGCCAAGCACGGCGCCAAGCTGGTCACCGCCGTGGCCTGTGCCCAGGTGCCGAAGTTCACGGTGATCATTGGCGGCAGCTTTGGCGCCGGCAACTACGGCATGTGCGGCCGCGCCTACGACCCACGCTTCCTGTGGATGTGGCCCAACGCGCGCATTGGCGTGATGGGTGCCGAACAGGCCGCTGGCGTGCTGGCGCAGGTCAAGCGCGAGCAAAGCGAGCGCAGCGGCCAGCCCTTCAGTGCCGAGGACGAGGCCAGGCTCAAGCAACCGATCCTCGACCAGTACGAGCACCAGGGCCACCCCTACTATTCCAGCGCCCGCCTGTGGGACGACGGTGTCATCGACCCGGCACAAACCCGCGATGTACTTGGCCTGGCGTTGTCTGCCGCGCTGAACGCACCGATCGAACAGAGCCGCTTCGGCATTTTCCGGATGTGACCCATGAGCGATTTCAGCACCCTTGAAGTGATCCGTGACCCACGCGGCTTCGCCACCCTGTGGCTGAGCCGCGAGGACAAGAACAACGCCTTCAACGCACAGATGATCCGCGAGCTGATCGTGGCCATCGACCGCCTGGCCGAAGACGCCGGCCTGCGCTTTGTGCTGCTGCGCGGCCGTGGCCGGCACTTCAGCGCCGGCGCCGACCTGGCCTGGATGCAGCAGTCGGCGCAGCTGGACTTCAACACCAACCTGGATGATGCCCACGAACTGGGCGAGCTGATGTACGCCCTGCACCGCCTCAAGGCGCCTACCCTGGCCGTGGTCCAAGGTGCAGCCTTTGGCGGCGCGCTGGGCCTGATCAGCTGCTGTGACATGGCCATCGGCGCCGAAGACGCCCAGTTGTGCCTGTCGGAAGTCCGCATTGGCTTGGCGCCCGCAGTCATCAGCCCGTTCGTGGTCAAGGCGATTGGTGAACGCGCCGCGCGCCGCTATGCCCTCACTGCCGAGCGTTTCAGCGGCATACGGGCCCGCGAGCTGGGCCTGCTGGCCGAGGTGTACCCGGCCAGTGAGCTGGACGCCCAGGTCGAAGCGTGGGTGAACAACCTGCTGCAGAACAGCCCGCAAGCGTTGCGCGCCACCAAGGACTTGCTGCGCGAAGTGGACGACGGCGAACTCAGCCCGGCCCTGCGCCGCTACTGCGAGAACACCATCGCCCGCATCCGCGTCAGCGCCGAAGGCCAGGAGGGCCTGCGCGCTTTCCTGGAAAAACGCCGCCCCGCCTGGCAAACCGATGACAAGAAGGAACCGCGCCCATGAGCCGCCCCGCTTTGACCACCCTGCTGGTCGCCAACCGTGGCGAAATCGCCTGCCGGATAATGCGCACCGCCAAGGCCATGGGCCTGACCACTGTTGCCGTGCACAGCGCCACCGACCGTGACGCCCGGCACAGCCGCGAAGCGGATATCCGCGTCGACCTGGGCGGCACCAAGGCCGCCGAAAGCTACCTGCTGGTCGACAAGCTGCTGGCCGCTGCCAAGGCCAGCGGTGCCCAGGCGATTCACCCGGGCTATGGTTTTCTGTCGGAGAACGCTGGCTTCGCCCGCGCTATCGAACAGGCCGGGCTGATCTTCCTTGGCCCACCTGCCACCGCCATCGACGCCATGGGCAGCAAGTCGGCGGCCAAGGCGCTGATGGACGCCGCTGGCGTGCCGCTGGTGCCGGGCTATCACGGCGAAGCCCAGGACCTGGACACCTTCCGTGCCGCCGCCGAACGCATCGGCTACCCGGTGCTGCTCAAGGCCAGCGCCGGCGGCGGCGGCAAGGGCATGAAAGTGGTCGAGGAAGAAAGCCAGCTGGCCGACGCCCTGGCCTCGGCCCAGCGTGAGGCGCAGTCGTCGTTCGGCGATGCGCGCATGCTGGTGGAAAAGTATGTGCTCAAGCCGCGTCACGTCGAAATCCAGGTATTTGCCGACCAGCACGGCAACTGCCTGTACCTCAACGAACGCGACTGCTCGATTCAGCGCCGCCACCAGAAAGTGGTCGAAGAAGCCCCTGCCCCCGGCCTGTCGCCCGAACTGCGCCGGGCCATGGGCAAAGCGGCGGTGCGTGCCGCCCAGGCTATCGGCTATGTGGGTGCCGGCACCGTGGAGTTTCTGCTCGATGCCCGTGGCGAGTTCTTCTTCATGGAGATGAACACCCGCCTGCAAGTGGAACATCCGGTCACCGAGGCCATCACCGGCCTGGACCTGGTGGCCTGGCAGATTCGCGTGGCCTGCGGCGAGCAACTACCGATCACCCAGGAACAGGTGCCGCTGATTGGCCATGCCATCGAAGTGCGGCTGTATGCCGAAGACCCGGCCAACGAGTTCCTGCCCGCGACCGGCACGCTTGCGCTGTACCGTGAGTCGGCGCCAGGCGAAGGCCGGCGGGTGGACAGCGGGGTCAGCGAAGGCGACGTGGTGTCGCCCTTCTACGACCCGATGCTCGGCAAGCTGATTGCCTGGGGTGAAAACCGCGAACAAGCGCGCCTGCGCTTGCTGGCCATGCTCGACGAGTTCGCCATTGGCGGGGTAAAGACCAACATTGCTTTCCTGCGCCGCATTCTCGCCCACCCGGCGTTTGCGGCGGCAGAGCTGGACACCGGCTTCATTCCCCGCCACCAGGATGTGTTGCTGCCGGCGCCCCAGGCGCTGCCGGCGGGCTTCTGGGAAGCGGCAGCCGAAGCCTGGCTGCAGGGGCAGCCCGGGCATAAGCGTGATGACGACCGCAGTTCGCCGTGGGGTGCGCACAACGGCCTGCGTTTGGGCCTGCCGGCACGCAGCAGCCTGCATCTGGCAAGCGCCGGGCAGGACCAGGCGGTTGCCCTGGAGCGCAGCGCTGCGTCCACCTGGCAGCTAGCGGGTGAGCAACTGGTGCACGATCAGGCAGGTGTGCGCCGCCAGCATTTGGCGATCCGCCGCGGTGGCACCCTGTACCTGCACTGGGATGGCGAGATGCACGCCATTCAGGCCTTCGACCCGATTGCCGAAGCCGAGGCCAGCCATGGTCATCAAGGCGGCCTGGGTGCGCCCATGAACGGTAGCATCGTGCGGGTTCTGGTCGAGCCGGGGCAGGTGGTTGAAGCCGGTACAGCGCTGGTAGTGCTGGAGGCCATGAAGATGGAACACAGCATTCGTGCGCCGCATGGAGGGACGGTGAAGGCGTTGTTCTGCCAGGAAGGGGATATGGTCAGCGAAGGGACGGTGCTGGTCGAACTGGCTGAGTGAGGTCGGGGCGGTTGGCTTGAGTTTGGCGGTGCCCCGGAGATCGAGCGCCGCCCGCGCGGCGCATCGCGAGCTGCGCTCGCTCCTACGTTTGTTTCGGGCCAATTAATCCTGCGAGATTTGCGCGCGTACGCTTTGGCGCATGGCTCGATATCGCGTCGTACAAACAAGGCGTTCGCGCGCGTTCCTCACAGCCGTTACTGGCCAGAAACAAACGTAGGAGCGAGCGCAGCTCGCGATGCGCCGCGCGGGCGGCGCTCGATCTTGAGGACGACACAACAACCAAGACGTGCCCATTCAAACAACATCAATGACTCAAACCCATTCAAAAGGCCCCATGCACCCGCACGACCACCCCCAGGAACTCGCAGCCCTCTTCACACAGGATTGTCGGATAGCGCGTATTCAGCGGCTTGAGCATCTTGTCTCCACCTTCCTCGACCAACTGCCGCAACACTGCAGGCCGCCCCGGCTGCCGCGCAATCACCAACCTGCCGGGTTCTGCCTGCAGCCCCGTGTCCACCAGCACTCGCATGCCCTCAGGCACGCTCTTGCCACTGGCTGCATTCATCGAGTCGTTTTCCACCACTAGCCAGAACGCATTGCCTGCGGGCATGTAATCCGTCTGTTCGTGGCATTTGCCCGCTTCAGGCAAAGGCCCCTGCAAGTCAGCCCAGGTCAGAACCGGGAAGCGGAAGCTTGCATAAAGCAGCGCTTGGGCTGATACCGGCTGCTCGACCGCATAGCGCCCAGGGGCTTCGCGCAAGATGTCACGCTCTACCACCATGACTTGTGCCTCCAGAAACACCAGGCCAAGTTTCTCGAGCTTTTCGTTGATGGTTTCCAGCGTCGGCCGCCGCGTGCCACGTAGCCAATGACCCACGCCACCCTGAGTCATGCCCAGCCGTTCGGCCAGCTTCAGCTGGCTGAGGTTGTGTTCGCGCTTGTAGCGCTTGAGAAATGCGTTCCAGTTTTCCATGAGCGGAAACAATACGGACTGTATTATCCGCAGCAATACACAATCTGAATTATTTATTTGAGCATAGTCAGTACAGATTGACCTATCCTCTGATTCCATTGTGTTTGAAGGGAAATCACAAGGTATCGCGATGAAACCACCGAAAAACGACGAAACAGATCTCGACAGCGAAGCCGCCCGCCGCGCCCTCGACTACTACCTCAACCCCAAGCCGCAGCGCCCGACCCTCGACAACAAGATCTGGGCCCTGCACGAGAGCGTCACCGGCGACCAGGCCCGGGAGCACGCCATCGCCCTGCTGCGCTGCGCAGCCGCTACAGCGCAGGAAACCGCCAGCCACCAGCACGGCAGCCAGCGCGAGCTGACCTACGCGTTGATGCACATGATGGACATGGCCCGCGCCCTGCTGGAGCACAAGCGCGCCGCAGATCCGGATTTCTGAGTAAAAAGGAGGGAGAGAACGTGATGGCCGCGAACGGCAGAGGCCCCGACTGCCGGGACAAGGAAGCGCATCGGTAAAACTTTTTTACCGAATTAGCGAAAATTCATTTGACTGGCAAATGATAACGATTATTATTGCACTCAGCTGATCGCGAGATCTGCTGGATAATCTGGAGCTTAGGTCGCTCTCAGATTATCTCCTCATCAGGCTAATCACGGTTTTTGACCCGGCTTTTTGCCGGGTCTTTTTTTTTGCTCTTCAGGCTAATGAAGATCGTGATGGCGCGCATGATAGCAAAGGTGTTTCAGGGCGTGAACGCTCATTACAAAACTTTGCGGAATCAGCACTTGAGAATCAATCTCGTTTCGCCTACGCTGGTCTCGCATCAAGGAAGATGCCCCCCACCCCTCCCCTTCAAGCAAGGAGCTGTCCATGACCCGTCTGCTACTGCCGCTTGAACACCCAACGCCTGTTGCCGAAGACGATGCTGACCACGCCCTGCTGCATGCCCTGAAGCGGCTGCCCCGCCGCGTGCAGCAAGTATTCCTGCTCAACCGCCTCGACCAGTTGGATTTCGCCACCATCGCCGCCCGCCTCGACCTGCCCCTGGCGAGCATCGAGCGGAACATGGACCAGGCGCTGCAGGCCGGTCGCTCGCGTCGTGATGTGCTGTCGAGCGTTGCAGGGCAATGGTATGTGCGCTTGCAGAGCCCACAGGTGACGGCTTGCGAACGGATAGACTTTCGTCGCTGGCTGGATGCGGATACGGCGAACCTGCAGGCGTTTCACGAAACGGAACTGCGCTGGCGCAGCCTGCTGGCGCCGGCACGGCAACTGGGCCATGACGGCTGGTACCGGCAAGGCCGGGCAGCGCTGTCGCTGGGCGGCTGTTCGGTTGCGGTTGGGCTTGGCGTGGCGGCGTTGGTGCTGCTTGGCTTCTGGGCCTGAGCTACGCACTCCAATTGTGAAGCGAAGCCCGTGCAGGCGATGGCCCGCCGCGCGAGCCCGATCACATCTTTGAACCGAATCCGGCTAAATTCTGCCGAGGATTAGGCAAAACTTTGGGAGGCTTACCGATGAGGCTTTCTCATAGATACACTACTTGGCGCGTCACTCAGTATGATTAAACCCTGCACTGCAGGGCTGGTTGCATATTGGGGTCAAGCCTCTCATTCGAAGTTCTCGAGCATCCAGTCACGCAATCAACAGTAGGCGCTGTCATCTGTCTATTCGTTACCGAACAAAAAATGCGGGCTTTCTGTTTGCTCAAGCTGATTTTCAGCGGGCCTCACCAACAGCCAATGTTGCACCAGAGGATCGATCAGATAGTGCCAAACCAATGCGAGCCTCTAGTGTGCCAACGTCAACGTAATAATTGCATTTTAGCGGTTCACACTTAGGACATTGGCTAAATTACCAATGCGTGCTTTAAGGTTCAACCCACGCACTTCAAAACAGATAACTATTCGACGTGCTCTGCCACCTACGCACGTCCATAAGTGACCTTTTATGCCCTCTAGGATTTGGACTTCCGGGTGCAGTTTCAAGTGCTGCGACGTGCAAATCGGGTATATCATATTGCACACCAGTCTGCGGCTCTGATAACTATCGCGGATCGTCGGAACCTAGCTTAGAAAGATATCCGGGCGACCCCCCGCCAAAAGCCGTGCCCCCCCGAAGCGAGTGAATTTGAACCAATCACTGATGGGCTCGATGTGCTAGACCACCTCTATACTTTGGATCGCTCACGCCCGCAGGCGTTCTACCCCGGCTGAGATCGCCTCAGAATGGATATCAAGAGTCGCTAGCGCAGCCATGACGTTCTCATGTATGTGGACTGAGCCGCGATGGCTCACCCACAGCGAGAGCTCCTCCAGAGCTGCTCTGATGGCGACTTGGTTCAGATGCAACAGCTCAAGGGTGTCGGCTGTGGTTGAGGCTTGGTCATCCATGCGCATGCTCCAGATACGAGATTTCTAAGGGCAAATTTAGGGAAGTCCTAGCGTGTAAAGAATATACAGGACATCCGCTAGGGCGAGAATACCCGTTTCTGCTGGCCTCGGGAGGTCTATTGAGATCGTCGGCGGGTTCAAATTCCTATCCCTAGTTGTGGCAGGATCAGTGATCCAGCTAGCGACCCCTGATCATCCTAGGTAGCGAAGTGGATGTTTCATATTAGTGCTGCATCTCGTAATCATGGAGGGCAGAGCTTCGATGCTTCCAACAAACTCATCTACTTTGCCATTGAGCTTGCGAACCTTTTCTAGGAGCGGTGTAATCGGGACCATAACGATCTACCGCACGCCTCTGTATGCCAATTAAAACCGCTCGACCGGGTCTGTGGTCATGAGCATCTGCTGGAACCGCTCCAAGAATATCGACTCGGCCTGAGTCAACTTCTGCTCGCGGTTCCAGAGCAGGTACACGTTCACATCGATCACCCCGTCCCATGGCGGCAGACGCCAGAGCTCGTTGGCCAGCACATCCGCCGCAACAATGTGCTCCGGCAGGCAGCCGATGCCATAACCAGCCCCCACCAGCCGAAGAATTTCATCCAGGCTCGGAGACGACGCGACAATGCGCCCGGTAAAGCCCTGCTGATCGCGAAACACCGTAAGCGGCGACAGGTTACCGCCCATCTGGTCACTGGTGAAGCTGACAAAGTTCTCGCCTTGAAGGTCCGCGACGGTCAGGTTCTTGCGACCAAAAAAACGATGGCGCTTGCCACAGAAAAACGCGTAGCGCTGTTCGAGCAGCACCCGTTGCTCCAGCCTTGGCTGGGGTGTGCGACACAGGCTCAAACCGAATGATGCGGTCTTCTGCAACAGGCCACTGACCACATCCGAACTGCGCAGCACATCGATTTCCAGTTCCACCTGCGGGTAGTCACTGTGAAACTGCGCCAGGAAGTCGTCGTAGGCACGGGACTGGATGCGGCTGATGCTCAGCAGGCGGATCTTGCCCGTCACTGTCTCGGCCGGGCTGTCCAGCGCAGGCCCCAGGCGCGAGACCGTGCCGTACAGCTCGGCCGCGATCTGCATCACCTCCTCCCCCGCCTGTGACAGGTTGATGCGTGGCCCACGACGTACCACCAAGGCACTGTCCAGTTGCTCCTCCAGGCGCCTCAGCGCCTGGCTGACGGCCGGCTGGCTTAGGTGCAGGCGTGCCGCAGCCCGGCTGATGCTGCCCTCCTGGCCGATTACCAGAAACGTCCGCAACAGGTTCCAGTCAAGGCGGTCGTTGAGGAAACGCTTGGCTTCCGGGTCTCTTGCCGGGGGCGTCGATGTCGGCGTCATTATTTGTTGGTCTTATACTTGAGTATTTAAATTAGAAGCTTTTCCTAGCATAGGACTTGGCTCAACATCTAGCAACGCACCGCCAGAGTGCCTTTGCCCTGCCCGTGCAGGGCTCTCCTTCTCCTGCCTATAACAATGACGCCCAGGAGCCTCAGATGAAGAGCAATACCCCCACCCCGCGTCGTGCCGCGGCGGCTGCCTTTATTGGCACCACCATCGAATTCTATGATTTCTACATCTACGCCTTCGCCGCAGCCCTGGTGCTCGGGCAGCTGTTCTTCCCCAGCGAAAACCCGATGCTCAGCACCATGGCCGCGTTTGGCAGCTTTGCCGTGGGCTTTATCGCACGGCCGTTCGCCGGCATGGTGTTCGGCCACCTGGGCGATCGCCTGGGGCGCAAGAAAATGCTGCTGGTCACGATTGTGCTGATGGGCGTGGCCACCACCTGCATCGGCCTGCTGCCGACCTACGCACAGGCCGGTATCTGGGCCCCCATCGGCCTGATATTCCTGCGCCTGCTACAAGGCATCTCGGTCGGTGGCGAATGGGGCGGCGCGGTGCTGATGGCCAGCGAGCATGCGCCCAAGGGCCGCAAGGTGTTCTTCGCCTCGTTTGCCCAGTGGGGTAGCCCGGCGGGCCTGCTGCTGGCGCTGATCGCCTTCCGCTTCATCACTGCAATGGAGACGGAAGACCTGATGAGCTGGGGCTGGCGTATTCCGTTCCTGATGAGCGGGCTGCTGATGATCGTCGGTTTGCTGATCCGCTTCGGCGTGCCGGAGTCACCAGAGTTTGCCGAGGTCAAGGACAGCGACCAGACCAGCGACAACCCAGTGCGCGAAGTGTTGCGCAACCACTGGCGGAACATCGTCTTCGCAGCCCTGGCCGTAACCATCGGCTCCGGCGGGTTCTTCTTCACCAACACCTTCATGATCACCTACGTCACCCAGTATCAGGGCATCGCCAAGACCACCATTCTCGATTGCCTGTTCGTGGTCACCATCCTGCAGTTTCTCTCACAACCCTGTTCGGCCATGCTCGCCGAGCGCCTGGGCGAAGGGCGTTTCCTGACCTGGGTCGCTGCACTGTGCATGGTGGTGCCGTACCCGATGTTCCTGCTGGTGCAAACCGGCAATGTGATCTACATGACGGCCGGCATCGCCCTGGCCGTGGTCATGCTGTCGGCACTGTATGCGGTAATTGCCGGCTACATGGCCGAAGCGTTCCCGGCCCGGGTCCGTTACTCGGGCATTTCCATCGCCTACCAGTTGGGCAGCGGCCTGACCGGTGGCCTCACGCCAATGCTGGGCACGTTCGTTGCCGGCCAGTTCGCCGGGCAATGGGTACCGTTGGCGCTGTTCTTCAGCGTGCTGGCCTTGATGTCGCTGGCCGGCGTGCTGGGGCTCTCGCACCTGCGCAACGCCAGCGCCAGGCCGGTCGCCCTCTCCACTTCGCAAGGAATCGCCTGATGAGCAAGCCTCACAACATGCCAGAGACCGAATGGCAATCGCGCTGCGAGCTGGCTGCGCTGTATCGCCTGATCGCCTACTACCGCATGACCGACCTGATCGACACGCACATCACCCTGCGTGTACCCGGGCCTGACCGGCACTTCCTGATCAACCGCTATGGCGTGGCATTCGAGAAGATGCGCGCCAGCGACCTGGTGCTGATCGACCTGGACGGCAACGTGGTCGACAGCCATTTCAACGGCGGCAAGGTCAATGCGGCCGGCTTTGTCATCCACTCGGCGATCCACGAGGCGCGCCCGGACCTGCACTGCATCATCCACACCCACACGGCAGCGGGCATGGCGGTGGCAGCACATCGTGACGGCCTGCTGCCACTGACCCAGCACGCGCTGAAGTTCTACGGCAACCTGGCGTATCACACCTACGAAGGCATCGCGCTGTCACTGGAAGAACGCGAACGGCTGGTCGCCGACCTTGGCGCGCACAAGGCGATGATCCTGCGCAACCATGGGCTGCTCGCCGCAGGTAGCAACGTGGCGGCAGCGTTCCACGAGATCTATTTCCTGGAGCGCGCTTGCCAGGCTCAAATCCAGGCGATGTCTGCCGGCGTGGCGTTGAACATCCCCAGCGAGGAAGTGTGCCGGCACACCGCCGCACAGTTCGGGCGCGATGGCATCGACGGCATCATCGACATGGCCTGGCAGGCCGCGCTCAGCCTGATCGACGCGCAGCGCAGCGAGTGGTGCAGCTGACATGGCCAGCCTCGTATTGCTTTGCCAGAACCCGGCGCTGACTGACTGGCTGGCCGCGCTGTTCACCGAGCACGCCCCGCAGCTGAACGTGTTGCGCCCGGAAGATGCCGGCGCAAGGCACGCCGAAGTGGCCGTGTGCTGGTTCCCGCCCGAAGGTAGCCTTGGCCGCTTGCCGAACCTGCGCCTGGTGCACTCGATCGGCTCGGGCATCGATCACCTGGCGCAGGACAGCTCACGCGATGCGTCGCTGCCCGTGTGCCGGGTTGTCGACCCTGACCACACCCAGGGCATGAGCGAGTACGTGCATTGGGGCGTGCTGCACTTTCACCGGGGCTTCGACCGGGTGATCGCCGGCAATGCCAGCCAGCACTGGCAGCGCCCGGTACAGCGCAAGGCGGGGGATTTCCGGGTTGGCGTGATGGGCCTGGGCGCGATTGGCGCACCGGTGGCGCAGCGGCTGGCGGCGGCGGGTTATGACGTGTGCGGCTGGGCCCGCACGCCGCGCCAGATCGATGGCGTAACCACCTTCGCAGGCGCGGCTTCGCTGCAAGGCTTCCTCGCCGGGCTGGATGTGCTGGTCAACCTGCTGCCCCTCACCGCCAGCACGCATGGCGTACTGAACCATGCCGTATTCCGGCACATGGCCGAAGGCAGCGCCCTGATCAACTGTGGTCGTGGCCAGCACCTCAACCCGGACGACCTGCGCCAGGCGCTGGCCAGCGGGCAGTTGCGCGGCGCATTGCTCGATGTGTTCGAACAGGAGCCGTTGCCTGCCGATTCGCCGCTGTGGCACACGCCCGGCGTGTGGGTGACACCGCACATGGCGTCGGCCGCGTCCGACCTGTGCATCGCCCGGCAAGTGGCCGACAACGTGTCGCGCCTGAGCGCCGGGCTGGGACTGAACAATCTGGTCGATCCCGAACTGGGTTATTGACCGCACGCGTTACCAAGAGGTGATTCATGAAAACGTTTTTCCATCCTGCTCAACGCCTGCACCACCCCCGCTCCTACCTGTCGCGTGGCCAGATGCGCCAACCGCAGGAAGTGCCGGCCCGCATCGACCCGCTACTGGCAGTAGTCGAAAAGCTCGGCTACCCGCTGCTCGAACCCGCCGACCACGGCCTCGCCCCGCTGGCGGCCGTCCATGGCCAGGCGTACCTGGACTACCTGGGCAGCGCCTACCAGCAGTGGCACGAAGTGCCGGAAGACTGGGGCGATGAGGTGATGTCCAACATCTACATCCGCGAAGGCAACCCCTTGCGCGGCATCCTAGGCAAGACAGCCCGCTACCTGGCCGATGGCAGCTGCCCGATCGGCGAGCACACCTGGCAGGCCGCCTACTGGTCGGCGCAGAGCGCGGTGGCCGCGGCACATGCGGTGATCGAAGGCGACCAGGCCGCTTATGCCCTGTGCCGGCCACCAGGGCACCATGCCCGCGCCGAAGCCGCAGGTGGCTTCTGCTTCCTGAACAACGCCGCAATCGCCGCCCAGGTGCTGCGTGGCAAGTTCGGCAAAGTCGCAGTGCTCGACACCGACATGCACCACGGCCAAGGCATCCAGGAAATCTTCTACGAGCGGGACGATGTGTTGTACGTGTCGATTCATGGCGACCCGACCAACTTCTACCCGGTGGTCGCCGGTTTCGATGATGAGACCGGGGCCGGCGCAGGGGCTGGCTTCAACCTGAACCTGCCCATGGCCCATGGCGCCAGCGAAGCGGATTTCTTTGCCTGCATGGACCAGGCGGCAACGGCGCTGCGCGCCTTCGCCCCGGACGTGCTGGTGCTGTCGCTGGGCTTTGACATCTACGAAAACGACCCGCAGTCCAAGGTACACGTCAGCCATGAAGGGTTCCGCCTGCTTGGGCAGCGGATCAAGGCGCTGGGCCTGCCTTGCGTGGTGGTCCAGGAAGGTGGCTACGACATTGCAACCCTGGACGAAAATGCCTCGCGCTTCTTTGCCGGCATGACTGCCTGAGGCAAAAACCGATGTGCTCCGGGTTGCCTTGAGCAACCCGGCCTACCGAGTAATACAACAATAAAGAGCGCAACTTGCCGCACCCGCAAGTTAGCGATCAGGCCCCCGGCTGCCCGCCGCAGACGCAGACGCAGGGGCAATAACAATAAATCTTCACGCTGCCGTTCTTGAATCTGGCAATAAGGAAGTCTTCATGTCGTTCAAAACTTTCACCTTGGGGATGGCAGGCGCGAGTGCCTGCCTGTTTGGCTCGATTGCCTGCGCGGCAGAATCGGACCATGGTTTTATTGAAGACAGTACCACCACGGTCGGCTTGCGAAACTTCTACTGGAACGCCGACAACCGCAACGGCAGCTACCTCAACCCGGCCGGTGAGCGGCAAAGTTATCGCCAGGAATGGGCGCAAGGTGTGCTGGCCAAGTTCAATTCCGGCTATACCCAAGGGCTGGTAGGGTTCGGCCTAGACTTGCATTACATGGGCGCAATAAAGCTCGACGGTGGCAAAGGCCGGGTTGGCGACGGTGTCGGCAATGGCGGCATCGTCGCGCGCGACAACCAGGGCGACCCCAAGCATGAGTACGCCAAGGCCGGTGGCGCGGTAAAGATGCGCGTTGGCAGCACTGAACTGGCCTATGGCGACCACTTCCCTGATTCACCCGTACTCAAATACGGTGATATCCGCCTGCTGCCGCAAACGCTGCGAGGCTGGAACGTCACCGATCATACCTTCGCAGGGCTGGCCCTCAATGCAGGGCGCTTCACCTCCAGCAGCGACCGGGCAGCCACCAATCACGGCGGCAAGCTGGGTACCGCGTACGGTGGCCGCCAGGCCGACAGTGACTTTGTCAGTTATTACGGCGGTATCTACACCGGCCTCGACAACGTGAAGGTCAAGCTGTTCGGGTCCGAACTGGACAATATCTGGAACCAGCAATTTGCATCTATCGAATACCGGGTGCCGTTGAAAGTGGGTGGCGTGTTCAATACCGGCGCCAATTACTACCGCACCCGCGACACCGGCACCTCGCTGCTTGGCGACATACGCAACGATGCCTGGAGTGCCCGGGTGGGCTACGCAATGGGTGGTCACAAGTTCGAAGTTGCCTATACCCGCATCGATGGCGACCAGCCTTTCGACTATGTATGGAACAGTTTCGACATCGAACTGGATGCGGCCTCACAAGGCAGCGACTTCAACAGCCCCAACGAAAGGGCCTGGAGCGCACGTTACGACCTGGACGCTGCCGTCTTTGGCGTCCCTGGGCTGAGCTTCACAGCGCGCTACATACGCGGTACCGATATCGATGGCCGCGATGCCGGGGGTGCCTATACACGGTTCGAGGCGGTGCGCGACGGGTCGCAATGGGAACGGGACCTGTGGGTGAAATACGTGGTGCAGTCAGGGCCTGCGAAAAACCTTTCCGTGCGGCTGCTGCATGCGTCGATGCGCACGGGCGGCGACTACGGCGCAATCGCCAATGACCTGGACCAGACCCGAATCATTCTGGACTACCCACTGGACCTGAACTTTCTGAAATAGCCCGGCAACCCTGCGCGGGGCTATCGGAGCAACGGTCTTGCACCATCACTCAGGCTAACGCATCAACCTGTAGGAACAGCCTTGTGCTGCGAAGAGGCCGGTAAGGCTGAAGATTATCTTCGGCTGCAATGACCTCTTCGCAGCACAAGGCTGCTGCTACAGGGCTTGTGTTTGCCTTGAGAAAGGAGAACATCAATAAAATGCAGGCATAAAAAAAGAGGCCCTATGGCCTCTTCTTTCTTGATCCCAGCGACGCACTGAGGATCGAATTTGGAGCGGGAAACGAGACTCGAACTCGCGACCCCGACCTTGGCAAGGTCGTGCTCTACCAACTGAGCTATTCCCGCGTCGTGATGGGTGCCATTCTAGCGATTTCTAAAACAGCGTCAACCCCTTGATTCAAAAAAAGTTTATTTCTGCTCGGAGCCTTCGCGCAGGTGCGGCCAGGCGGCCAGCAGGTAGTGCACCATCGACCACAGCGTCAGCCCCGCCGCCACCAGCAGCAGCCCGTAGCCCAGAATGACCCAGAACGTTACCGCTGGCGGGTTGGCCAGCAGGATCACCAGCGCCAGCATCTGCGCCGCGGTCTTCCACTTGCCAAGGTTGGACACCGCCACGTGCGCCCGCGCGCCCAGCTCGGCCATCCACTCGCGCAGGGCCGACACCACGATTTCGCGGCCGATGATGACCGCCGCCGGCAGGGTCAGCCAGAAGTTGGCGTGGGTCTGCACCAGCAGCACCAAAGCCACCGCCACCATCAGCTTGTCGGCCACCGGGTCGAGGAAGGCACCGAACGGCGTGCTTTGCTGCAGGCGACGCGCCAGGTAGCCGTCCAGCCAGTCGGTGGCGGCGGCAACGGCAAACACGCTGCTGGCTGCCATGTAGCTCCAGTGATAGGGCATGTAGAACAGCAGAATGAAGCACGGAATGAGCAGGACGCGTAGAACGGTGAGCAGGTTTGGAATATTCATCGGTACGACTGGCTGCAAGTTGAGCCCGGCATTCTACTCGCTATGCAGGCTGGCATAAATCGACTCGGCAAGCTTTTTACTGATGCCGGGGGCTTTGGCGATTTCATCGACACTGGCGCGGTTGAGCTCCTGCAGGCCGCCGAAATGTTTCAGCAGGTCGCGCCGGCGCTTGGGCCCTACCCCGGCTACATCCTCCAGGCTGGACACCCGGCGGGCCTTGCCGCGGCGAGCGCGGTGGCCGGTAATGGCGAAACGGTGGGCTTCGTCGCGGATCTGCTGGATCAGGTGCAGGGCCGGTGAATCACCTTTCAGCGTGAACTCGTGGTGCACGTCGTTCAGGTACAGGGTTTCAAAACCGGCCTTGCGGGTTACGCCCTTGGCTACACCGAGCAAGGTCAGGTCGGTGAAGCCCAATTCCTGCATCACATCGCGGGCCATGTTCAGCTGCCCCTTGCCGCCGTCCACCAGCAACACGTCAGGCAGCTTGCCCTCACCGTCCTTGATGCGCCCGTAACGGCGGGTCAGGGCCTGGTGCATGGCGGCGTAGTCATCGCCGGCCGTGACGCCTTCGATGTTGAAGCGGCGATAGTCGGACTTGAGCGCGCCTTCGGGGCCGAATACCACGCAGCTGGCCACGGTGGCTTCGCCACTGGAATGGCTGATGTCGTAGCACTCCAGGCGCTGCGGCACTTCGTCCAGGCCTAGGACTTCGGCCAAGCCCTCAAAGCGTGCAGCCATGTGCTGGCGGTTTGCCAGGCGGGCATTCAGCGCCTGCTCGGCATTGGTCACTGCCAGCTGCTGCCAACGGGCGCGCGTGCCGCGTACCCGGTGGCTGATGGTCAGTTCACGGCCCCGCAGCGTGTGCAGTGCTTCGGTGATGGCGTCGAAGTCTTCGTGAACAACGTTGACGATCAGCTCGCCGGGCAGTTCGCGCTCTGCGTTGCCCAGGTAGTACTGGGAGAGGAATGCGGCCATGACCTCGGCCACCTCCTCCTCGATGCCCACCTGCGGGAAGAAGTTCTTGCTGCCCAGCACCCTGCCGCCGCGGACGCTGATCAGGTGCACGCAGGCACCACCTGGGTTCACGAAAGCGGCGATGACATCGACGTCGCCGCTGCCGCCCTCGATGTACTGCTGGTCCTGCACGCGGCGCAACAGGGCAATCTGGTCGCGCAGCTCGGCGGCTTTTTCGAAATTGAGGGCCATGGCGGCCTTCTCCATCTCGGCATTCAGCTCGTTGCCCAATTGCTGGCTACGGCCTTCAAGGAACATCACCGAATGGCGCACGTCGTCGGCGTATTCCTCGGCGGTGACCAGGTCGGTGCAGGGCCCTTTGCAGCGTTTGATCTGGTACTGCAGGCACGGCCGGGTGCGGTTGGCGTAGTAGCTGTCTTCGCACTGGCGCACCGAAAAGGCCTTTTGCAGCAGGCTGAGGCTTTCGCGGATGGCCCCGGCGCTGGGGTATGGGCCAAAGTAGCGGCCCTTGGCCTTCTTCGC
The DNA here is from genome assembly GCF_046534675.1 of Pseudomonas sp. SIMBA_067. Classification (NCBI taxonomy): domain Bacteria; kingdom Pseudomonadati; phylum Pseudomonadota; class Gammaproteobacteria; order Pseudomonadales; family Pseudomonadaceae; genus Pseudomonas; species Pseudomonas sp. SIMBA_067. Next base: position 151,124 of record NZ_JAWRYH010000004.1, on the reverse strand, counting down.
CCCACGGTGAATGCCCAACCGCGGGAACTCGCCGTCTGACAGGAACACGTAGGGGTAGGATTTATCGTCGCGCAGCAGGATGTTGTACGGCGGCCGCCATTCCTTGATCAGGTTCTGCTCCAGCAGCAACGCCTCGGTTTCGTTGGCGGTGATGGTGGTTTCAACCTGGGCGATACGGGCTACCAGCGCGGCGGTTTTGGGCGCCAGGCCGGTTTTGCGAAAATAGCTGGCCAGGCGTTTTTTGAGGTTCTTGGCCTTGCCCACGTAAAGCAGCCGGGCTTCGGCGTCGAACATTCGGTAAACGCCCGGGCGACCACTGCAGGTCGCCAGGAATGCGCTGGCATCAAAAGCTTGGGACATGAGGTTTTACAGGCTTGCGTCGACCATACCGTGGCGAACGGCCAGCAAGGTCAGTTCGACGTCGCTGGTGACCGAGAGTTTTTCAAAGATCCGATAACGGTAAGTATTGACGGTCTTGGGCGAGAGGCACAACTTGTCAGAGATGATCTGCACTTTTTGGCAGCCGACAATCATCAGGGCAATCTGGATTTCCCGCTCCGACAATGTGTCGAACGGTGACCCCTGCGGCTGGAACGGTTTCAGCGCCAGCTGCTGGGCGATTTGCGGGCTGATGTAGCGCTGGCCGGCAAACGCCAGGCGGATGGCCTGGACCATTTCGTCAAGGCCTGCGCCTTTGGTCAGGTAACCGGCCGCACCGGCCTGCAACAGGCGCGTGGGGAACGGGTCTTCCTCGCACACGGTCACGGCCACTACCTTGATGTCCGGGTGGCTGCGCAGCAATTTGCGGGTGGCCTCCAGGCCGCCGATGCCGGGCATTTTCACGTCCATCAGCACCACGTCCGGTTTCAGCTCACGGGCCAGCTTGAGCGCGGACTCGCCCGAGTCCCCCTCACCCACCACCTGCAGGCCATCGATGTCGGCCAGCATGCGGGTGATACCGGTTCGTACCAGATCGTGATCGTCGACCACTAAGACCCTAATCAAGCACACACCTCGTCAACAGGGCGATTGGATCCCGCCACCTTAACAAAATTTTTCCAAACGGGTCTAACGCATTGCTTCTGTAAGAAACGCCTGACGCTCAACAGTGACAGGCCTCACTGTTTGCCTGGGTTTTCTATCGCTGCTCAAGCGGCCCAGCAGGTGCCAGATGGCCGCCTGGTCGTCGATGGGCAATTGCCGGAAGGCGCCCAGCAGCCCCGACTCATCCGTGCTCAGGCCCTCCAGCGGGGCCGGCGTGCGGATGCCGCTAAGCACGTACAGTGCATCCACCCCCCTGACCGCGAGGGCTGCCAGGTAATCGACCCGTGGCGTACGCTCGCCGCTTTCGTACTTGCCCTGGGCATTGGGCTCGACCCCACCGATATCGCCAAACACGCGCTGGGTCATGCCCAGGCGCTCACGCTCTTCCCGCAGCCGCGGACCAATCCCGTTCATTGTGGGCTTCTCCTTATCCCTGATCACGCTCATCCACTGCCGCCCCGTCTGCGGGCGACCGTGAGCGCCTGGGTTCACTATGCCGCTGCGCTTCGGTGGAGACAAGCCATCATTGCGCCACTAGCCGATCGTACGTTGCATGCGCACAAAGCACCCGTCCTCACCCATTTCGACAAAACCGTGGCGCTGGTACAACAGGCGCGCCGGGTTGCTGCGAAACACCATCAGCCTCAGCAACGGCAGGCGCCGCTGGCTGGCCCACAGCGCCAGCTCTTCCAATACCCAGCTGCCGACACCGCGCCCGCGGTGCTCGGGCAACAGGTGCAACTCGCGGATAAACAGCGCCTGGCGGTCCTGGCTGAGGCTGCAGAAACCCAACAGACTGTCGCCTTCCCTGACCAGCCACTGCTCGCGCCAACCCCAAGCCTGGTCGAAGGCGTCCTCGATCCAGAGCAGGTCAAATTCACGGTAATACGGCAGCATGGCGCGCCGCGTGAGGTCGCGGGCGAACGTACGGTGATTGTCGTTGGCGGGAATCAGTTGCAGGGGCATTACCACATCGCTCATTGGGCATAGCACACGGGTGAACTGCCAGGCCCATGCCGGTCCAGTTCGCTTTCCAACCAATCGGCCAGCACTCGGGCATTGTTGTGCTCGGTGTCCTTGCCTGCATAAAGCAGGGTCAGAGGGCCCTTCCCGGCGAGGTCCAGCAGCGGATACCAATACTCGGGGTGAGCGGCGAGCTCTCGTTGGTAGCGCTGGGTAAAACCGGCAAAGTCGACTGCCCCTTGGTGAAACGCCTTGCGCAATTCATTGGAGGGTGCCACTTCGCGCAACCACTGCCCGTGCAGGTCTTCCTTGCGCAGGTTGCGCGGCCACAGGCGGTCGACCAGCACTCGCTGGCCATCGTCGCCCGTGACCGCATCGTAGACACGCTTGCAGCGGATCATGGGTTTCTCCTGCTTTTACCGTCCGTCTTGAGCCTAGATAATTCATTGATCGAGGTCACGGTCGGGTTACGAATTGTTTCTATGCTCAAGGCCTTCGGCAACTTGCCCAACGCCAACCGGAGCCATCATGGCAACCCCGTCACTGGCCAGCCAGCCGCACCTGGCCCAGCGCGACGCCCGCCCGCAGCTTGCCCACAAGCCTGGGCGCGCCACCCTCGTGTTGTTCTTCGGCCTGCTGCTGGCCGGCATCGCCTACACCGCCTGGAGCCTGAAGCAGGATGTAAACGCCAGCGGCACGGTGATCACCACAGTCACGCCGTTTCTGCTGTTGGGCATGGCACTGCTGATTGCCCTGGGCTTCGAATTCGTCAATGGCTTCCACGACACCGCAAACGCGGTGGCCACCGTGATCTACACCAACGCGCTGCCGGCACCGGTCGCAGTGGTGTGGTCCGGGCTGTGCAACTTCCTCGGCGTGCTGCTCTCCAGTGGCGCGGTGGCATTCGGCATCATCGCCCTGCTGCCGGTGGAACTGATTCTACAGGTGGGCTCCTCGGCCGGCTTTGCAATGGTTTTTGCCCTGCTGCTGGCGGCGATCATCTGGAACCTCGGTACCTGGTGGCTGGGGCTGCCGGCGTCATCCTCGCACACCCTGATCGGCTCGATCATCGGTGTGGGTGTGGCCAATGCCCTGATGCATGGGCGTGACGGCACCAGCGGCGTGGACTGGGCCCAGGCCAGCAAGGTGGGCTACGCCTTGCTGTTCTCCCCCCTGATCGGCTTTGCCTGCGCCGCCTTGTTGTTGCTCGCCCTTCGAGCCCTGGTGAAGCGTCAAGCGCTATACCAGGCGCCGCAAGGCCAGACACCGCCGCCATGGTGGATTCGTGGCGTACTGATCCTGACGTGCACCGGGGTGTCCTTCGCTCATGGTTCCAACGACGGCCAGAAAGGCATGGGCCTGATCATGTTGATTCTGGTCGGCACCCTGCCAATGGCGTATGCGTTGAACAAGACCATGCCCAATGAACAGGCCCTGCAGTTTTCCGCAGTTGCCGAAGTAACCCGCCAGGCACTGGTGCGCAGCAATCCGCAAGCGCCTCCGGCCGACCCACGCCAGACGCTGACCGCATTCATTGGCGAACCCAAGGCCAGCCCGCAACTGGTACCGGCGCTGGCCGCGCTGACCGGGATGATCGGTGAAGAGGTCAAAGGCTACGGCTCGCTCAAGCGCATACCCGCCGAAGCCATGGCCAACGTACGCAATGACATGTACCTGACCAGCGAAGCCATTCGCCTGATCGAGAAAAACCGTTTAGTGGCATTCGACGCCGACACCCGCAGCCATGTCCAACTATTCAAGACCCAACTGGACGACGCCACCCGCTACATTCCCCTATGGGTCAAGGTGGCCGTGGCCATCGCGCTGGGGCTGGGGACCATGGTTGGCTGGCGGCGCATCGTGGTGACCGTGGGGGAGAAGATCGGCAAGACCCACCTGAGCTATGCCCAAGGCGCCTCGGCGGAGGTCGTTGCCATGTGCACCATTGGCGCAGCTGACATGTTCGGGTTGCCGGTTTCGACCACCCACGTGCTGAGCTCGGGGGTGGCGGGGACCATGGTGGCGAATGGCTCAGGGATTCAGAGGCGCACGTTGATTAACCTGCTGATGGCCTGGGTGCTGACCTTGCCGGCAGCGATGCTGTTGGCTGGCAGCCTGTACTGGCTGCTGAGCCACATTTTCTAACCTGTACTACGCCCTCTGTAGGAGCGGCCTTGTGCCGCGAAAGGGCCGCAAAGCGGCCCCGGCATTTTGTGCATTTTGCTGAAATCCCGGGGCCGCTTTGCGGCCCTTTCGCGGCACAAGGCCGCTCCTACAGGGATCGGTGTACGTGACTGGTTCGGCGTTATCAGCTCGGGATTTTCAGGCCGCGCTGCACCGCCGGCCGTTCGAGGAACGTCGCCAGCACCCGCTGCACTTCCTTGAACTGGTCAAAGCCCACCAACTCCCGGGCGTTGTAGCGTTCCACCAGGTTCCGCACCCAAGGGAAGATAGCAATGTCGGCGATGCTGTATTGGTCAGCCATCCACTCCCGACCTTTCAAGTGCCGATCCAGCACACCCAGCAGCCGCTTGGATTCGTTGACATAGCGGTCACGCGGGCGCTTGTCTTCATAGTCCTTGCCAGCAAAGAAATGGAAGAACCCGACCTGGCCGAACATCGGCCCTATGCCGCCCATCTGGAACATCAGCCACTGCAGGGTCTGGTAACGCTGAGCAGGCTCCTGGCTGAGCAGTTGCCCACTTTTCTCCGCCAGGTACTGCAAGATCGCCCCTGACTCAAACAGCGGCAACGGCTGCCCGCCCGGGCCGTCGGGGTCCAGGATGGCCGGTATCTTGTTGTTGGCGCTGAGCGAGATGAATTCAGGGCTCAGCTGGTCATCGTTGTCGAAGCTGACCTTGTGAGCCTCGTAGGCCAGGCCGATTTCTTCGAGCATGATCGACACCTTGACGCCGTTGGGCGTCGGCAGCGAATACAGCTGCAGGCGTTCGGGGTGTTTGGCGGGCCACTTGCGGGTAACAGGGAAAGCACTGAGATCGGTCATGATCAACCTTGCCTGGGGAATGGACCTGTCACTCTAGAGACATCCCCGGCCGCTGACCATCACCGACCACTCATCAGCCCGGGTCACTCAAGCCTGGCCGTGGGCCTTGAGCTTGAGCTTTTCGGTATCGACACGGACGAACACCGAGTCGGCGGTCACGGTCAGCACATCCTCGGCCCAGACTTCGCAAAGCACCCGGCACTTGCGCCCCACTTCCCCTTCCACTCGGGCCTTGAGCAAAAGCTCGACGCCCATCGGCGTGGGTTTCAGGTAGGTCAGGTTGAGTGTGCCGGTAACGCAGTCGATACGCGGCAGGCTACCCGGCTCGCGGCCTTCGTTGCGGTAGTGGTAGGCCATGGCCGTCCAGTTGGAATGGCAATCGACGAGCATCGCCAGCAGGCCACCGTAGACCAGGCCAGGCCAGCCGATAAAGGTGCTGTCGGGTGCATGGCGGCATACCAGGTGGATGCCATCGGTGTCCCAGTGACTTTGCAGGTGCAGGCCACTGGGGTGGGAACAACCGCAGCCGTAGCAGGTGCCTTCCGGCGCCGCGAGGGCCTGAAGGGAAAGTGGGTGGTCAGTCATACGCTTCCTGTGCTTGTTGGAATGGGGGCGCGCAACGCCCCCATTAAAGCAGATACATCAGGCCGTCTGGGCAACCACCTTGGCATGCCGCTGGGTCAGCGAAACCAGCAGGATGAACGCAGTCACCCCAGCGGTCATCAGCGTTTCATAGCGGTAGGCATCGCTGAACAGCATGTAGCCCAGCACCATGACGATGGTGCCGATCACCAACCAGGTCAGCCATGGGAACAGCCACATCTTCAGCTCCAGCGGGCGCCCTTCACGGTCGGCGCGGGCACGCATGCGCAGCTGCGACACGGCAATCACCAGGTACACCAGCAAGGCGATGGCGCCGGTGGTGGACAGCAAGAAGCCGAAGACCTTACCAGGGAACACATAGTTGACCAGGCACCCGGCAAAACCGGCCAGCGTCGAGAAGATGACCGCCACGGTTGGCACGCCCGAACCGGAGATACGCTTGGTCATGCTCAGTGCCTGGCCGCGGGCGCCCAGCGAATAGAGCATGCGTGACGCGGTGTACAAGCCCGAGTTCATGCAGCTGGTCACCGCCACCAGTACCACCAGGTCGACCAGCAGCTTGGCGCCCGGCACGTTCAGCACTTCCAGCACGCGCTGGAACGAACCGACCGCTTTCAGCGCGGGGTCGTTCCAGGCTACCAGCGACACCACCAGGAAGATCGACGCCAGGTAGAAGATGGCAATGCGGTACACCACCAGGTTGGTGGCACGGCGGATCTTGTCTTTCGGGTTGGCGGTTTCGTCAGCGGCAATGGTGACGATTTCGGCGCCGAAGAACGAGAAGATGGTGATCAGCACGCCACCGAGCACAGTGCCGAACCCGTTGGGCATGAAGCCGCCGTTTTCCCACAGCCGGCTGACCCCGGACACCTGGGCCAGCGGCCAGAAGCCGAATACCGCCAGGCTGCAGACCACGATGAAGGCAATGATCGCCACCACCTTGACCAGCGCGAACCAGTACTCGAAGGCGCCGAAGTTCTTCACGCTGATCAGGTTGGTACCCGACAGCACCAGCATGATGAGGAAGGCGAACAACCAGGACGGTACGCCTGGGAAGTAAGCATGCAGGATGTCGGCGCCGGCAATCGCCTCGACCGGAATGATCAGCACCCAGAACCACCAGTACAACCAGCCGATGGTAAAGCCTGCCCAAGGGCCGATGGCCTCGGAGGCATAGGTGGAGAACGAGCCGCTGTTAGGGTTGGCGATGGCCATTTCGCCCAGCATGCGCATCACCAGCAATACCAGCAGGCCGGTCATGGCGTAGGAAATGAGGATGGCCGGGCCGGCCGTGGCGATGGCGTTCGACGAGCCGATGAACAGGCCGGCGCCGATGATGCCGGCAATGGAGATCATGGAAACCTGACGGGAGGTCAGGCCGTGCTGCAGGGAACGCTGTTTCTTGTTGTCTTGCGAAGCCATGAAGAACCCTCGAATGGGTCGGCCGCTTTGAGGCGGCTGAAGGTCGGAGCAGAATTCTTGTAAATTTCTGATAGTCGTTTTTGTTGTTTTGCAGATGCCGGAAGCGGGTACAGACCTCCTCTTCACATGACCGGTTGTAATCGTTGATCCAGGTCAGTATTAATCTATAGGCCGGGGTCAACAAACGACCTTTTCGAACCACATGATTCCGCTTTGGAATGAACTCCTTCCTTTTTTGCTCGGTATTTGCCTGTCATGTCCAAACGCCTGATGCCTTCGACCACCGCCCTTCAGTGCTTCGAAGCGGCCGCCCGCCACCTCAGCTTCACCCGCGCGGCCCAGGAACTGCACCTGACCCAGAGCGCCGTCAGCAAGCAGGTCGCGCAGCTCGAAGACATGCTCTCGCACTCGCTGTTCCAGCGCATTCGCCGGCGCCTGCACCTGACCCCGGCCGGCGCGCTGTACCTCACCGAAGTGAACAAGATCCTCACCCAGATCGATATTTCCAGCCGCTACATCCTCAGCTACGGCGACGAAACAGAGGTGCTGCGCATCGCCACCCAGCCCACCTTTGGTGCGCGCTGGCTAGTGCCCAAACTCAAGGGTTTCGGCGACCGCTACCCACGTATCCACCTGGATGTGCGCAACGAACTGGAGCCATTCGACCTGGTGCAGGCCAAGGCCGACGTGGCCTTTTTCTTCGGCCAGGGCACTTGGCCTGGGGCAACCTGCATCGAGCTGTTCAGCGAAGAAGTGGTGCCGGTGTGCAGCCCGCAGTTGCTGGCCAACCACCCCTTTGAAAGCGCCCAGGCGCTGACCGAGCACCGCCTGTTGCAGTGCGTGTCGCGGCCGGAGGCCTGGCATGAATGGTTCCTGGGGTTGGGGCTGCACAGCCAGAACAGCTACCACGGGCCGCGTTTCGACACGTTCTACCTGTGCATTCGCGCAGCGATTGCCGGCTGCGGTATCGCCCTGATTCCGCGCTACCTGGTGGCCGAGGAACTGAGCGAGGGCAAGCTGGTGGTGGCCCTGGACCACCCGGTGGCAAGCAATGGCCGGCACTTCATTGCCCATGCCGAGCATGCCGCCGAAGTGCCCAAGATCAGGGCCTTTGTGCAGTGGATTCGCGAGCGGGTGGCTGAGGGCGACTGATTTGACCTGTGCCGGCCAGTTCACGAATTCAGGGAATGACCGCAATCGAATAATTCGTTTGCGGAATAACCCCTCAACACGTTTGGATAATAAGAAACTTGAACAAAGGTCCCGCGTGCCCATGAACCAGGAAAGTATCAGCCAATCCATCGCCATCGTTCACCCGATCACACTTTCTCATGGCCGCAATGCCGAAGTCTGGGACACCGACGGCAAACGTTACATCGACTTTGTCGGCGGTATCGGCGTGCTCAACCTGGGCCACTGCAACCCCGCCGTGGTCGAAGCAATCCAGGCCCAGGCCACCCGCCTGACCCACTATGCCTTCAACGCCGCGCCCCATGGCCCGTACCTGGCGCTGATGGAACAGCTGAGCCAGTTCGTACCGGTCAGCTACCCGTTGGCCGGCATGCTCACCAACAGCGGTGCGGAAGCGGCAGAAAACGCCCTGAAAGTTGCCCGCGGTGCTACAGGCAAGCGCGCCATCATTGCCTTCGACGGCGGTTTCCATGGCCGCACCCTGGCCACCCTGAACCTCAACGGCAAGGTGGCCCCTTACAAGCAACGGGTGGGCGAGTTGCCTGGGCCGGTGTACCACCTGCCCTACCCTGGCGTGGATACCGGGGTTACCTGCGAGCAGGCACTCAAGGCCATGGAACGCCTGTTCAGCGTCGAACTGGCCGTGGAAGACGTGGCAGCATTCATCTTCGAGCCGGTGCAGGGCGAAGGCGGCTTCCTCGCCCTCGACCCCGCCTTCGCCCAAGCCTTGCGCCGCTTCTGCGACCAACACGGCATCCTGATCATCATCGACGAGATCCAGTCCGGCTTCGGCCGCACCGGCCAGCGCTTCGCCTTCCCGCGCTTAGGGCTCGAGCCCGACCTGCTGCTGCTGGCCAAAAGCATCGCCGGCGGCATGCCGCTGGGTGCGGTGGTCGGGCGCAAGGAACTGATGGCAGCACTGCCCAAGGGCGGCCTCGGTGGCACCTATTCGGGTAACCCGATTGCCTGTGCGGCGGCGCTGGCCAGCCTGGCGCAGATGACCGACGAGAACATCGCCACCTGGGGTGAGCGCCAGGAGCAGGCCATCGTCAGCCGCCACCAGCGCTGGAAGGCGTCGGGCCTGAGCCCGTACATCGGCCGCCTGACGGGCGTGGGCGCCATGCGCGGCATCGAATTCGTCAATGCCGACGGCAGCCCGGCGCCGGCGCAACTGGCCAAGGTAATGGAGTCGGCGCGGGCCAAGGGCTTGCTGCTGATGCCCAGCGGCAAGGCGCGGCACATCATCCGCCTGCTGGCCCCGTTGACCATCGAAGCCGAGGTGCTCGAGGAAGGGCTGGATATCCTCGAGCAGTGCCTGGTGGAGCTGAACTGAGGCTTACAGGCCCAGTTCTTCGGGGGTTAGCATGTCGGATTCGAAGGCGATCCAGCCGCCTTCGAGTTCGGCGTGGCCGTTGACGATCGGGCCGTAGTAGGTCAGGCCGTTCTCCAGGGTCACGCAGATGTGCGTGGCCGGCTTTTCAGGTGCCGCGAGCGTACCGACGAAATGCACCTTCTTCAGGGTTTCGGTCACCGCTTCCAGGCCCACGCGCATGCTGGGGTTTTCCGAAGCTTCGGTATCTCCGCCACGGTCTTCGGCGCTGATGGTCACGGTGGCGGTGTACGGGTACTTGGTGCTCAAGCGGGGTTACCTCAGTGGGTGTGTAGGCGTAAGGGCGCGTAGAGTACGGCAGGCGGTCTCCGTTGTCTCTACAGGTGATCTGAATGCCCCGATCTGTTAGGGTGCCCGCCGATGCACGCCACACCACACGAGGATCCCGAGTGAGCGCCGAAGAACCCCTGATCGCCGACCTGTTCGATGTCGACAAACGCCTGTCCCTCAAGCCCGTCGTGGACTTCAACAGCTACCTGCGCAACGCCTTCGGCGAAGGCCCGTGCCGTTGCCATCGCTGCACCGAAGGTGGCGACGAAAGCACCTACAGCCACGCCCACACCTTTACCTTCGACAGCCGCCAATGGCACCGCCGCTTCGCCAGCACCTCCGGCAGCGATGTTGCCCAGGTACTGAAAAAGGCATGGCTGTCGTACACCAAGGCCGACCTCAACCTGGTCGGCACACTGGACCTGGCCACCCTCAAGACCTTCACCGAAGCCGCCCTGCACTCGCGTCTGCTGGCGCTACTGACGGCCAGCGGCCTGGCCCGTGAAGTGGATGGCCAGTGGATGCTGCAAGCCCAGGCCGACTGACGGCCCGGCGGCAGGGCAGGATTCCACCGGTCTGCTAACGTGGTGGAATCCGCCCATTCGCAGGTAGTCCGCCATGGCCCGCACAACGCCCATCGAGCTGTACCGCAATATTGGCATCGTCGCCCACGTGGACGCCGGCAAGACCACCACTACCGAGCGGATCCTGTTCTACACCGGGGTCAACCACAAGATGGGCGAGGTGCACGATGGCGCGGCGACCATGGACTGGATGGCCCAGGAGCAGGAACGCGGCATCACCATCACCTCGGCGGCGACCACGGCGTTCTGGCAAGGCTCGACCAAGCAGTTTGAGCACAAGTACCGCTTCAACATCATCGACACCCCCGGCCACGTCGACTTCACCATCGAGGTGGAGCGCTCGTTGCGCGTGCTCGATGGCGCGGTGGTGGTGTTCAGCGGTGCTGACGGGGTAGAGCCACAGTCCGAGACGGTTTGGCGCCAGGCCAACAAATACCATGTGCCACGCCTGGCCTACATCAACAAGATGGACCGCCAGGGTGCCGACTTCCTGCGTGTGGTCAAGCAGATCGACAAACGCCTGGGGCACCACCCGGTACCGATCCAGCTGGCCATCGGCAGCGAGGAGAACTTCATCGGCCAGATCGACCTGGTGAAGATGAAAGCCATCTACTGGAACGACGCTGACCACGGCACCAGCTACCGTGAAGAAGATATACCCGCCGAACTGCAGACGCTTGCCGACGAATGGCGCGCGCACATGATAGAAGCAGCCGCCGAGGCTAATGACGAACTGCTCAACAAGTTTCTTGAAGGCGAAGAACTGAGCATCGAAGAGATCAAGGCCGGGTTGCGCAAACGCACCATCGCCAACGAAATCGTGCCGACCATCCTCGGGTCCTCTTTCAAGAACAAGGGCGTACCGCTGATGCTCGATGCGGTAATCGACTACCTGCCCGCCCCGTCGGAAATTCCCGCCATCCGCGGCACCGACCCGGACGATGAAGAAAAGCACCTGGAACGGCACGCCGACGACAAGGAGCCGTTCTCGGCCCTGGCTTTCAAGATTGCCACCGACCCGTTCGTCGGCACACTCACCTTTGCTCGCGTTTATTCCGGCGTGCTCAGCTCAGGCAACGCGGTACTCAACTCGGTCAAAGGCAAGAAGGAACGCATCGGCCGCATGGTGCAGATGCATGCCAACCAGCGTGCCGAAATCAAGGACGTGTGCGCCGGCGACATCGCCGCGCTGATCGGCATGAAGGACGTGACCACCGGCGACACCCTGTGCGACATGGACAAACCGATCATCCTCGAACGCATGGACTTCCCTGACCCGGTGATTTCCGTGGCCGTGGAGCCCAAGACCAAGGCCGACCAGGAAAAAATGGGCATCGCCCTGGGCAAGCTGGCCCAGGAAGACCCGTCATTCCGCGTGCGTACCGACGAAGAAACCGGCCAGACCATCATCTCGGGCATGGGCGAGTTGCACCTGGACATCATCGTCGACCGCATGCGCCGCGAGTTCAACGTCGAAGCCAACATCGGCAAGCCGCAGGTGGCCTACCGGGAAAAAATCCGCAACACCTGCGAAATCGAGGGGCGCTTTGTGCGCCAGTCGGGCGGCCGTGGCCAGTATGGCCATTGCTGGATCCGTTTCGCCCCTGGCGACGAAGGCAAGGAGGGCCTGGAGTTCATCAACGAGATTGTCGGCGGGGTGGTACCGCGCGAGTACATCCCGGCGATCCAGAAGGGTATCGAAGAGCAGATGAAGAACGGCGTGCTTGCCGGCTACCCGCTGATCAGCCTCAAGGCCGCCGTATTTGACGGTTCGTACCACGATGTCGACTCCAACGAAATGGCCTACAAGATCGCGGCTTCAATGGCCACCAAGCAGCTGTCGCAGAAAGGCGGCGCGGTGTTGCTGGAACCGGTGATGAAAGTGGAGGTGGTGACGCCGGAGGAATACCAGGGCGACATTCTGGGCGACCTCAGCCGGCGCCGCGGGATGATTCAGGACGGTGACGAAACACCGGCCGGCAAGGTAATCCGTGCCGAGGTGCCGTTGGGCGAGATGTTCGGCTACGCCACCTCGATGCGTTCGATGACCCAGGGCCGGGCCAGCTTCTCGATGGAGTTCACCCGCTATGCCGAGGCACCGGCGAGCATCGCCGATGGCATCGTCAAGAAGAACCGCGGGGAATGATTCATTCGCCTGTGCCGGCCTCTTCGCGGGCACGCCCGCGAAGAGGCCGGCACGGGTGACAACCAGGCTCAGTGCTGTTCGCCAGCCCGCTTCAACAGCTTTTTGCACCGCTCTGACAAATGCACCACGCGCAAATGCTTGCCCGCCTTGGCATACCGCTCACGCAGGGTCTTGAGCGCCGCAACCGCCGAATAGTCGACAAAGCTCAAATGCTGGCAATCCAGCGTGACCTGGGTCGGGTCCTGGGCCGGGTCGAACTGGTTGAGGAATGACGCGGTCGAGGCAAAGAACAGCGTGCCATGCACCTGATAGCGCTTGCCGCCGTCGGCGTCCTCATGGCTGTCGGCGTACAGCTCCCGCGCATGCTGCCAGGCAAAGTTGAGCGCCGCGATGATGATGCCGAACAGCACCGCCATGGCCAGGTCGGTAAACACTGTCACAACGGTCACTGCAATGATTGCCAGCACATCGTTCACCGGCACCTTGTGCAGCACCCGCAGCGACGCCCAGGCAAAGGTCTGCTGGGCTACCACGAACATCACCCCGACCAGCGCCGCCAGCGGAATACGCTCGATCAGCGGCGACAGGAACAACACGAACAGCAAGATCATCACCCCGGCCACTACCCCGGACAGCCGGCCGCGACCATTGGAGCTGAGGTTGATCACCGTCTGGCCGATCATTGCGCAACCGCCCATGCCACCGCACAGGCCCGAGACCATGTTCGCCGCGCCCAGTGCCACGCACTCGCGGTCCGGGAAGCCACGGCTCTCGGTCACTTCATCGGTCAGGTTGAGGGTGAGCAAGGTTTCCAGCAGGCCAACCATGGCCATCAGCACGGCGTAGGGGGCGATGATCTTCAGGGTTTCCAGGTTCCAGGGCACATCCGGCAGTGCCAGCCCCGGCAGGCCACCGGCGATGTGCGCCATGTCGCCCAAAGTGCGGGTGGGCAGGCCGAGGAGGTACACCAGCAGGCCAACGCCCAGGATCGCCACCAGCGCTGGCGGTACCGCACGTGTAAGTTTCGGCAGCACGTAGACCACGGCCATGGTCAGTGCCACCAGGCCGATCATCAGGTACAGCGGCGCGCCGCTGAGCCAGTGCTCACCCGCCTTGAAGTGCTCAAGCTGCGCCATGGCGATGACGATGGCCAAGCCATTGACGAAGCCGAGCATGACCGGGTACGGCACCAGCCGTACCAGCTTGCCCAGCCGTAGCAGGCCGAACAGGATCATCACCACGCCACCCAGCAGCACCGTGGCCAGCAGATACTGCGCGCCGTGCTGCACCACCAGCGCAACGATCACCACCGCCATCGAGCCGGCAGCGCCGGAAATCATCCCCGGTCGACCGCCAAACAGCGCCGTAAGGGTGCAGATGATGAAAGCGCCATACAGACCCATCAGCGGATTGAGGTGAGCCACAAGGGCAAAGGCGATGCACTCGGGCACAAGGGCGAACGAGGTGGTCAGGCCGGCGAGCAGGTCGGCGCGTAATCGGGCGGGCTTCATGGGCTTCCTGTGAGGCAGTCCGGGCGGACGTTACAAAAACGAGGGGCGCGATGTTACGGAATTTGTCTGACAGCGGCCACCGTTCAGCGCACCCGCTCCCGGCTCTGCACTGCCAGGTCCAGCGCGCGCTGCATGTCCAGGCGCGCCGAACGCCCCAGGTCGGGGTGGTTCAGGCGCCCACCACGCTCCGAAGGCAGGATCGGCGCCGTCAGGTCTTCGGCATCCATCGCCTCGAAATCCTGCTCGGTGCCCAGGGTCAGGGCACTGCGCCGCAACAGCATGCGGACCTGTTCCGGGGTGAGGGCCGGGTTGATCGACAGCATCGCTGCCACGGTGGCAGTCACCAGGGGTGTCGCGTACGAGGTGCCGCAATGCGCAGCCGCGGCCGCCGCCGGGCGTATGCAGGCAGCAGCACTGACATCCACGCGCATGTCGATGTTGGAACTGTGGCGCTTGCGCACATGGTCGGGGGCTTCGACCGCCGTCGCCTTGTCGCTGCGCTGGTGCCCGCCCACCACCAGCAGTTGTTCGGTAATGAACGACGACGGCAGGCGGTATTCATCGGTACCTGACCACGACGCACCGTTGCCCGCCGAATTCACCACCACCACGTCCGGGTGCTCTTTGCGCAGCCAGAGGAAGAACTCCTCAAGCAACTCCTCGTAGCCACTCATCGCCAGCCCGGAACGCACCAGCGAATCGACCTCATCACCGTTGACATCGCGTGCGCCGACCCTGTGGATGCCCCAGCTCCAGTTCAGCACCCGCACGCCATCCTCGACCAGGTTCACCGATGCAGCGATGTTGGCGGTGATACCTGCATCCGAGTTGCGCTCTACAATCACCTCGAAGCCAGGGCTGTGCTTGCCCAGCCCCGGTAAAAAACCCTCACCCTGCGCGGCGAGAATGCCTGCGACATGGCTGCCGTGGCTTGTCGGGCGATCACCGTCGCGAGCGAACAGGCACGTCTGACCCTGTTCGCAGCCGCCTCGGTATTGGCTGAACCCCGGGGCGTCAAAGTCCACTTCGCGCTCGATGACCCCGACCCGCACGGGCTGCACCGGCAAGCGCGAAGCGCCAATCCGTCGCTGGTAGAAATACAGCGCGTCCATGAAGCGGTTGGCGGCCCATTCGTCTGCCTGGTCAATGGCGCGGCTGTCGCGCCCGCTGCCCTCTTCCCCACGCTCCGGGGCGGACTCCTCGAGAATCACGGCATCCACGCTGACCTCACTGCCCATGCGCAGGATCATCGCGTCACGCTGCACCAGGTCGTCCACCGGCAAACGCAGCTGGTAGACATTCAGCGGTGGTATGGCACCGACAACCTGGGCGCCGTATTTCCCGGCAATGCGCCGGGCCTCGCCAAAGCCGTCGTGTTTTTCTTCGATCAACAGGCTGACCAGGTCGACATAGGTAGTCAGCCCATCCATGTTCTTCGCCACTTCATCAGGCCCTGCGGCAACAACATGACTGCGCTGGCGGGTCAGCCATATCGGGTTGCTGGTGCGGCCACCGTATTCCAGCCACAAGGGCGCGCTGCGCTGGGCTTGTTTCGCCAGGTTCAGGATAAGCCGGTCACCTTTGCGTTCGATATCGGCTGTTGGCAGTCGCACACCGCCCAGCCATACCTTGGGCACATCTGCACCGAGCCCCTCGGCACGCAGGCACCATTGCTGCCCGCCTTCGCCCAGCAGGTCGCCGCAACGCTGCAGTTGCTTGATGCGCAGCACATCAGCTGCTGCCTCTGCACCAAGGCTACAAAGCCACAACAGCAAGAACAGGCCACCCCTCATGCGATCACCCCATGCACTCCCTCTGAGTGCGACTGGCGGGACAACTCAAAGGTTCAGCTGCGGCCAGCAACTGCCTTGTCGCGGGCAAGCCATTCAGCCATGGAAGCATCCTCCAGCGCGTACTCGCCACGATTGGCCTTCCACACCAGCTCCTTGTCGCGCAGGGCATCGAGGGCCTTCTGTACGTTAGGCGTATTGGCGTTGACTTCTGCCTGGGCCTGCTCCAGCTTGCGTCTGATGTCGATCAAGGTCTGCTCTGTGAACGGCGAGAACGGATGTCGGCCTAGCGTGCGCTCGGCCATTACCTCAAGCACCGCCTGCTGCAACGGCGAAAGCTCGTTCCAGGCACTTTCGTAGTCACTCCAGACACCAGCCTGATGGTTGAGTGCCCCAGTGCGCAGCAGATCGCCCAAGTTGGCCGCTTCACCGAGGCCGACGCTGACTTCGGCCAACAGCTTGTTGAGCATTTCCGGGCGACGGCCCACCAGCTCGAAAGCGTACGCCAGGTCCTCTACCTTGAACTGATTGCTATCGGCCAGGCGCCGGTTCCACAAGCCCGTGATGAATTCGACATATTCACGCCCCAGTAATGGGAAGGGCGTGATGGTGGCACCAAAGAACGGCTGCTTGCTCTTAAGTACCAGGTTGGCCAGCTTGTCGCGGCTGGAGCCGGTGAACACCAGGCGCAAGCCATCCGGACGGTCGCCACGGTTGAGGTGGTCACGTGCAGCTTTCAGCGCGAACATCGCATTGAGGCCATCTTCGCTGTTAAGGGCGTGCTGAGCCTCGTCGATGATCAGCACTACCATCTGCCCTGACACTTGATGCAACACGGAAAGTGCCTGCGCCAAGGTAGTACCCGCAGGCAGTTGCGGGCGGGTGAAATCCCAGCTCAGGGTGCGCAGCAGGTTTATTTTTTCAATACCAGCCTTTTTCGCGGTCCTGGCCAGCGCACCTTCGAAACTGGCCAGCGCAGTGCCGATGGCGCCACTGATGAGCTGCGCCGGGGCCGCGTCGCGGTCCGACCACAGGTCCACGTAAACCGGTCGCCAGCCGCGCCGTACGCATTCCGGTATAAGGTCATTGTTGAGGAAGGTGCTCTTGCCCGTGCGCCGGGGCGCGGCCAGGAACATGCCAGCGCTGTAATCGATCAGCGACTCGCCTGCCAGGTCTTGGGCCAAAGCGTTGGCCAGTTGATCACGGCGCAGGAGCGGGCGAACAGGAGCCATGTCATTATCCTCAATTATCTTGCCTACTATAATTTATAGCCTACAAGATAAATCAGGATAATACGACCTTCTGAACAGCGCGGGCGTGATCCAGATCCGGCAGGAGGCCAGCAAATTTGCCATCATGTTGATTCCACCTGCGGAGATCATGGACATGCCGCTACGCCCCCTTTTCACTTTCCTGCTGCTGCTTGCCAGCCTCGCCGCCCAGGCCGCCACCGAAGTGGTGCCGCTGCAGCACCGCACCAGCGCCGAACTACTGCCTGCCGCGCAGGCATTCATCGGCAACGACGGCACGGTCAGCGCTTTCGAGAACAAGCTGATCGTCAACGCCAGCCCCGAGCGCATCGGCGACCTGCGCGCCTTGCTGCAACAACTGGACACCGCTCCCAAGCGCCTGCTGATCAGTGTCGACAACAACGACAGCAACTTCCAGGACAACCGCGGCAACGCACGCGTCATCCACTACGGCACCAGCAACCGCGACGGCGGCATGCAGCAGGTGCAGGCCAGCGAAGGCCAGCCTGCGCTCATTCAGGTGGGCCAGAGCATCCCGATCACCAGCACCAGCACCGACGGCTACGGGCGCATCCAGAGCAACACCGAATACCGCAATGTGACCCAAGGTTTCTATGTCACGCCAAGCTTGAGTGGTGACACGGTTCGTCTGCAAATAAGCACCAATAATGACCGTATCAGCCAGGAACGTGCAGATGTAGTGAAAGTGCAAAGCACCGACACGACAATCACCGGCAAGCTCGGCGAATGGATCACCCTGGCCGGCTACAACCAGCAGAGCCAAGCCGACCGCAGCGCGTCAAGCCGCAGTTACAGCACCCAGCGCGGTGAAAACATGACTTTGCGGGTAAAAGTCGACCTTCTCGAGTGAACCCAGGCAACTCAAGGCCTCGACCAAAGGCCTAGAAACTGACCGCCAAGTCGCATTAGACCAAAGATGTAGTAAGCGAAAAAAACCACTACAAAACATTTGACAGGGTCTTTTTCCCAAGGGCATGATGGCCTCGCTCCCGCTAATCAGGGGCCCTGGCAAGGGCCTTCGAGGCGTGCTCCTCCCACCCCTGGAGGCGCCTCGTGTCTATACGGCCCACAAGGCGGTTCGACGGGATTGCGACTGCAACGAAGAAGTTGTCCCGAGGGACGGAAGCGCATCACCGCAGTACTGGCAATCGCGTAGCACCGCAGCAAGGCAACCACGAGCCGACCTGCCGGAGCACACCTTCGCCTGGCCTGCCCACCCTTCCCCCTTCGAGCCTTCGCGTTCGCCGCCGCACTCCTGCGAACAGGACAGCCGCCAAGCGCCCTGATCTGCACCCGAGCATCAGCACAATTAACCCAAGATCGATGCGACGAGGTTTATTTCCATGGCACTGACACGCGAACAGCAAATTGCAGCCCTCGAGAAAGACTGGGCCGAGAACCCGCGCTGGAAAGGCGTGACCCGTACCTACACCGCCGCTGATGTCGTTCGCCTGCGTGGCTCCCTTCAGCCAGAGCACACCCTGGCCCGCCAAGGTGCAGAAAAACTGTGGAAGCTGGTCACCCAAGGTGCCCACCCGTCCTTCCGCCCAGAAAAAGATTTCGTCAACTGCATGGGCGCCCTGACCGGCGGCCAGGCAGTACAGCAGGTAAAGGCTGGCATCCAGGCCATCTACCTGTCCGGCTGGCAGGTTGCCGCCGACAACAACTCGGCCGAGTCCATGTACCCTGACCAGTCGCTGTACCCGGTTGACTCGGTACCGACCGTGGTCAAGCGCATCAACAACTCGTTCCGCCGCGCCGACCAGATCCAGTGGAAAGCCGGCAAGAACCCGGGCGACGAAGGCTACATCGACTACTTCGCGCCGATCGTGGCAGACGCCGAAGCCGGTTTCGGTGGCGTATTGAACGCCTACGAGCTGATGAAGAACATGATCGAAGCAGGCGCCGCTGGCGTGCACTTCGAAGACCAGCTGGCGTCGGTTAAAAAATGCGGCCACATGGGCGGCAAGGTGCTGGTACCAACCCAGGAAGCCGTACAGAAGCTTGTGGCCGCGCGCCTGGCAGCTGACGTGTCGGGCGTACCGACCATCATCCTGGCCCGTACCGACGCCAACGCCGCCGACCTGCTGACCAGCGACTGCGACCCGTACGATCAGCCGTTCGTGATTGGCGAGCGTACCCGTGAAGGCTTCTACAAGGTCCGCGCCGGCCTCGACCAGGCCATCTCCCGCGGCCTGGCCTACGCGCCATATGCCGACCTGATCTGGTGCGAAACCGCCAAGCCGGACCTGGACGAAGCCCGTCGCTTCGCCGAAGCGATCAAGAAGGAGTATCCGGACCAGATCCTGTCGTACAACTGCTCGCCTTCCTTCAACTGGAAGAAGAACCTGGACGACGCCACCATCGCCAAGTTCCAGCGCGAGCTGTCGGCCATGGGCTACAAGCACCAGTTCATCACCCTGGCGGGCATCCACAACATGTGGCACGGCATGTTCAACCTGGCGCATGATTACGCCCGCAACGACATGACCGCCTACGTGAAGCTGCAAGAGCAGGAATTCGCTGACGCTAGCAAAGGCTACACCTTCGTGGCGCACCAGCAGGAAGTGGGTACTGGTTACTTCGACGACATGACCACCGTGATCCAGGGTGGCGCATCGTCGGTCACTGCCCTGACCGGTTCGACCGAGGAAGAGCAGTTCCACTGATAGTGGGTTGCGATTGAACAAAAGCCCGGGGCTTGAGAAAGCTCCGGGCTTTTGTTTTGCCAATGCCTGTCGATACAAGCCATAGCGAAATCCATGATCAGGGCCATGCTTTCTCCGCAAAGACCACGGAAAACAGCCAGGGCTAATGGGTTCCTCTCATGCAGAACCTAGTATTATTGCCAGTTTTTCAGCCCCACACCTTCTGAGAGGCTAGCGACTCCCCCAAACAGGAGTCGCATCATGCCAACCATCCTCAACGCTGGCGAGCTGGACCCAGCGTATGCGTCGCAAGGCCGTTTTTCGCACCCAAAGTACGACCATCTCGGCCCGATCGCGATAATCGAATCAACTCAAAAAACACTTATTTCCTCGGCGCCCCGAAACGCGACAGCCCTCAAGCTGCTATGCCTTGAGCCTGGCGGTACGCTTGACCCCGAATTCGGTTCGCAAGGTGTCACAACGATCGAATATGAAGGTGCCCTGCGGGTCTTGCTGTCTGAGATCATTACGGATGAAGCTGGGCGAATATTTGTGGTAGGCGACTACAACGACGCCCCGAATTCATATCACCCCATCGTCGTTCGCTTGCACGCCAATGGAAAGCCCGACACCAGTTTTGGCGAGGACGGGAAGCCCTATCGGATTTATCCTTCGGTCAGCTCCACAACCAAGGCCTGGCCGACCGATTTGGCATCGCCCAGCAAGTACAGCAGTTCGTCTTCCCACGACAACGACGGCGCGGGCATACGGAACGGAGTGCTCTACTTCCGCTCGCGCGACCACGTTGTTGCAATCACGCTGAAGGGGGACCTGGCTACCGACTTCAATGGCACAGGCTACTGGCGCGCTGCGCACGGCAACGACCCAGTACTGCTGGGGGCACTGGCACTGAATGAACATGGTATTTATGCGGCGTACGCGCCCTTACCTACTGAAGACTTCAAGAACCACGTCATCGTGACCCGCCTCGATGAGCACGCCAAGATCGACAGGACATTTGCCGACGGTGGTTATCTGCACCTGCATACGCCAGGCCACACGCTGCTTCCTGCGCTGCTCAAGCAGTCAACCTCCAATCATCACTTCGTGCTGGCGTGCCGCACCGACATCAACACTTACGATGAGGGTACCGCGCTCATGTCGTTTAACAGCGACGGCACGCTGAACAACGGTTTCAATGAAGGGAGACCCGTCATTGTCGAAAAGCCCCCATCGGTAATGGCCTCCGCGTCAGATCTGTCCTTTGACGCCAGATCCGGCAACGCCGAGAAAATTTACCTGACCGTGCTTTATGAAAATGCAGAATCAGAGGGCCATTTTGTCACTCTGCGCTTCAACAGCGACGGCAAACCTGACCATGATTATGGCGCCAGTGGCTGGGCCTTCGTCGGAGAGCGCGGGATGGCCTCATGGATCCGCTGCCAACGCAATGGTCAACCGCTTGTCGCCTGCAATCTCAAGCTTGCGACAGATACCAAAAACGGCCTCTACGTGGTACGCCTCGGCGCCTGAAACAAAAGCGGGGCCGATCGGCGACAAGGAAGAACAGTTCCACTGCTAGTGGGTTGCTGTTGAACAAAGGCCCGGTGCTTGTGAAAGCACTGGGCCCTTGTTTTTTTGGGGGGGCTACCCATTGCCCAGGGCGACATGATGCCTGTCGTAAGGTTTGCGATGTCGCGCGAGCGGCGCTCTCCCGCAGGCGCCGCATACCTGTCACCAAACCTATGCCCCCCTACAATCCAAAGGCATGACCAGCAAAACCCAGGATCAGGTCTATGCTTGAGGCAGCGCAGCAGCAAGGACCTCTGCCAAGCGGCCTGATGATTCTCGCCCTGGCTGCCGCCGCTCTCTATATATACGCCCCGGCCATCAACACCACGCTCTGGCGCGCCTTGGCCTGCAGCGGTTTGGCGGTGTTCGGTGCCGGCCGGCTCGTGAGCTCAGACAGCCTGATCGGCATCGACCGCTTCGTCAGCCCGTTCGCCGCCGCGCCGTACCTGATCATCCTCACCTACTGGCTCGGCCAGTGGGCGATTGCTTCATCAGCCCGTCACCGCTCAACCGATAAAGTATTGACCCAGAGCGGTGCGCGCAGTGTCGGAAGCTGCTAGAACAGGAGTCTTTCGCATTTGCAAGTAGGGGGGAATCGCCGGAGGAACTTTACAAGGCGCAGAACAGCCAAATTACATAGCATCAGGTCAAATGATATTAATTATCATTACGCAACTTGGAATTCGTTACCAGTCGCAAGAAACATAATTAACAAAACCGCACGCAATGCCCGAATTTCAAGGCTTTCAGCCATTTACGAGTGCCTTTTGTTCTTAATCCTACGAATAAATTTGCGACAGAAATTTTACTTGCACCGGCTTTACCCATAAAATCAGCGCGATTGATTCAGCTGCGACATTTGGTCACTGCACCTGCGACACCACGTCGCCGCTTTACTTATTTCAGACTGCAGAGCTGGGTCTCTGTATAAGGATCTCTAGCATGTCCGATTCGGCAGGACTCATCGCCCACAACTGGGGCTTTGCCATCTTCCTCCTGGGTGTCGTCGGCCTGTGCGCCTTCATGCTCGGCCTGTCCAGCCTGCTCGGTAGCAAGGCCTGGGGCCGCGCCAAGAACGAACCCTTCGAATCCGGCATGCTGCCCGTCGGCAGCGCCCGCCTGCGCCTGTCCGCCAAATTCTATCTGGTCGCGATGCTGTTCGTGATCTTCGATATCGAAGCCCTCTTTCTCTTTGCATGGTCTGTGTCCGTCCGCGAAAGCGGCTGGACCGGGTTCGTCGAAGCGCTCGTTTTCATAGCAATTCTGTTGGCAGGTCTTGTCTACCTATGGCGCGTCGGTGCTCTTGATTGGGCTCCCGAAGGTCGCCGCAAGCGGCAAGCGAAGCTGAAACAATGAGGCTTTGGCAATGCAATACAATCTCACCAGAATCGATCCGGATGCGCCTAACGAGCAGTACCCGGTAGGTGAACGGGAAACCGTCACCGATCAGCTGCTAGAGGACCAGGTCCACAAGAACATCTACATGGGGAAACTCGAAGATGTGCTGCGTGGCGCGGTCAACTGGGGTCGCAAGAACTCCCTCTGGCCGTACAACTTCGGCCTGTCCTGCTGCTACGTGGAAATGACCACGGCCTTCACGGCACCCCACGACATCGCCCGCTTCGGCGCCGAAGTCATCCGGGCGTCGCCGCGTCAGGCCGACTTCATGGTCATCGCCGGTACCTGCTTCATCAAGATGGCGCCGATCATCCAGCGCCTCTACGAGCAGATGCTCGAGCCGAAATGGGTCATCTCCATGGGTTCGTGCGCCAACTCCGGTGGCATGTACGACATCTACTCGGTCGTTCAGGGGGTCGACAAGTTCCTCCCCGTGGACGTCTATGTGCCTGGCTGCCCGCCACGCCCTGAGGCTTTCCTGCAAGGCTTGATGCTGCTGCAGGAGTCGATCGGCCAAGAACGACGCCCGCTCTCCTGGGTTGTTGGTGATCAAGGTATTTACCGTGCCGAGATGCCAGCCCAGAAAGACCTGCGTCGTGAGCAGCGCATTGCAGTAACCAACCTGCGCAGCCCCGACGAAGTCTGATCCAGCGACCTGCCGCCCGCTCCCCCTGGAGCCGGCGGCCTGGCTTCATTCTTAACGTTGACCCAAAGCGACCGAGACCATGACAGCGGACAACGCTATTTATATTCCGCCCTACAAGGCTGACGACCAGGATGTGGTCGTCGAACTGAACAACCGTTTTGGCGCCGAGGCATTCGTCGCCCAGGAAACCCGCACCGGCATGCCCGTGCTGTGGGTCAAGCGCGCCCAGCTCAAAGAGGTGCTCAGCTTCCTGCGCGGTGTCGCCAAGCCTTACAGCATGCTGTACGACCTGCACGGCGTCGACGAACGCCTGCGCACCCAGCGCCGTGGCCTGCCGGCCGCCGACTTCAGCGTGTTCTACCACCTGCTGTCGATCGAGCGTAACAGCGACGTGATGATCAAGGTATCGCTGAGCGAAGGCGACCTGAACCTGCCGACCGTGACCGGTATCTGGCCAAACGCCAACTGGTACGAGCGCGAAGTGTGGGACATGTTCGGCATCGACTTTGCCGGCCACCCACACCTCAGCCGCATCATGATGCCGCCCACCTGGGAAGGCCACCCGCTGCGCAAGGACTACCCGGCCCGTGCCACCGAGTTCGACCCCTACAGCCTGACCCTGGCCAAGCAACAGCTTGAAGAAGAGTCGGCGCGCTTCAACCCTGAAGCCTGGGGCATGAAGCGTCAGGGCGCCAACGAGGACTACATGTTCCTCAACCTCGGCCCCAACCACCCTTCGGCGCACGGTGCGTTCCGTATCGTCCTGCAGCTGGACGGTGAAGAGATCGTCGACTGCGTACCGGACATCGGCTACCACCACCGTGGCGCCGAGAAAATGGCCGAGCGCCAGTCCTGGCACAGCTTCATCCCCTACACCGACCGTATCGACTACCTCGGCGGGGTGATGAACAACCTGCCGTACGTACTGGCGGTGGAAAAGCTGGCAGGCATCAAGGTGCCGCAGAAGGTCGACGTGATTCGCGTGATGCTGGCCGAGTTCTTCCGCATCACCAGCCACCTGCTGTTCCTGGGTACCTACATCCAGGACGTGGGCGCCATGACCCCGGTGTTCTTCACCTTCACCGACCGCCAGCGCGCCTACACCGTGATCGAAGCGATCACCGGTTTCCGCCTGCACCCGGCCTGGTACCGCATCGGTGGCGTCGCCCACGACCTGCCGCGCGGCTGGGAGAAACTGGTCAAGGACTTCGTCGACTGGCTGCCAAAGCGCCTGGACGAGTACACCAAGGCTGCCCTGCAGAACAGCATCCTCAAGGGCCGT
The DNA here is from genome assembly GCF_046534675.1 of Pseudomonas sp. SIMBA_067. NCBI lineage: Bacteria > Pseudomonadati > Pseudomonadota > Gammaproteobacteria > Pseudomonadales > Pseudomonadaceae > Pseudomonas > Pseudomonas sp. SIMBA_067. The sequence continues at coordinate 126,389 of NZ_JAWRYH010000004.1, read as the reverse complement.
ACCATTGGCGTTGCCGCGTACAACACCAAGGAAGCCCTGGAATGGGGCACCACCGGAGCCGGCCTGCGCTCCACCGGTTGCGATTTCGACCTTCGCAAAGCCCGCCCCTACTCCGGCTACGAGAACTTCGAATTCGAAGTACCGCTGGCCCACAACGGCGATGCCTATGATCGCTGCATGGTCCGTGTCGAGGAGATGCGCCAGAGTATCCGCATCATCGACCAGTGCCTGCGCAACATGCCGGAAGGCCCGTACAAGGCGGATCACCCGCTGACCACGCCGCCACCGAAAGAGCGCACCCTGCAGCACATCGAGACCCTCATCACGCACTTCCTGCAAGTCTCGTGGGGCCCGGTCATGCCGGCCAACGAGTCGTTCCAGATGATCGAGGCGACCAAGGGCATCAACAGTTACTACCTGACGAGCGATGGCGGCACCATGAGCTACCGCACCCGGATCCGTACCCCGAGCTACCCGCACCTGCAGCAGATCCCTTCGGTGATCAAAGGCAGCATGGTTGCCGACCTCATTGCGTACCTGGGCAGTATCGACTTCGTTATGGCTGACGTGGACCGCTAAGCATGAACAGCACGCTTATCCAGACAGACCGTTTCGCCCTGAGCGAAACAGAGCGCTCGGCCATCGAGCACGAGATGCATCACTACGAGGACCCGCGCGCGGCGTCCATCGAAGCCTTGAAGATCGTCCAGAAGGAACGTGGCTGGGTGCCGGACGGCGCCATCCACGCCATCGGCGAGGTGCTGGGCATCCCGGCCAGCGACGTCGAGGGTGTAGCCACCTTCTACAGCCAGATCTTCCGCCAGCCGGTCGGCCGCCACATCATCCGCGTGTGCGACAGCATGGTCTGCTACATCGGCGGCCATGAATCGGTCGTCAGCCAGATCCAGAGCGAGCTGGGTATCGGCCTCGGCCAGACCACCGCCGACGGCCGCTTCACCCTGCTGCCGGTGTGCTGCCTTGGCAACTGCGACAAGGCCCCGGCGCTGATGATCGACGACGACACCTTTGGCGACGTGCAGCCCGCTGGCGTCACCAAACTGCTGGAGGGTTACGTATGACCATTACTTCCTTCGGCCCGGCCAACCGCATTGCGCGTTCGGCCGAAACCCACCCGCTGACCTGGCGCCTGCGTGACGACGGCGAGCCTGTGTGGCTTGCCGAGTATCAGGCCAAGAACGGTTACGCCGCTGCCCGCAAGGCGTTGGGCGAGATGTCGCAGGACGACATCGTGCAGACCGTCAAGGACTCCGGCCTCAAGGGCCGTGGCGGCGCAGGCTTCCCCACTGGCGTGAAGTGGGGCCTGATGCCCAAAGACGAATCCATGAACATCCGCTACCTGCTGTGCAACGCGGACGAAATGGAGCCGAACACCTGGAAGGACCGCATGCTGATGGAGCAACAGCCCCATCTGCTGGTCGAGGGCATGCTGATCAGCGCCCGCGCCCTGAAGGCCTACCGTGGCTACATCTTCCTGCGTGGCGAATACACCACTGCTGCGAAAAACCTCAACCGCGCCATCGATGAAGCCAAGGCCGCCGGCCTGCTGGGCAAGAACATCCTGGGCTCCGGTTTCGATTTCGAGCTGTTCGTGCACACCGGTGCCGGCCGCTACATCTGCGGTGAAGAAACCGCACTGATCAACTCGCTGGAAGGCCGTCGCGCCAACCCGCGCTCCAAGCCGCCCTTCCCTGCCGCCGTGGGCGTATGGGGCAAGCCGACTTGCGTGAACAACGTCGAAACCCTGTGCAACGTGCCGGCCATCGTCGCCAACGGCAACGACTGGTACAAGTCGCTGGCCCGCGAAGGCAGCGAAGACCACGGCACCAAGCTGATGGGCTTCTCTGGCAAGGTGAAGAACCCGGGCCTGTGGGAGCTGCCGTTCGGCGTCACCGCCCGCGAGCTGTTCGAAGACTACGCCGGTGGCATGCGCGACGGCTTCAAGCTCAAGTGCTGGCAGCCAGGCGGCGCCGGTACCGGCTTCCTGCTGCCCGAGCACCTCGACGCGCAAATGTACGCCGGCGGCATCGCCAAGGTCGGCACCCGTATGGGTACTGGCCTGGCCATGGCGGTAGACGACAGCGTCAACATGGTCTCGCTGCTGCGCAACATGGAAGAGTTCTTCGCCCGCGAGTCGTGCGGCTGGTGCACGCCATGCCGTGACGGCCTGCCGTGGAGCGTGAAGATGCTGCGCGCACTGGAAAACGGCCAAGGCCGTGCCGAAGACATCGAGACGCTTCTGGGCCTGGTCAACTTCCTCGGCCCAGGCCGTACCTTCTGTGCTCACGCACCGGGTGCCGTCGAGCCGCTGGGCAGTGCCATCAAATACTTCCGGTCCGAGTTCGAGGCCGGTGTCGCCCCAGCATCCGCTGGTGACACCCTGCGCCCAAACCTGGCCAAGCCAATCCAGGCCGGGCCGATCGTGGTCGGCGCATAGCAAGATGATTAGGCGGGTGGTCCGTGCCACTCGCCAGCTTGCCGACAGGCCCGATTCATTCGCGGCGTGTCGCAAGCCCACCGATTTCCATTAGCCACGCCCGCTCACGCGGGCCAACGAAGAACTTTGAACAATGGCCACTATCCACGTAGACGGCAAAGCGCTCGAAGTCAACGGTGCAGACAACCTGTTACAGGCGTGTCTGTCGCTAGGCCTCGACATCCCTTATTTCTGCTGGCACCCGGCGCTTGGTAGCGTTGGCGCCTGCCGGCAGTGCGCGGTCAAGCAGTACACCGACGAGAACGACACCCGTGGTCGTATCGTCATGTCCTGCATGACCCCTGCTTCCGACGGCACCTGGATTTCCATCGAAGATGACGAGTCCAAGGCGTTTCGCGCCAGCGTCGTCGAATGGCTGATGACCAACCACCCGCACGACTGCCCGGTGTGCGAGGAAGGCGGTCACTGCCACCTGCAAGACATGACGGTAATGACCGGCCACAACGAGCGCCGCTACCGTTTCACCAAGCGTACCCACCAGAACCAGGACCTCGGCCCGTTCATCGCCCATGAGATGAACCGCTGCATCGCCTGCTACCGCTGCGTGCGCTACTACAAGGACTACGCCGGCGGTACCGACCTGGGCGTCTACGGCGCTCACGACAACGTGTACTTCGGCCGCGTCGAAGACGGCGTGCTGGAGAGCGAATTCTCCGGCAACCTGACCGAGGTCTGCCCGACCGGTGTTTTCACCGACAAGACCCACTCCGAGCGTTACAACCGCAAGTGGGACATGCAGTTCGCCCCAAGCATCTGCCACGGCTGCTCCAGCGGCTGCAACATCAGCCCCGGCGAGCGCTATGGCGAACTGCGCCGGATCGAAAACCGCTTCAACGGCTCGGTCAACCAGTACTTCCTGTGCGACCGTGGCCGCTTCGGTTACGGCTACGTCAACCGCAAGGATCGCCCACGCCAGCCACACCTGGCCGACGGCACCAAGCTGGGCCTGGACGCCGCCCTGGACAAGGCCGCCGACCTGCTGCGCGGCCGCACCATCGTCGGTATCGGCTCGCCACGCGCCAGCCTCGAAAGCAACTACGGCCTGCGTGAGCTGGTCGGCGCCGAGTACTTCTACTCCGGCATGGAAGCAGGCGAACTGGCCCGCGTGCGCCTGGCCCTGAACGTGCTGAACAACAGCCCGCTGCCGGTGCCAACGCTGCGCGACATCGAAGACCACGACGCCGTGTTCGTGCTGGGTGAAGACCTGACCCAGACCGCTGCCCGCGTCGCCCTGGCTGTACGCCAGGCCACCAAAGGCAAGGCCGAGGCCATGGCCGAAGCGATGAAAGTGCAGCCGTGGCTCGACGCCGCGGTGAAGAACATCGGCCAGCACGCGCTGTACCCGCTGTTCATCGCCTCCCTGGCTGAAACCAAGCTGGACGACGTCGCCGAAGAATGCGTGCACGCCGCCCCGGCCGACCTGGCCCGCATCGGTTTCGCCGTGGCCCATGCCATCGACCCGAGCGCACCTGCCGTTGCCGGCCTGGACGACGAAGCCAAGGCCCTGGCCCAGCGCATCGCCGACGCTTTGGTCGCTGCCAAGCGCCCACTGGTCGTTGCCGGTACTTCCCTGGCTGACCCGGCGCTGATCGAAGCCGCCGCCAACATCGCCAAGGCCCTCAAGCTGCGCGAGAAGAACGGCTCGCTGAGCCTGGTGGTGCCTGAGGCCAACAGCATCGGCCTGGCCATGCTCGGTGGAGAGTCCATCGATGCCGCGCTGGACGCGGTCATCAGCGGCAAAGCCGACGCCATCGTTGTACTGGAAAACGACCTGTACGCCCGCGTACCGGCCGCCAAGGTCGACGCTGCCCTGGCTGCAGCCAAGGTGGTGATCGTTGCCGACCACTCCAAAACCGCCACTGTCGACCGTGCCCACCTGGTACTGCCAGCGGCCTCGTTCGCCGAAGGCGACGGTACCCTGGTCAGCCAGGAAGGCCGCGCCCAGCGCTTCTTCCAGGTGTTCGACCCGCAATACCTGGACAGCAGCATCCAGATTCACGAGGGCTGGCGCTGGATGCACGCCCTGCGTGCCACCCTGCTGAACAAGCCGGTCGACTGGACCCAGCTGGACCACGTTACCAGCGCCTGTGCCGAAGCCGCCCCGCAACTGGCCGGCATCGTCAACGCCGCGCCAAGCGCCGCGTTCCGCATCAAGGGCATGAAGCTGGCCCGCGAGCCGCTGCGTTATTCCGGCCGTACTGCCATGCGCGCCAACATCAGCGTGCACGAACCGCGCACCCCGCAAGACAAGGACACCGCGTTCGCCTTCTCGATGGAAGGCTACTCGGGCTCCGCCGAACCGCGCCAGCAGGTGCCGTTCGCCTGGTCGCCGGGCTGGAACTCGCCGCAAGCCTGGAACAAGTTCCAGGACGAGGTCGGTGGCCACCTGCGTGCCGGTGACCCGGGCGTGCGCCTGATCGAGCCGCAAGGCGACCGCCTGAGCTGGTTCAGCGCCATTCCGGGTGCCTTCAACCCGGCCCGTGGCACCTGGACTGCCGTGCCGTTCTTCCACCTGTTCGGCAGCGAGGAAAGCTCGTCGCGCGCCGCCCCGGTGCAACAGCGCATCCCGGCTGCCTACGTGGCCCTGGCCAAGTCCGAAGCCGACCGCCTGGGTGTCAACGACGGTGCTCTGCTGAGCCTGAACGTTGCCGGTGTGGCCCTGCGCCTGCCGCTGCGCATCAATGAAGAACTGGGCGCTGGCCTGGTCGCGTTGCCGAAAGGCCTGGCCGGCATCCCGCCTGCCATCTTCGGTGCATCCGTCGAAGGTCTGCAGGAGGCAGCACAATGAGCTGGTTCACCCCCGAAGTGATCGACGTGATCATCCAGGTCGTCAAGGCTATCGTGGTGCTGCTGGCCGTGGTGGTCTGCGGCGCCCTGCTCAGCTTCGTCGAGCGCCGCTTGCTGGGCTGGTGGCAGGACCGCTACGGCCCGAACCGCGTTGGCCCGTTCGGCATGTTCCAGATCGCTGCCGACATGCTGAAGATGTTCTTCAAGGAAGACTGGAACCCGCCCTTCGTCGACAAGATGATCTTCACCCTGGCGCCGGTCGTGGCCATGAGCGCCCTGCTGATCGGCTTCTCGATCATCCCGATCACACCGGGCTGGGGCGTTGCCGACCTGAACATCGGCCTGCTGTTCTTCTTCGCCATGGCCGGCCTGTCGGTCTACGCGGTGCTGTTCGCCGGCTGGTCGTCGAACAACAAGTACGCCCTGCTGGGCAGCTTGCGTGCTTCGGCACAGACCGTATCGTACGAAGTGTTCCTGGGCCTGGCGCTGATGGGCGTGGTGGTGCAGGTAGGCTCGTTCAACATGCGCGACATCGTCGAGTACCAGGCGCAGAACCTGTGGTTCATCATTCCGCAGTTCTTCGGCTTCTGCACCTTCTTCATCGCTGGCGTCGCCGTGACTCACCGTCACCCGTTCGACCAGCCGGAAGCAGAACAGGAGCTGGCCGACGGCTACCACATCGAGTATGCCGGCATGAAATGGGGCATGTTCTTCGTCGGTGAGTACATCGGCATCATCCTCATCTCGGCGCTGCTGGTAACCCTGTTCTTCGGTGGCTGGCACGGCCCGTTCGGCATCCTGCCGCAAGTGCCGTTCCTGTGGTTCGCCCTGAAGACCGCGTTCTTCATCATGCTGTTCATCCTGCTGCGCGCCTCGATCCCGCGCCCGCGCTATGACCAGGTGATGGACTTCAGCTGGAAGTTCTGCCTGCCGCTGACCCTGATCAATTTGCTGGTGACCGCTGCGATCGTGCTCTACAACACGCCAGCCGTCGCGGCCCAGTGAGGATTTGACCCATGTTCAAGTATATCGGCGACATCGTTAAGGGCACCGGCACTCAGCTGCGCAGCCTGGCAATGGTGTTCTCCCACGGGTTCCGCAAGCGCGACACCCTGCAGTACCCCGAAGAACCCGTGTACCTGCCGCCGCGCTACCGCGGCCGCATCGTCCTCACCCGCGACCCCGATGGCGAGGAGCGCTGCGTAGCGTGCAACCTCTGCGCGGTGGCCTGCCCGGTTGGCTGCATCTCGCTGCAGAAGGCCGAGACCGAGGATGGTCGCTGGTACCCGGAATTCTTCCGCATCAACTTCTCGCGTTGCATTTTCTGCGGCCTGTGTGAAGAAGCGTGCCCGACCACCGCGATCCAGCTGACTCCGGATTTCGAAATGGCCGAGTTCAAGCGTCAGGACCTGGTGTACGAGAAAGAAGATCTGCTGATCTCCGGCCCCGGCAAGAACCCTGACTACAACTTCTACCGTGTTGCGGGTATGGCAATCGCTGGCAAGCCGAAAGGCTCTGCGCAGAACGAAGCCGAACCGATCAACGTGAAGAGCTTGCTCCCATAAGGACAGAAAGATGGAATTCGCTTTCTACTTCGCATCCGGGATTGCCGTGGTCTCCACCCTTCGGGTGGTGACCGGCACAAACCCCGTGCACGCCTTGCTTTACCTGATCATTTCGCTGATTTCCGTGGCCATGATCTTCTTCTCCCTGGGTGCGCCGTTCGCCGGCGCCCTGGAAGTGATCGCCTACGCCGGCGCCATCATGGTGCTGTTCGTGTTCGTGGTGATGATGCTCAACCTGGGCCCGGCTTCGGTCGCCCAGGAGCGCGGCTGGCTCAAGCCCGGCATCTGGGCAGGGCCGGTGATCCTCGGCACCCTGCTGCTGCTGGAACTGCTGTACGTGCTGTTCGTCGCCACGAGCGGCGCTGGCATCAGCGGCACCACCGTGGGCCCGAAAGAAGTGGGCATCAGCCTGTTCGGGCCGTACCTGCTGGTGGTCGAACTGGCCTCGATGCTGCTGCTGGCTGCAGCCGTCACCGCCTTCCACCTGGGCCGCAACGAGGCGAAGGAGTAAATCATGGGTGCTATCCCTCTCGAGCATGGCCTGGCGGTCGCCGGTATCCTGTTCTGCTTAGGTCTGGTTGGCCTGATGGTCCGCCGCAACATCCTCTTCGTGCTCATGAGCCTGGAAGTCATGATGAACGCCTCTGCCCTGGCGTTCGTCGTCGCCGGGGCCCGTTGGGTCCAGCCCGACGGCCAGGTGATGTTCATTCTGGTGATCAGCCTGGCAGCCGCCGAGGCCAGTATTGGCCTGGCCATCCTGCTGCAGCTGTATCGCCGCTTCCACACTCTCGACATCGATGCTGCCAGTGAGATGCGCGGATGAACCTTCTCTTCCTGACTTTCGTCTTCCCCCTCGTAGGCTTCCTGCTGCTGTCGTTCTCGCGCGGGCGGTTCTCGGAGAACCTGTCCGCCCTGATCGGCGTCGGCTCGGTGGGCCTGTCGGCGGCTACCGCCGCCTATGTCATCTGGCAGTTCAATGTCGCGCCACCTGAAGGCGGCGCGTACAGCCAACTGCTGTGGCAGTGGATGTCGGTGGACGGCTTTGCGCCGAACTTCACCCTGTACCTGGACGGCCTGTCGGTCACCATGCTCGGCGTGGTTACCGGTGTCGGCTTCCTGATCCACCTGTTCGCGTCCTGGTACATGCGTGGCGAAGCCGGCTACTCGCGCTTCTTCTCGTACACCAACCTGTTCATCGCCAGCATGTTGTTCCTGATCCTCGGCGATAACCTGCTGTTCATCTACTTCGGCTGGGAAGGTGTAGGCCTGTGCTCGTACCTGCTGATCGGTTTCTACTACAGCAACCGCAACAACGGTAACGCGGCACTCAAGGCGTTCATCGTCACCCGCATCGGCGACGTGTTCCTGGCCATCGGCCTGTTCATCCTGTTTGCCCAGCTAGGTACCCTGAACGTGCAGGAACTGCTGGTGCTGGCACCGCAGAAATTCCAGGCTGGCGACACCTGGATGGTGCTGGCAACGCTGATGCTGCTGGGCGGTGCGGTCGGTAAATCGGCCCAGCTGCCACTGCAGACCTGGCTGGCCGACGCGATGGCTGGCCCGACCCCGGTTTCGGCACTGATCCACGCGGCAACCATGGTGACCGCGGGCGTGTACCTGATCGCCCGTACCAACGGCCTGTTCCTGCTGGCGCCGGACATCCTGCACCTTGTAGGTGTGGTCGGTGGCGTGACCCTGGTACTGGCCGGCTTCGCCGCGCTGGTACAGACCGACATCAAGCGTATCCTCGCCTACTCGACCATGAGCCAGATCGGCTACATGTTCCTGGCCCTGGGCGTTGGCGCCTGGGATGCGGCGATCTTCCACCTGATGACCCACGCCTTCTTCAAGGCCCTGCTGTTCCTTGCCTCCGGTGCAGTGATCGTTGCCTGCCACCACGAGCAGAACATCTTCAAGATGGGCGGCCTGTGGAAGAAACTGCCACTGGCCTACGCCAGCTTCGTGGTCGGTGGTGCTGCCCTGGCCGCCCTGCCGATCGTGACCGTGGGTTTCTACTCCAAGGACGAAATCCTCTGGGAAGCCTTCGCCAGCGGCAACACCGGCCTGCTGTACGCCGGCCTGGTCGGTGCGTTCATGACCTCGCTGTACACCTTCCGCCTGATCTTCATCGCCTTCCACGGCGAAGCCAAGACCGAAGCTCACGCGGGCCACGGCATCAGCCACTGGCTGCCGCTGGGCGTGCTGATCGTCTTGTCGACCTTCGTGGGTGCCTGGATCACCCCACCGCTGGCAGGCGTGCTGCCTGAAAGTGCCGGCCACGCCGGTGGCGAAGCCAAGCACGCGCTGGAGATCACCTCGGGTGCCATCGCCATCGCCGGTATCCTGCTGTCGGCCCTGCTGTTCCTGGGCAAGCGCAGCTTCGTCAGCGCCGTCGCCAACAGCGGCATCGGTCGCGCCCTGTCGGCCTGGTGGTTCGCCGCGTGGGGCTTCGACTGGATCTACGACAAGCTTTTCGTCAAACCGTACCTGCTGATCTGCCACATCCTGCGCAAGGACCCGGTAGACCGCAGCATCGGCCTGATTCCGCGGATGGCGCGTGGCGGTCATGTCGCCATGAGCAAGACCGAGACTGGCCAACTGCGCTGGTACACCGCCTCTATCGCCGTGGGTGCCGTGCTGGTGCTCGGTGCCGTGCTAGTAGCTGCGGTATGACAATGAATCTTGCGACTTTGCCAAAGGAAACCAACCCGTCATGATTTTGCCTTGGCTGATCCTGATCCCCTTCATCGGCGGCTTCCTGTGCTGGCTGGGTGAGCGCTTCGGCGCCACCTTGCCGCGCTGGATCGCGCTGCTGACCATGTCCCTGCTGCTCGGCATCGGCCTGTGGCTGTGGGCTAACGGCGACTACACCCTCGCCCCCGCTCCAGGCGCCGAGCCTGCCTGGGCCCTGGAATACAAACTCCAGTGGATCCAGCGCTTCGGCATCAGCATCCACCTGGCCCTCGACGGCCTGTCGCTGCTGATGATCCTGCTCACCGGCCTGCTCGGTGTGCTGTCGGTACTGTGCTCCTGGAAAGAGATCCAGCGCCACGTCGGCTTCTTCCACCTCAACCTGATGTGGATCCTCGGCGGCGTGGTCGGTGTGTTCCTGGCCCTGGACCTGTTCCTGTTCTTCTTCTTCTGGGAAATGATGCTGGTGCCGATGTACTTCCTCATCGCGCTCTGGGGTCACAGCTCGGCAGACGGCAAGAAGACCCGGATCTACGCGGCGACCAAGTTCTTCATCTTCACCCAGGCCAGCGGCCTGATCATGCTGGTGGCGATCCTTGGCCTGGTGCTGGTCAACTACAACACCACCGGCGTGCTCACCTTCAACTACAGCGACCTGCTCAAGGCCGAGCTGCCAGCCGGTGTCGAATACGTGCTGATGCTGGGCTTCTTCATTGCCTTTGCGGTGAAGCTGCCGGTGGTACCGTTCCACTCCTGGCTGCCTGATGCGCACGCTCAGGCACCGACCGCAGGCTCCGTCGACCTGGCCGGTATCTTGCTGAAGACCGCGGCCTACGGCCTGCTGCGCTTCGCCTTGCCGCTGTTCCCGAACGCGTCGGCCGAGTTCGCGCCGATCGCCATGACCCTGGGCCTGATCGGTATTTTCTACGGTGCCTTCCTGGCCTTTGCGCAAACCGACATCAAGCGCCTGATCGCCTTCTCCAGCGTCTCGCACATGGGCTTCGTGCTGATCGGTATCTACTCCGGCAGCCAGCAGGCCCTGCAAGGTGCGGTGATACAGATGCTGGCTCACGGCCTGTCGGCTGCGGCACTGTTCATCCTGTCCGGCCAGCTGTACGAGCGCCTGCACACCCGTGACATGCGTCAGATGGGCGGCCTGTGGCACCGCATCGCCTACCTGCCGGCGATCAGCCTGTTCTTCGCCGCAGCATCGCTGGGGCTGCCGGGTACCGGCAACTTCGTCGGCGAGTTCCTGATCCTGATCGGCAGCTTCGCGCACGTACCATGGATCACCGTGATCGCCACCACCGGCCTGGTATTCGGCTCGGTCTACTCGCTGATCATGATCCACCGCGCCTACTTCGGCCCGGCCAAGGCCGATACCGTACTGGCCGGCATGGACGGTCGCGAACTGATCATGGTGCTGGGCCTGGCGGTACTGCTGATCCTGCTGGGCGTGTACCCGCAGCCGTTCCTCGACACCTCTGCCGCCACCATGAGTGGTGTGCAGCAGTGGCTCGGTTCCGCTTTCACTCAACTCGCTTCGGCCCGGTAAGAGCGCTATGGAATTCACCACTCAACACTTCATCGCATTGGCGCCGATGCTGATCACCACCATCACCACGGTGGTGGTGATGCTGGCGATCGCCTGGAAGCGCAATCACTCGCAGACCTTCCTGCTGTCCACCGTGGGCCTGAACCTGGCCCTGCTGTCGATCCTGCCGGCGCTGAAGGTCGCGCCGCTGGCGGTTACCCCGCTGATCACCATCGACAAGTTCGCCTGCCTGTACATGGCGATCATCCTGGTGGCGACGCTGGCGTGCGTCACATTGGCCCACGCCTACCTCGGCGAAGGCTCCAAGGGCTTCCCGGGCAACCGTGAAGAACTGTACCTGCTGCTGCTGATGTCGGCCCTCGGTGGCCTGGTGCTGGTCAGCGCCAACCACCTGGCCGGCCTGTTCATCGGCCTGGAGCTGCTGTCGGTACCGGTCTACGGCCTGGTGGCGTACGCCTTCTTCAACAAGCGATCACTGGAAGCCGGCATCAAGTACATGGTGCTGTCGGCCGCAGGCTCCGCTTTCCTGCTGTTCGGCATGGCCCTGCTGTACGCAGATGCCGGTAGCCTGAGCTTCGACCAGATTGGCAAAGCCCTGGCAACCACCAGCATGCCAAGCCTGGTGGCCCAGCTGGGCCTGGGCATGATGCTGGTCGGCCTGGCCTTCAAGCTGTCGCTGGTACCGTTCCACCTGTGGACCCCGGACGTATACGAAGGCGCCCCGGCGCCGGTCGCCGCGTTCCTGGCAACCGCCAGCAAAGTGGCAGTATTCGCCGTTGTCGTGCGCCTGTTCATGCTCTCCCCTGCTGCCAGCAGCGGCGCGCTGAGCACCGTGCTGGCGGTGATTGCCGTGGCCTCGATCCTGATTGGCAACCTGCTGGCGCTGACCCAGAGCAACCTCAAGCGCCTGCTGGGTTACTCGTCCATCGCCCACTTCGGCTACCTGGTCATTGCCCTGGTTGCCAGCAAAGGCCTGGCCCTGGAAGCCATGGGCGTGTACCTGGTCACCTATGTGATCACCAGCCTGGGCGCCTTCGGTGTCATCACCCTGATGTCCTCGCCTTACGGCGGCCGTGACGCCGATGCACTGTACGAGTACCGCGGCCTGTTCTGGCGCCGCCCGTACCTGACCGCGGTACTGACCGTGATGATGCTGTCGCTGGCGGGTATCCCGCTGACCGCTGGCTTCATCGGCAAGTTCTACATCATCGCCACTGGCGTCGAGTCGCACCTGTGGTGGCTGGTCGGTGCGCTGGTGATCGGTAGCGCCATCGGCGTGTACTACTACCTGCGCGTCATGGTCACCCTGTACCTGGTCGAGCCTAATCTGCGTCGCCACGACGCCCCACTGAAGTGGGAACAGCGCACCGGTGGCGTCATGCTGCTGGCCATCGCCATTCTTGCCTTCGTACTCGGCGTCTACCCGCAACCGCTGCTGGAACTGGTCCAGCAAGCCGGCCTGCAACTGATCGGCTGATCACCCCGGCCACACAAAACACCCCGCCTATGCGGGGTGTTTTTTTATCTGCGCAGTTTTTTCACTGCCCCCAATGACGCCTCACTCAACCGGGCTGGCCTGGCCTGCCCCAGGCAGGGCGGCCTTGCGCAAATCACCATTGGCCGAAGGCAGGTACACTTCCGGATTGGGCATCCCGCCGGGGGACAGTTCGTGAGTCATTTCGAATTCGGCGCGTACTGACCAGCCGCATGCCTCAGTGGTGCCCACCCGTGGCCAGAACGGGTCATGGCTGTCGGCACACCACAACAGCACTTGCCGTTCACGTGGCGTCAGGCGAACCGGGGCGCGCGCCGGGGGTTGCTGTGGGTGTAGTGCGTTGTCAGTCATGCTGGTACTCCACGGGTGATTGAGCGAGGCATCGCTGCCGGTCTGCAACCACCTTACGAAGCCCATGCCGCCTCTCTCCACCGGTGCGGCTTGTAAAGAACTTTCGTACAAAAGCGTCTGACGAAAGCAGTGCAAGATTTGCTGAGTTTCTTCGTGCTCCAAGCGGCATTTCGCTCGTCTCAACGCCGTTGTCCATTCGTCTTTCGCCTGGAGTCGTACAATGCGTTCCGTTTATTCCCCATCGTCCTGCCTTGGCCTGCTGGCTGCCTTTGTTGCCGCCCAGCCCGCCCTGGCAGCATCCTCGGTCGAATTGGGCCAGGTGCTGATCACCGATGAGGAGCAGAACGACCTGACAGCTGCCAGCGAACGCCTGCGGGAGGTGCCAGGCGCCAGCAACCTGGTGGACATGCAAAGCGTGGGGCAAGGCCGAGTGGCCAGCAACCAGGACGTGCTGGCCTACCAGCCCGGCGTATTCGCCCAATCGGCGGGCAACGATGGCATCAAACTGTCGATCCGCGGCTCGGGCATCAACCGCGCGCCGGGGGCCCATGGCTCCGGGGTGTACACGATGTTCGACGGCCTGCCACTGACTGGCCCGGGCGGTACACCCTACGAGTTGTTCGAGCCGCTATGGCTGAGCCGTGCCGAAGTGCTGCGGGGCGCCAATGGTTTCGACCAGGGTGCCCTGGCGCTGGGCGGCGCGATCAACTACGTCACCCACACCGGCTACGACGCCGCGCCGCTGCAAGTGCGCTACGAGGTCGGCAGCCGCGGTTACCAGCACCGGCACATCAGCTCGGGGCAAGTGCTGGGCAACCTCGACTACTACATGGCCCTGACCGACTCGGAATATGACGGGTATCAGGCGCACAGCAGCGGCAGTGCCAAGGGCATTGCTGCCAATGTCGGCTACCGCTTCAACCCGAACCTGGAAACCCGCTTCTACCTGCGCTACCGCGAGACCGAAAACGAACTGGCCGGGCGCCTGACCAAAGACCAGATCAAGCACCACCCGCGCGCTGCCAACCCGGCCTATCTGGCCCGCGACGACAGCCGCCCGCAACCAGGCAGCACCTGGGTGGGCAACAAGACCACCTTCTACCTCGACGACGATGCGCGCCTGGAAGCCGGCCTGGTCTATCACGATTACCCGATGGACCTGCGTGAAGGCCCGATGCGCCTGAAGGTGGCCTATACCGATGTCAGCGGCACGCTGAACTATTTCCGCCGCGACACGCTGCTTGGTCACGAAAGCAAGACCACCATCGGCTGGCGCACCACCAAGCACCTGCCCAACAGTGGCGCTTCACAATTTACCCGCGATGGCGATGTATTCGGCGCGCGCACCCGTGACTTCACCTACCAGGGCTCGGACACCGTGCTGCATGTCGGCAACGACCTGGAACTGGTCCCGGACCTGTGGCTGACCACGGGTCTTGCGATGATCTACACCCGCCGCGAAAGTGCCGTGACCTACCCGGCCGAAGGTGGCAAGGTGAGCATGCATGACTGGGACTACGCACCGCGCCTGGGGCTGCGCTACGACATCCGCCCGGACTTGCAGGTGTACGGCAACCTCAGCCGCTCGGTAGAACCGCCACACCCGTGGTCGCTGATCTGGAGCGCGCCCAGCACAGGCGGCAAACAGATCCAGCCGATCGAGATGCAGAACCAGACTGCCACTACCCTGGAGCTGGGCGCGCGTGGCGACTCGGCGCTCGGCCGCTGGGACCTTGCCTGGTACTACTCGCAAGTGCGCCACGAACTGCTGGCCGTGGAGGTGGTGCCTAACTTCACCTCGGAGTTCAACGCCAGCGCTACCGTGCACCAGGGCGTGGAGGCCGGCCTCGACAGCACCCTGTGGGAAAGCGCCGGCACCGGCAAGCTGAGCTTGCGCCAGGCCTATACCTTCAGCGACTTCCACTACCGTGATGACGACAAGTTTGGCGACAACCGCCTGCCCGGCATCCCCATGCACTACTACCAGGCCGAACTGCGCTATGACTGGCCGAGTGGCTTCTATGCCGGGATCAACACGCAAATGGCGTCGAAGGTGCAGGTGGACTATGCCAACAGCTACCACGCCGATGAATATGCCTTGCTCGGCGCGCGCCTGGGCTGGAATTCACCCAAACACGACTGGCAGACCTGGCTGGACCTGCGCAACCTGACCAACAAGCGCTATGCGGCCACGGTGACACCCACCTACAACGATGCCGGCAAGGACAACGCCCGCTCTACGCCGGGCGAAGGGCTTGGCGTTTATGCCGGCGTTTCCTACAGCTTCCGCTAGAACATGCAGTGCACTGTTTCTGTAGGAGCAGCCTTGTGCTGCGAAGAGGCCGGTACAGATCACGCATCAGTATGGTCTGTGCCGGCCTCTTCGCAGCACAAGGCTGCTCCTGCAAAGACCGCGTCAAACCGCCCGGTTCAACTTCACCCACGAAGCAAACTTGTCGACAAACGCCTGCAAGAACGGCCGGGTCTTGTCGTTGAGCTTGCCCGAGTCCTCGAACAGGCTTGCGGCACCGCCAATGTAGGCTTCGGGCATCTGCATGCACGGCATGTCCAGAAACACCAGCGACTGGCGCACGGCATGGTTGGCGCCAAAGCCGCCAATGGCCCCGGGCGATACACTCACCACCGCCGTCGGTTTGCCGCTCCAGGCACTTTGCCCGTACGGCCGCGAGCCCACATCGATGGCATTTTTCAGGCAGCCCGGCACTGATCGGTTATATTCTGGCGTGACGAACAATACCGCATCACTGCGACGGATCTCCTCGCGAAACCGCTTCCACGCCTCCGGCGGCGCTTCGGCCTCGACGTCCTCGTTGTACAACGGCAAATCGCCAATTTCGACGATCTTCAGGGCAAGGCTGGACGGCGCCAGCTCCGAAAGTGCGCGGGCGACCTTGCGGTTGTACGACTCCTTGCGCAAGCTACCCACGACAACCGCTACCGAATACACCTGGCTCATGGCAATTTCCAACCTTTGCTGGGTAAAGAGACGTTGTAGTTATAGATGACCGTTCCTCGGCGCTTTGGTTTTTTTTCCGCAGGGTGAAAACTTCCGAGGCTGTTCCACGGTCTATGCCTTCAGACATTTTCTACGTAATTCAGAGGTTTCCACCCAAATGGCAGCAGTAATGGTCGGCCAATTCCACGCCCGTGACGCCGAAGGCCGTATCTACCCCGTGCACGAGTTCCAGGAATCCACCCTGCAACTTGACGGCAGCACGCTGGGCGCCCCCATCACCACCTACCGCCTGGCCATCGGCGACAAGGTCAACCACCTCGGTGAAAACCGTTTCGAACTGGCGCGCAGCGGCGTCGAGATCATTCGCATTCCGTGATGCAGTCCACGGTGTAACGGCCGCTCTCGTTCTGCAGGCCATGCACATCGGCGACAAAACCGGGGAAGCCCTGGTTGAATGCCCGGGCAAAGGCCAGGTAATCGAGTATCGAGCGGGTCGCCTCGGTGAACCGCTCGCCCGGCATGATCAATGGAATACCAGGCGGATACGGCACCAGCATCACCGCAGCCACACGCCCCAGCAGCGCCTCGATCGGCACCGCCTCCACCTCGCCACGCACCATCTGGTCATAGGCCCGGGCCGGGCTCACAGCCACCTCCGGCAAGCGCGTGAACAGCCGCTTCAGTTGCTTGGCCGTGGCATTGGCGCGGTAGCAGTCATGCAATTGCTCACACAAGTCGCGCAGCCCCATCCTCTGGTAGCGTGATGCATCGGCTGCCACCACACTCGGCAGGCAATTGCTCAGGGCTGTATTGCCATCATAGTGGCGCTTGAACTCCAGCAATTCCGTAAGCAAAGTGCTCCACTTGCCTTTGGTAATGCCCATGGAGAACAGCACCAGGAAGCTGTACAGGCCGGTTTTCTCCACCACCAGCCCCCGCTCCCAGAGAAACTTGCTGACCACCGCCGCCGGGATGCCATGCTCGCCCAGCACACCCCCCGCGCTCAGGCCCGGCATCACCAAGGTCACCTTGAGCGGGTCGAGCAGCACATAGTCGTCCACAACCTCGCCAAAGCCATGCCACTCCGCCCCCGGTTGCAGCAACCAGTCCTGCGCGGCCAGGCGCTGGGTACCTTCGGTGCTCGGTGGCTGCCAGATACTGAACCACCAGTCATCCGCAGCAATGTGCTCGCGCAGGTTGGCCAGGGCACGACGAAAACTCAGCGCCTCGTCGAACATCTCTTGCAGCAGCGAATGCCCGGCCGGCCCTTCCATCATGGTCGAGGCCACGTCCAGCGAGGCGAGAATGCTGTACTGTGGCGAGGTCGAGATATGCATCATGAACGCTTCGTTGAATCGGTCACGGTCCAGCTGACGCCTGGCCCCGTCCTGCACATGGATCATCGAGGCCTGGCTGAATGCGGCCAGCAGTTTGTGGGTGGAGTGGGTACTGAACACCAGAGGGCTGTCTGCCGTGCAGGCAGTGCCCATGGCATAGCGCCCGGTGAAGAAGTCATGAAACGCCGCATAGGCGAACCAGGCCTCGTCGAAATGCAGCACCTCGACACTGGCACCCAGGCTCTGCTTGATCATCCCGGCGTGGTAGCACAGGCCGTCATAGGTGGAGTTGGTCACTACCGCCAGCTTGATGCGCTGCCCACGATCGCGGGCAAGGGGGTTGGCCAGTATCTTCGCCGCGATTGCCTCGGGGCTGAATTCGCTGAGCGGGATCGGGCCGATGATGCCCAGTTCGTTGCGCTCCGGGCACAGGTACAGCGGAATGGCGCCGGTCATGATGATCGCGTGCACTACCGACTTGTGGCAGTTGCGGTCCACCAGCACCAGGTCGTCGCGGCCGACCATGGCGTGCCAGACGATCTTGTTGGCGGTGGAAGTACCGTTGATGACGAAGAAGGTGTGGTCAGCGCCGAAGTTGCGCGCCGCCCTGGCTTCGGCTTCTGCCAGCGGCCCGGTGTGGTCGAGCAGCGAGCCGAGTTCCGGCACGGAAACAGACAGGTCCGAGCGGAGGGTATTTTCCCCGAAGAACTGGTGAAAAGCCTGGCCCACGGGGCTTTTATGGTAGGCCACGCCGCCGCCATGGCCAGGGGTGTGCCAGGAATAGTTGGATTGCGCAGTGTGCTGCACCAGGGCCTTGAAGAACGGCGGCAGCAGGCCGTCGAGGTAGGTGTGTGCGGCGCGCGCCACCTGGCGGGCGAGAAACGGCACGGTATCCTCGAACAGGTAGAGGATTCCTCGAAGCTGGTTAAGCTCGCTCATGGCCTCGGCCGGGGCGTTTTCCAGGGTTACCTGCTCGCCCAGGGCGAAAATCGGCAGGCTGGGTGCGCGCAGGCGGGCCAGGCGGATCAGCTCGGCCATGTTCTGCAGCAGGTGGGTGTTCTCGCCAACGCCTTCGGCAGCGACCAGCATGCAGGCCAGGCCGTGGTGGGTGGCGGCAACCAGGCGGGCTTCGGCATGGTCGGCGGCGGCGAGAATGGCGAAGCCATCCTGGCGCAGCTCCTCGGCGATGCCCCGCACGCGCTCGCCGGCAACGCTGTCCGCCTTGATGGCGCGGTGGACGATGAGGATCGGGAACTTGAGGTCCTTGTACATCAGGTGGCTACCTCCGAAGGACATGACGTCCATTTCAGGGTAGTTGAACCTGTGTTCTCAGCGCCTGCCTCTTCGCGGGCACGCCCGCGAAGAGGCCGGTACAGGCTATAAATCAGCCAGCAGCTGTCTCGGTAAGGGCCTGCCACATGGAGGGCCCACCCGCCGACTTGGCGATAGCGGCCAGGCGCTCGGCATGCGCCTCCAGTTCCTCGGCATTGGCCATGATCACCCGCCCCGGCGTACGCCCGACAATCCGGCGGATCTCGCTGCCGCCAGCGCCCTGCCCATCACTCTCGGCGTCTGCGCCATGGCCCGCCAGCGACAGGCTGGTCTGGCCACCGGTCATCGCCAGGTAGACGTCAGCCAGCAGTTCCGAGTCGAGCAATGCGCCGTGCAGCTCACGGCCAGAGTTGTCGATGTCGTAGCGTTTGCACAGCGCATCCAGGCTGTTGCGCTGCCCTGGGTGGCGCGAACGTGCCAGCAACAGAGTGTCGAGAATGGTGCAATGCTGCGAAATGTCAGCGCGATGCTGCTGGCCCAGCAAGGCGAATTCGTTGTTGATGAAGCCAACGTCAAACGCCGCGTTATGGATGACCAGCGTGGCGCCCTGGATGAATTCGAAGAATTCCTCGGCTACATCGCCAAACCGTGGCTTGCCGACCAGGAAGGTGTCGGTGATGCCGTGGACGTTGATAGCGCCCTCGTCACTCTCGCGGTCCGGCTGCAGGTAGACGTGGAAGTGCCGCCCGGTCAGGCGCCGGCCGAGCACCTCGACACAGCCGATCTCGATGATCCGGTGGCCTTCGCTGACCGGCATACCCGTGGTTTCGGTATCGAGAATGACGAACCGTTTATCTTGCTGCTGCTCCACGCGGGGCGCTCCAACTTGCATCAGTTACAAAGGCCGCGATTGTACCCCAGCTCAACGCTGGGCGCGCACCTCATCGACCCCACGGTTGGCCAGCTGGTCGGCGCGTTCGTTGCCGGGGTGGCCGATATGGCCGCGCACCCACTTCCAGCTCACCTTGTGGCGGTTGACCTGCTCATCGAGCTGCTGCCACAGGTCGGCATTCTTCACCGGCTCTTTGGCAGCGGTCTTCCAGCCGCGCTTCTTCCAGTTGACCATCCATTCGTTGATGCCCTTCATCACGTACTGCGAGTCGGTGGTCAGCACCACTTCGCATTCGCGCTTCAGCGACATCAGGCCCTGGATCGCCGCCATCAGCTCCATGCGGTTGTTGGTGGTTTCACGTTCGCCGCCCCACAGTTCCTTCTCGACGCCCTTGTAGATCATCAGGACCCCCCAGCCACCTGGGCCAGGATTGCCTTTGCAGGCACCATCGGTAAACATTTCGACGCTATCGCTCATGTACCACTCTTGAATTCAGTGCTTGTCAGTTTCAGGGTTGACCGCCGTGCGGTTCACCTTGGCCAGCGGCAGCGGCAGCAACTTGCCCATCGGCTCGCGGCGTTCCGGGCGCAACGGCCGCAGGCCCACCACCATCTTGCGCGCCACCAGCAGGTACACCCCGCCACCGGAGCTCTGCCAGCCGCCGGCCATCCGCTCCCAACCCGCCAGGCGCTGCTGCCAGGCCGGTGAAGCAAGCGGCGGACGATAGCACCCGAAGCGGCGTTTCTCCAGCGCGAAGCCCAGCAGGTTGAGCCAGTCGCCTACCCGCGAAGGCGAGATGCAACGCGCCTTGCGCAAGGCGCCATGGCTGAAGAAATGGCGCATGCCCCAACTGCTCCACGGGTTGATCCCGACGATCAGCAGGTGCCCGCCCGGGCGCACGGCGCTGGCGGCCTCGCGCAGCAAGCCATGGGGCGACAGGCTGAAATCCAGGCCATGCTGCAGCACCACCACATCGGCGGCATGCTCGCTCAGCGGCCAGGCCTGCTCTTCACAGGCAATTTCCACCCCCGGCAGCGGCGCCCCAAGGCGCACGTTGCGCTGCACCTGGGGGGCGCTGGGCGGCGGCTCCGCGCAGGGGCCGTAGTGCACAAGGTAGCCCCCGAAGAAGCGGCCCAGCTCTTCTTCCAGCAGCTTTTCCTCTTCCTTGAGCATCAGTTGGCCGATCGGGCCATTGAACCACTCACGGGCCAGGCTGATCAGCTTGACCCAGTCCGGGTCAGCCTGGGCAAAAGCTTGGTCGGTCATTGCGCTCTCCCTCGAAGGTTCTCCCACCGCGCCATCGCGGCTAAGATGCCTTCATGTGCCACGCTAGGCGAATCGGATCCGCACCATGATACAGATCGATGCTCTCCCCGCTTTCTCCGACAACTACATCTGGTTGTTACAGGATACTGCCAAACGCCGCTGCGCGGTGGTCGACCCGGGTGACGCCGGCCCGGTGGAACGCTGGCTGTCGGCCAACCCCGACTGGGTGCTCAGCGACATCCTGATTACCCACCACCATAACGACCATGTCGGCGGCGTCGAACGGCTCAAGCAACTGACGAACGCACGGGTGTGCGGCCCTGCCAACGAACGTATTCCCTGCCGCGACCTGGCACTGGACGAAGGCGACCAGGTGACGGTGCTGGGCATGACGTTCCAGGTACTGGCAGTGCCCGGCCACACCTTGGGGCATATCGCGTTCTTCAGCGACCAACCGGCAACGCCAGTGCTGTTCAGTGGCGACACCCTGTTCGCCGCCGGCTGCGGGCGCATGTTCGAGGGTACACCCGAACAGATGCAGCCGGCCCTGGCCCGCCTGGCGGCACTGCCGGCCCACACCGAAGTGTACTGCGCCCACGAATACACCCTCAGCAACCTGCGCTTTGCAAAGGCGGTGGAACCTACCAACCAGCACGTTCTAAAGCGGTTCGAGGACGTTACCCGTTTACGCGCCGACAATCGCATCACCTTGCCATCAACGATTGGCCTGGAACGCCTGACCAACCCCTTCCTGCGTACCTCTGAAACATTAGTTAAACAAAAAGCAGACGAATGGAAGGGACATCCAAACGACTCGCAGGTCACTGTTTTTGCTGCCTTGAGGTCTTGGAAGGACACCTTCTGATAACCTCAAGATATATCGCAATCGATGGTCAAAGGTTGACCAGGCCCGGAGCGGTTTCTAGAATCGCCGAAATTTTTCGCCCGGATACCTGTCTCAGCCGATGTCTTCCCGTAGCCGCAGAACCTCTCATTCCGTCGCCCTGACGCGCCTGGCCCAAATCAGTGCGCTGGCTCTGGCCGCCACCCTGGTGGGCTGCCAGAGCACCCGTCAGCTTGACGAATCCGAAAGCGTTCGCGCGCACAACTACCAGGCGCGGATCAAGCACAAACCTGCACCGCTGCTGGTCAAGCCGGCCGAGCAGGCACCGCAGGATGTCTGGGAGCGCATGCGCCAGGGCTTTGCCCTGCAGGACAGCATCGACGTCAATCCGCGCATCGAGCAGCAGCGCCTGTGGTTCGCCAGCAACCCGACCTTCATCGAAAGTGCCGGCGAGCGCGGCAGCCTCTACCTGCACTACATCGTCGAGCGTCTTGAAGAGCGCGACATGCCGCTGGAGCTGGCCCTGCTGCCCGCCATCGAAAGTGCCTACAACCCGATGGCCTATTCACGCGCCAGTGCTGCCGGCATGTGGCAGTTCATGCCAGCGACAGGCCGCCACTTCAACCTGCGCCAGACCAATTTCTACGATGGCCGCCGCGATATCACCGCGTCGACCAACGCCGCACTGGACTACCTGACCCGCCTGCACGACATGTTCAACGGTGACTGGCTGCTGGCCCTGGCCGCCTACAACGCCGGCGAAGGCACGGTTAGCCGCGCCATGGAGCGCAACGAACGGCTCGGCCTGCCAACCGACTACTGGAACCTGCCGCTGCCTCAGGAAACCCGCGACTATGTGCCCAAGCTGCTGGCCCTCTCGCAGGTGGTGCTTACGCCTGAAGCCTATGGCGTGAACCTGAACCCGATTGCCAACGAGCCCTACTTCGAAGCGGTCGCCATCAATGATCGCCTGGACCTGTCGCGGGTGGCGGCCTTTGCCAACATCGACGAAGACGAGCTGATCCAGCTCAACCCGGCCTTCAAGAAGCGCATGACCGTGGACGGCCCGCAGCAACTGCTGGTGCCGACGGCCAAGGCGCAGCTGCTGAGCGACAGCCTGTCCAACCTCAAGCCCGAGCAACTGGTCAGCCTGCAACCGAACAAGGCCGTGTTCGCCCGCGCCGTAGCCGAAGCCAAGGCACCGGTGGCGGCGCGCAGCTACCGGGTCAAACGCGGCGACAACCTGGGCGCGATCGCCAAGGCCAATCGCGTCTCGGTCAGTGACATCAAGCGCTGGAACCGCCTGTCCGGCAACAGCCTGCGGGCCGGCCAGGTGCTGGCCCTGCGCGGTGGCAAGGGACCGAGTGCCGCCGGTAACCGGGTAGCGGCATCCGGCAAGCGCTCCACCCAGTACAAGGTGCGCAAGGGCGACTCGCTGTACCTGGTGGCCAAACGCTTCAACGTGGAAATGCAGCACCTCAAGCGCTGGAACCCACGCAGCGGCCACGCCCTCAAGCCAGGCCAGACCCTGACCGTCTACCTCTCGCATTGATGTAAAACCCGGGGCCGCTGCGCGCCCCATCGCCGGCAAGCCGGCTCCCACAAGTACTGCACATGGCTTGAAGCCGATGCAGTCGGGGTGGGAGCTGGCTTGCCGGCGATGGGGCGCCCAGCGGCCCTTTGCAATCCTCTGGCCGCACTCTTTTTCCAATCCCACCAAGCTGTTACTGTACCCGATCAAAGCCCAACGCCTCTGGATCGGATGCCGACTTGATACGTCCCCTCCTGCTGTCAATCAGCCTGGCCTTGAGCTTCCCCGTAGCCGCGATGGTGAGCGAAAGCCACGGATACGCGCAGTTCGGCACGCTCAAGTACCCAGCCACATTCACCCATTTCGACTGGGTCAACCCGCAAGCGCCCAAGGGCGGTACCTTGCGCGCCATGGCTTTTGGCACCTTCGATACCCTCAACCCCTACACCTTCAAGGGGTCAAGCCCGGTCACCACGCCCAATTTCCAGCAGTACGGCATCAGCGAGCTGAACGAGCCGCTGATGGTCGGCACCGGTCAGTACGACCCGTCGGGTGACGAGCCGACCTCCAGCTACGGCCTGATCGCCCGTTCGGTCGAATACAGCGAGGACCGCAGCTGGGTGGTGTTCAACCTGCGCCCGGAAGCCCGCTGGCACGACGGCCAGCCGATCACCTCGGCAGACGTGGCCTTTTCCTACCGCACGCTGCTCAAGGACGGCCACCCGATCTACCGCACCAACCTGCAGGAAGTGCAACGGGTAGACATCCTCGGCCCGCTGCGCATCCGTTTCGTGTTCAAGCGCGCGGGCAACCCGCTGCTGATCCTGCGCCTGGGCGAAATGCCGGTGCTGCCCAAGCACTACTGGCAAAAACGCGACTTCAAGGCCACCACCTTCGAGCCCCCCTTGGGCAGCGGCCCCTACCGCATCACCCAGGTACAACCCGGGCGCCGCCTGGTGTTCGAGCGGGTCAAGAACTACTGGGGCAAGGACCTGGCGGTCAACCGTGGCAAGTACAACTTCAAGCGCGTGGAATACGAGTTCTACCGCGACGCCACGGTGGCCTTCGAAGCGTTCAAGGCTGGCGAATTCGACATCTATATCGAGCACCAGGCGAAGAACTGGGCCAACGGCTACAACTTCCCGCCCGTGCGCCGTGGCGAAGTGATCAAGGCGCAGATCCCGCACCAGATCCCCACGCAAACCCAGGGCCTGTTCATGAACAGCCGTCGGGCCACCTTCAGCGACCCGCGGGTACGCCAGGCGTTGGGGCTGATGCTCGACTTCGAGTGGACCAACCGCGCCCTGTTCAGCAGCGCCTACCGCCGCTCGACCAGTTACTACCCCAACAGCGAGTTCGCTGCCAGTGGCCTGCCCACCGGCAAGGAGTGGCTGTTGCTGGCGCCGTTCCGTGACCAGTTACCGGCCAAGCTGTACAGCGAACCCTACAAGGTCAGCCACACAGATGGCCGCGGGATCAGCCGCCAGACCCTGCGCCAGGCCTTGGGCCTGCTTGCCGAGGCTGGCTGGAAGCTGAACGGCCAGCGCCTGGTCGACAGCAAGGGCCAGCAACTGCGCATGGAACTGCTGTTGGTAAACCCCAACCTTGAACGCATCCTGCAACCTTATGTCGAAAATCTGTCCAGCATCGGCATCGATGCACGCTTGCGCACCGTGGACCGTGCCCAGTACAAACAACGTCTGGACCAGTTCGATTTCGACATGATTCTGATGACCCTGAACCAGACCCTGAGCCCCGGCCTTGAACAGTGGCTGTACTTCCATTCCAGCCAGGCCGCCACCAAGGGCAGCAAGAACTATGCTGGGGTCAAGGACCCGGTGGTCGACCACTTGCTCGACACCCTGCTTGCCGCACGCACCCGCGACGACCAGGTCGCCGCCGCCCGCGCCCTGGACCGCGTGCTCTCATGGCAGTACTACATGATCCCCAACTGGTACCTCGACAACCATCGCCTGGCCTACCGCAACCGGTTCGCCTTCGTCACCACACCGCCCTATACCCTTGGGCTGAACAGCTGGTGGATCAAGACTTCGGAGAAAGCCCAATGACGCCAACGCACCGTCTGCGCCGGCTGGCATGCAGCCTGTTGCTCGCCTGCCTGAGCCTTCCCACCCTGGCCGCACCGCAGCACGCGCTCACTCTGTACGACGAGCCACCCAAGTACCCTGCCGATTTCAAGCACTTCGACTACGTCAACCCCGACGCCCCCAAGGGCGGTACCTTCCGCCAGTCCAGCTTCGGCGGCTTCGACAGCCTCAACCCGTTCATCAACAAGGGCGTCGCGGCCGAGAACATCGGCAGCATCTACGACACCCTGATGCGCCAGAGCCAGGACGAGCCGTTCACCGAATACGGCCTGGTGGCCGGCAAGATCGAGAAAGCCCCGGACAACAGCTGGGTGCGTTTCTACCTGCGCCCCGAAGCCCGCTTCCACGACGGCCACCCGATGCGTGCCGAAGACGTGGTGTTCACCTTCAATGCCCTGATCAAGGACGGTGCGCCGCTGTACCGCCAGTATTACGCCGACGTCGCCGAAGTGGTCGCCGAAGACCCGCTGAAGGTGCTGTTCAGGTTCAAGCACAAGGGCAACCGCGAGCTGCCGCTGATTCTCGGCCAGCTGCCCGTACTGCCCAAGCACTGGTACGCAAACCGCGACTTCAACCGCGGCAACCTGGAAATCCCCTTGGGCAGCGGCCCGTACAAGGTTGCCGAGGTCAAGGCCGGGCGCTCGGTGCGCTACGAGCGGGTCAAGGACTATTGGGCCAAGGACCTGCCGATCAATCGCGGGTTCTATAACTTCGATGCCATGACCTTCGACTCTTACCGTGACACCACCGTTGCCCTGGAGGCGCTCAAGGCCGGGGCGTTCGACTATGCGCTGGAAGTCAGCGCGAAGAACTGGGCCACCGCCTACAACGTGCCCGCCGTGCGGGAAGGCCGCCTGATCAAGGAAGAGCTGCCCAACGGCAACCCTACTGGCATGCAGGGTTTCATCTTCAACATCCGCCGCCCGGTGTTCCAGGACGTGCGTGTGCGCCAGGCGCTGAGCCTGCTGCTGGACTATGAGTGGACCAACAAGCAGCTGTTCAACGGTGCCTACACCCGCACCGGCAGCTACTTCGACAACTCGGAAATGGCCGCTCACGGCCTGCCCAGCCCCAACGAGCTGAAAATCCTCGAGCCGCTGCGTGGCAAAGTCCCTGACCAGGTATTCTCCGAGGCCTTCAAGAACCCTGTCAGCGACGGCAGCGGCATGATCCGCGAGCAGCAGCGCCAGGCCTACAAGCTGCTGCAGGAAGCCGGCTGGAAAATCGTCGACGACAAGATGGTCGACGCCCAAGGCAAGCCGGTAAGCATCGAGTTCCTGCTGGCGCAGACCGAGTTCGAACGCATTCTGCTGCCGTTCAAGCGCAACCTCGCCGACCTGGGCATCGACCTGAGCATCCGCCGGGTCGACGTTTCCCAGTACATCACCCGCCTGCGTTCACGGGACTACGACATGATCGTCGGCGGCTACCCACAGTCCAACTCGCCGGGCAACGAGCAGCGCGAATTCTGGTCCAGTGCCGCCGCCGACAACCCCGGCAGCCGCAACTTCATCGGCCTGCGCGACCCGGCCATCGACCAGTTGGTGGAAGAGCTGATCAACGCCGACTCTCGCCAGAGCCTGATCGACCACTGCCGCGCCCTCGACCGCGTGTTGCTATGGGGCTACTACGTGATCCCCAACTGGCATATCAAGACCTGGCGCGTAGCCTACTGGAACCACATCGGCCACCCGCAAGTGTCGCCCAAGTACGACATCGGCATCGACACCTGGTGGATCAAGCCCGGGGTAACCCCGGCGGTGAGCGACGCCCCTGCGGACGAGGCCAACTAACATGCTGGCCTATATCCTGCGGCGCCTGCTGCTAATCATCCCGACCCTGTTCGGTATCCTTGTCATCAACTTCATCATCGTCCAGGCCGCCCCCGGTGGCCCGGTAGAGCAGATGATCGCCAAGCTCGAAGGCTTCGAGGGCGCCACCAGCCGCATTGCCGGTGGCGGCGCCGAGGTTTCCGTGGCCGGTTCCAACTACCGCGGCGCCCAGGGCCTGGACCCGGCGCTGATCGCCGAAATCGAGCGCATGTACGGCTTCGACAAGTCGCCGCCAGAACGCCTGTGGATCATGATCAAGAACTACGCCCAGCTGGACTTCGGCGACAGCTTCTTCCGCGATGCCAAGGTGATCGACCTGATTGTCGAGAAGATGCCGGTGTCGATCTCGCTGGGGCTGTGGAGCACACTGATCATGTACCTGGTGTCGATCCCGCTGGGGATCGCCAAGGCGGTGCGCCACGGCAGCCACTTCGACGTGTGGACCAGCTCGGCGATCATCGTCGGCTACGCCATCCCGGCGTTCCTGTTCGCCATCCTGTTGATCGTGCTGTTCGCCGGGGGCAGCTACTTCGACTGGTTCCCGCTGCGTGGCCTCACCTCCAACAACTTCGACGAGCTGAGCACCACCGGCAAGGTGCTGGACTACTTCTGGCACCTGGTACTGCCGATCACCGCGCTGGTCATCGGCAACTTCGCCACCATGACCCTGCTGACCAAGAACAGCTTCCTCGACGAGATCAACAAGCAATATGTGGTCACCGCCAAGGCCAAGGGCCTCAGCCGGCCACGGGTGCTGTACGGCCACGTGTTCCGCAACGCCATGCTGCTGGTGATAGCCGGCTTCCCGTCGGCGTTCATCGGCATCTTCTTCACAGGATCCTTGCTGATCGAGGTCATCTTCAGCCTCGACGGCCTGGGCCTGATGAGTTTCGAAGCGGCCATCAACCGCGACTACCCGGTGGTCTTCGGCACCCTGTTCATCTTCACCCTGCTGGGGCTGGTGGTGAAACTGATCGGCGACCTGACCTACACCCTGGTCGATCCACGCATCGACTTCGCCAGCCGGGAGCACTGACATGGCCTTGTCCCCCCTCAACCGCCGGCGCTTCGAGCGCTTCAAGGCCAACCGCCGTGGCTGGTGGTCGCTGTGGCTGTTCCTGATCCTGTTCGGCCTGAGCCTGGGCGCGGAGCTGATCGCCAATGACAAGCCGGTGGCCGTGCGTTACGACGGCGAATGGTACTTCCCGGCGTTCAAGCGCTACCCGGAAACCACCTTCGGCGGCGAATTCCCGCTGGAGGCCAACTACAAGAGCCCGTACATCCGCGAACTGCTGGCCAAGAAAGACAGCTTTGTGCTGTGGGCGCCAATCCCGTTCAGCTACCAGAGCATCAATTACGACCTGCGCGTGCCCGCCCCGGCGCCACCCTCCACGGACAACTGGCTGGGCACCGACGACCAGGGCCGCGACGTGCTGGCGCGGGTGATCTACGGCTTCCGCATTTCGGTACTCTTCGCCCTTACCCTGACCGTGGCCAGCTCCATCGTCGGCGTCATCGCCGGCGCCTTGCAAGGCTTCTATGGCGGCTGGGTCGACCTGGCCGGGCAGCGCTTTCTGGAAATCTGGTCGGGCCTGCCGGTGCTGTACCTGCTGATCATCCTGGCCAGCTTCGTGCAGCCCAACTTCTGGTGGCTGCTGGGCATCATGCTGCTGTTCTCGTGGATGAGCCTGGTGGATGTGGTGCGCGCCGAGTTCCTGCGTGGGCGTAACCTGGAATACGTGCGCGCCGCCCGTGCGTTGGGCATGCGCAACGGCGCCATCATGTACCGGCACATCTTGCCCAACGCCATGATCTCGACCATGACCTTCATGCCATTCATTCTGACCGGCGCCATCGGCACCCTCACCGCCCTGGACTTTCTCGGTTTCGGCCTGCCCGCCGGTTCGCCATCGCTGGGCGAACTGGTGGCGCAGGGCAAGTCCAACCTGCAAGCGCCGTGGCTGGGCATCAGCGCCTTTGCCGTACTGGCGCTGATGCTGAGCTTGCTGGTGTTCATCGGCGAATCCGCCCGCGATGCCTTCGACCCGAGGAAGTGACATGAGTGAACAGAACCTGATCGAAGTGCGGGACCTGGCCGTGGAGTTCGTGACCGGGGACCAGGTCAACCGGGTGGTGGATGGCATCAGCTTTGACATCCGCAAAGGCGAGACGCTGGCGCTGGTGGGCGAAAGTGGCTCGGGCAAATCGGTCACCGCGCACTCGATCCTGCGCCTGCTGCCCTACCCCCTGGCCCGCCACCCCAGCGGCAGCATCCGCTACGAAGGCAAGGACCTGCTGCAGCAGAACGAGAAGACCCTGCAGCGCATTCGCGGCAACCGCATTGCGATGATCTTCCAGGAGCCGATGACCTCGCTCAACCCGCTGCACTGCATCGAGAAGCAGATCAACGAAATCCTTCTGCTGCACAAGGGCCTGACCGGCAAGGAAGCGACCGCACGTACCCTGGAGCTGCTGGACCTGGTCGGCATTCCCGAGCCGCACAAGCGCTTGAAGGCCCTGCCCCACGAGCTATCCGGCGGGCAGCGCCAACGGGTAATGATCGCCATGGCACTGGCCAACGAGCCGGAACTGCTGATTGCAGATGAGCCGACCACGGCGCTGGACGTGACCGTGCAGCTGAAGATTCTCGACCTGCTCAAGGAACTGCAGGCGCGCTTGGGCATGGCGCTGCTGCTGATCAGCCATGACCTGAACCTGGTGCGTCGCATCGCCCACCGCGTGTGCGTGATGCAGCGCGGGCAAATTGTAGAGCAAGCCGAATGCGCCACGC
This sequence comes from Pseudomonas sp. SIMBA_067, assembly GCF_046534675.1. Classification (NCBI taxonomy): domain Bacteria; kingdom Pseudomonadati; phylum Pseudomonadota; class Gammaproteobacteria; order Pseudomonadales; family Pseudomonadaceae; genus Pseudomonas; species Pseudomonas sp. SIMBA_067. The sequence goes on along the minus strand of NZ_JAWRYH010000004.1, from coordinate 96,580 downwards.
TGTTCAGCTCGCCACAGCACCACTACACCCAAATGCTCATAAATGCCGAGCCCAGCGGGCTGCCGGCGCACAACCCGGTGGGCGCGCCGCTACTGGAAGTGGATGACCTCAAGGTGTGGTTCCCGATCAAGAAGGGGCTGCTGCGGCGCACGGTTGACCATGTAAAGGCCGTGGACGGGGTCAACTTCAGCTTGCCGCAAGGGCAGACGCTGGGGATTGTCGGGGAATCCGGGTCGGGCAAGTCGACGCTCGGCCTGGCGATCCTGCGGCTGATTTCCAGCCAGGGCGGCATCCGCTTCCATGGGCAGAACCTGCAAGGGCTGAACCAGAAGGCCGTACGGCCGCTGCGGCGGGAAATGCAGGTGGTGTTCCAGGACCCGTTTGGCAGCCTGAGCCCGCGCATGTGCGTGGCGGACATTGTGGGTGAAGGGCTGCGCATTCACGGCATTGGCACCGCGCAGGAACAGGAAGCGGCGATTATTGCGGCCCTGGAGGAAGTAGGCCTGGACCCGCGCACGCGCCATCGCTACCCCCATGAGTTTTCCGGCGGGCAACGCCAGCGCATCGCCATTGCCCGGGCGCTGGTGCTGAAGCCCGCACTGATTCTGCTGGACGAACCCACGTCCGCGTTGGACCGCACTGTCCAGCGGCAAGTGGTGGAATTGCTGCGTAACCTGCAGCAGAAGTACAACCTGACATACCTGTTCATCAGCCATGACCTGGCGGTGGTCAAGGCGCTGAGTCACCAGTTGATGGTGATCAAGCATGGCCAAGTGGTGGAGCAAGGGGATGCGCAGGCGATCTTCCATGCGCCGCAGCATCCGTATACCCGGCAGTTGCTGGAGGCGGCGTTTTTAGAGGTGAATGCCGTTAGTTAGCTTTGGGGGGCTGCTGCTTCGGCCAAAATCCCCGGCTTCGATCCTGGTGATGACCTCGATGCATGAGCTGGAGGCGCTGCGGGTTTTGCTTGAGTCGGCATTGCTCCAGGTACAGATGCCCGCTGAGCCCAGAACTTCGCCCTATGGCTGATCAACGTGCTGCAAAGGCCGGCCCCTTCGTGGGCGCGCCCGCTCCCACAGGAAGCACTGAGACTGCTGCGCGGTCTTTGTGGGAGCGGCCTTGTGTCGCGATAGGGCCGCAAAGCGGCCCCCCATTGATTTTCTATAACTCAGCCTAGTTATCAATTTTTCTGACAACAATCGTCTTCCATCATCAATCGATTCGGGCATAAATTCTTCACTGTCAACCCCAAGTACCACCGGTAGAGCCATGTCCAGCCCACAACACCCGCCCGCTTCCCCTGCCCTGGCCACGCTGATACAGCGCTCCGGCCGGCCCAGCCCAACGCTGAGCGAAACCCATGCCCACGCCGTGCTTCAGGCCCACTACGGCGTTGCCGGCAACCTTTCGGTACTGGGCAGCCAGCAAGACCTGAACTTTCGCGTGACCACGCCCCAGGGTGGCTATGTGCTGAAGGCCTGCCACGGCAGCTATGCCCAACTGGAACTTGAAGCGCAGCACGCCGCCTTGGCCTTCCTGCGCGAGCAGGGTTTGCCGGTACCCGCCGTACGCTTGGCCCACGACGGCATGGGGTTGCTGGAACTGGACATCGACGAACAACCACTGCGCCTGCGGCTGCTCGATTACATCGAAGGCCAGCCGCTGACCCGTCTCAAGCACATGGAGCCACACCTGATGGCTGAGCTGGGCGGGCTCTGTGCGAAGCTGGACAAGGCCCTGGCCGATTTCGACCACCCAGGCCTTGCGCGCACCCTGCAATGGGACCCGCAGCATGCCCAGGCGTTGATCGATCATCTGCTGCCGGTACTGCAGGACAGCGGGCAGCGCGCCCGCATCGAACACGCCACCCGCCAGGCCCGAGAGCGCCTGATGCCGTTGGTTGATCACTTGCCGAGTCAGGCCGTGCACCTGGACATCACCGACGACAACACCGTGTGGGCCCGTGATGCCCAGCGCCAGTGGCAACTGCAAGGCGTGATCGATTTCGGCGACCTGCTGCGCACCTGGCGCATCGCCGATCTGTCGGTAACCTGCGCTGCGCTGTTGCACCACGCCGAGGGCGACCCACTGCGCATCCTGCCAGCCGTGCGGGCCTACCAGGCGCTCAACCCGTTGACCGAGGCCGAACTGCGCGCGCTGTGGCCATTGGTGCTGAACCGCGCTGCCGTACTGGTGCTGAGCAGTGAAAAGCAGCTCGCCGTCGACCCGGGCAACCAGTACACCCGCGACAACATTGCCCACGAATGGGAAATTTTCGACACTGCCACCGCCGTGCCCATCGCCCTGATGGAGGCGGCCATCCTGCAGGCTGCGGGCCTGCAACCCAAGGCGCCGGACTTCAACGGTTGCGCACCCCTGCTCCCCGAGCTGGCCGGGCAGGCCGTAACACGGGTGGACCTGGGAGTACTCAGCACACACTGCGAGGCCGGCAACTGGGAGCAGCCCGGTTTCGACCAGCGTCTGCTGGCTTCGCAAGCCGCTCCGGCCTGCAGCCTGCACGGGCAATATCGCCTGTCGCAAACCCACATCGACCGCCCCGAAGAGCCCGCCACCTGCGCCCTCGGCGTTGAGCTGCACCTGCCCAACGGTACCCTCGTGCAAGCGCCAGCACCCGGCACCTGGCAGCGCCATGGCGACGGCCGTGGCTGCCTGCGCACCGCACACTGGGCTTTGTGGCTGCAGGGCCTGGAAAACGCACCAGCAGACGGCCAGGCCATGGAAAAAGGCCAGTCCCTGGGCAGCAGCTGTGGTTTCCTCAGCGTGCAGTTGTGCCTGGACAGCGGCATGCAGCCGCCATTCTTCGCCACCCCGTCACACGCTGCCGCCTGGCTGGCCCTGTGCCCGTCGCCATCCGCGCTGCTGGGCTTCGATTGCGAAGCCGAGCCGCTACCCGATCCGCAGGCCCTGCTGGCCCGCCGCGACGCCAGCTTCGCCCGTTCGCAGAAGCACTACTACGCGCAGCCGCCACACATCGAACGCGGCTGGCGCAACTACCTGATCGACATGCAGGGCCGTTCGTACCTGGACATGCTCAACAACGTCGCGGTGCTAGGGCATGGCCACCCGCGCATGGTCGCCGAGTCGGCGCGGCAGTGGTCGCTGCTGAACACCAACTCGCGCTTCCACTACGCCGCCATCACCGAGTTCTCCGAGCGCCTGCTGGCGCTGGCACCCGAAGGTTTCGACCGGGTGTTCATGGTCAACAGCGGCACCGAAGCCAACGACCTGGCGATTCGCCTGGCCTGGGCCTACAGCGGCGGGCGTGACCTGCTCAGCGTGCTGGAGGCCTACCACGGCTGGTCGGTGGCTACCGACGCCATCTCCACGTCCATCGCCGACAACCCGCAAGCCCTGGAAACCCGCCCGGCCTGGGTACACCCGGTCGAAGCACCGAACACCTTCCGCGGTCGTTTCCGCGGTGCTGACAGCGCCGCCGACTACCTGCAGGACGTCGACGCCAAACTGGCTGACCTGGATGCCCGTGGCCGCCAGCTGGCGGGCATCATCTGCGAGCCGGTGTACGGTAATGCCGGCGGCATCTCGTTGCCGGCCGGCTACCTGAGCGATGCCTATGCCAAGGTCCGCGCCCGTGGCGGGGTATGCATCGCCGACGAAGTGCAGGTGGGTTATGGCCGCCTGGGCGAATACTTCTGGGGTTTCGAGGAACAGGGCGTAGTGCCCGACATCATCACCATGGCCAAGGGCATGGGCAACGGCCAGCCGCTGGGCGTGGTCATCACACGCCGCGAGATCGCCGAGGCGCTGGAGGCCGAGGGTTACTTCTTCTCCTCGGCCGGTGGCAGCCCGGTCAGCTGCCGCATCGGCATGGCGGTGCTGGACGTAATGCAGGAAGAAGGCCTGTGGGACAACGCCCGCGACACCGGGCGCTACTTCAAGGCCCGCCTGCAAGCGCTGGTCGACAAGCACCCGCTGGCGGGCGCGGCACATGGTTCGGGCTTCTACCTGGGACTGGAACTGGTGCGCGACCGCACAACCCTGGAGCCGGCCACCGAAGAAACCATGACGCTGTGCAATCGCCTGCGTGACCTGGGCATCTTCATGCAGCCGACCGGCGATTACCTGAACATCCTCAAGATCAAGCCACCGATGTGCACCACCCGGGCGAGCGTGGACTACTTTGTCGACTGCATTGACCGGGTGCTGGGCGAAGGGCTGTAGGGATCTGGGTGAGGCTGGAGCGTTCGCCCTTGGAAGTTCGTCGCCTGTCAGATCGAGCGCCGCCCGCGCGGCGCTCGATCTCACAAACACCGAATACTTCAAGCCCTACCCTTGGCAATTCCATCCATTACTATTCGCTCACAACGCCCCAACATCAGGTTCACCGAACATGGCCTTCTCCAGCGACTCCCTGGCAATTTTCCTCGCGGTGCTGGATGCCGGCTCGTTCTCCGCTGCCGCGCGCAAGCTGGGCCGTGTGCCTTCGGCCGTAAGCATGGCAATCGCCCAACTGGAAGCGGAGCTGGACATGCCGCTGTTCGACCGGGCCACACGCAAAGCCTTGCCCACCAGCGCCGCGCTGGCGCTGGAGCCCCAGGCCAGGCAGGTGATCTGCCAGCTCAACCTGCTGGATGCCCAGGCCCTGCAATTGCACAAAGGCCTGGAAAAGCGCCTGACCATCGCCATGGCGCCCGAGCTGCAGACCGGCCGCTGGAGCCAGCCACTGGAGATCCTCGCCCAGGAGTTTCCCAGCCTGGAAATCGAGGTGCGCTCCGCCACCCAGACCGAAGCCATTCGCCTGCTGCATGACGGCAGTGTGCAACTGGCACTGGTGTTCGAACGGCCCGGCATCGACGAGCGCGAGTCATTCCTCGAAGCCGGCAGCCAATTGCTGGTGGCCGTCGCCTCGCCGCGCCATCCGGCCGGGCAGAACAGCGGCACGCCATTGCCTGAAGAGGCCTTTGCCGAACAACGGCAGATCATCGTGGCCTCGGGCAAGGCCACCGGGTCGGACCCACGCATGGTGCTGTCGCGGCGCATCTGGCTGACCGACAGCTACCTGGCCACGCTGGACCTGGTGCAGTCCGGGCTGGGCTGGGCCTACCTGCCGCAGCCGCTGGTTGAACCGCTGATTGCATCCGGTGCACTGGCCGAGGTGCGCTTTGACAACATGGCCAGCCGCCTGCGCCTGTGGGTGGACATCATCTGGATCAAGTCACGCCCGTTGGGCCTGGGCGCCAGACGTTACCTGGAGGTCATGCGCCAATGCTTTGAAACAGAATCCCCAAGGTCCTGAGCCGCCCCATCCGAAAACGAAAAGTCCTACAGCACGTTAGGAAGCCGATAACTCCCTACAGAATTGATTCCTCGTTAGATTTTTGCTCGCCATCAAGAAGACAAAGGAACTTCTCATGTCGAGCCAGTCCGCGCAGGGCTACCTGCAGTGGGTCGATCGCTTCGCGACCCAGCTGCGCCAACCAGAAGAGGCCCTGTATCTTCTACTGGACCCGTTTGCGGGGTGCACGCCCGAGCACCCGTTAAGCATTGCATCGCTCACCGAGACGCTGGGTGACGATGCGGTAGTGCGCGTCGATAGCCGCGGGCTAGTCCAGGACCCTCAATACTGGCCAGCCCTGGTGCAGCTTGCCAAACCCGGTGCAGCGCCCACAGCCCTTGCTGCACTCAGCGCGACCTGCGCCGCACGTGAGGCAACGGCCACCTGGCACTATGTGTGTGGCTGGCTAGTCAGCGAGCAACCCGCCGACCTCATCGCCCGACACATCAGCCAGCAATGCCATGTGCTGCACCAACCGCCGCCGCACGGCATCACCGCCTGGTTCGAGCCTGTACGCCTGGTGTTGCTGCGCGCAACCATGCGCAACGCGGCCCAAGTCCTTGGGCCCATTCGTAGCTGGCTGCACCCCGATGGCTGTGGCAGTTGCGCGGTGTTCGAACGGCAACCGCCGGCTGGCGAGCTGGTCGTCCCTGATGCGGCAAGGGCTACCCAGCACCTCGCGCCGCAGATCATTCAACTGCTCGGCGCCTGGCGTCGCCTGAATGCCGTGCAGCAAACCGGCGCCCCCTGGCAATTCACAGGCCCATCAGCCCTGCCCGAAAACGCGCCCGTTCATGCCATGAATCTGCTCCTCAAGGCCTTCAGGCAGGGCCTTCGCGACCGTGCCGATATCCAGTGCATGTGCCTGCACATGGTCATGGTCCACCCATTGCTCCTTCAACATCCCACCATCCAGCACGACGTGGCACAGGCAGCGGCCGGCATACAACGCCTGGCATCGCGTTTCGCCTGCTACGACGACCGCGCCTGGTCGCACATCGTGGCCGCCCTGCCGCAGGCAAGGAGTTATTCATGAGCACCAGCAAAGCCGTCCACATTGCCATGCAGGAAGAGATACCCAACACATACGGCAGCTGCAATGCCTGCGAACGCTCCGGCCTGCCGATCATGCTGCTGCGCGAGGCCTACGCCCCTCGCCCTGATACAGGGCGCCCCTATCGCCTGGCGGACGACAGCGAAATCACCTTCCACCCAATGCACACCGACCAATTGCGCCTGCTGCGCCAGGGTTATGTCTACGTGCTGCTCGACCAGGAAATCTGGCAGGCCTACGAGGTGGCGGCAGAAGGCACCTTGCAGCGTTTCCCTGTGTCGCAGATGCCCTTGGGGCCGCCCAAGTCATTGCCCAAGGTATGCGCCACCGAAGGCCACGCTGTGATCGCCTCATTCATCAACATCAACACCTCGCTCTACCGCAAAGCCTGGGTCGCCTTCGCCAACGATCCCTGGCCCCTTGCCGTACTCGACCGTTATCGCAAAGGTATTGCCGACGGTGATCCGGGCACCCTCGCCCGCTTCGTCGAGGTAGACCTGGAGACCGCGCGCAACAACCCTGCCAGCATCGGCATTGCCATGACCGACAGTTTCCGCTTCGGCATGGAAAATGTGCTGGAGTTCTCTACGTTTTCTTCTGCCAGGTTTACCAGCGTTCATGGCTTTTACAGCCGCCTGGGCCGCGGGGATCAAACCCGCAACCATGTGCGCAAGGTCATCCAGCAGGAACAGCTACCCAACGGCGTGCTGGCGCTGACCCTGCCCGACCCGGTCGGGATGGTGATGGAGCTCAACGCGCAGCGCACGGGCTGGGTGCAGGCCATGCAGGAGTGGCGTGCCCAACCCCAGCGCCACTTCGAGTATTTCACCTCGCAAGCGTTACTGGGCATCCGCGAACTGCATGCCGCCACCGCTGCTGCTCTGGGGGCCGCGGACGCACAGCGCGAGGCCCGGCGGGTTCAGCAGTGGAACAAAAGCCCGTTAGGGATCAAAACACACTTTCCTCCGGTGGACCTGCAAGCACAGAGCGAACGCGACATCGCGCGCAGGCAAGAGGGGGCCCGCAAGCGGCTGGAAGAGCGTTACGACGAGCGCGCCCGTGCCGACTTCCAGGCGGATTACGACCGCGAGCTGAAAAACTGGCAGTCGATGGTCGACCAGGTAGGCAAGCTGTACGCGCACCACTACGCCAAACGTGCGTTTCAGCAGATCGGCTACTTCGACTACGACGCGAAAGACCCTGTTTCGGTGGAGCACTTCATACAGATGATGGCGGCCTGTCTGGCCGGCGGGCCCACTGAAGCGCTACCCGCGCAAGGCCAGCCGCTCGGGATGACCCAGCATATCTGGCAGCAGCTTCTGGAAGACGACCGTAGCCTGCTTTACCAAGCGTTGCTGGCCAAGAACCAGAAGCTGATGCAGCAGGTGGCCAGCGGGCTGTCCGGGGATGACTTCGGCAAGGTGTACGACATCATCAAAAGTATCGCCGGCACCGCCGATGGCCAGCTGTTGATGATCAAGCCGATACAGGATGCCGTTGGCCAGTTGCTGGCCGCGACCAACAGCGCTGGGAATGCACTCAGCCAGCACATCAGTGAACGTTCCAGGACGCTGATCGGCCACGTACATCGTTCGGCATTTGCGCTGTTCGCCGGGCAGCAGGTGACGCCGCTGCGCGTGTCGCTGACAGTGGGCGAATACATGAGCCTGCTTAATGAAGCGGTGCAGGCACGGACCGATGCGTTTCTGCAGCAGGTAGACAAGCAATTCCGTGATCCCTTGGGCCGCAAGGTACGCGCCATGGTGCTCAGTGGCGCGATCAACATTGCGGCAGCGGGCAACCGTAACCAGATGATCGAGGTGGTGCTCTGGGCGTTTGAAAGTGCCGAGAGTTTGCAGGTTCGGTTGGTGCAATTACGGGAAGGTGCGGCCGGTGGCGTCGGGGACCTGGTAAGGAGTGTGGTGATTGGTACGGGTACGCTGCGTGCACAGGTTACTGATGGATTGAAAGTCAGCTCGATGGCCGCGCAAAGCGTGGCTAGCGATGCCATGCGCAGCTTGCGGGATGGATTAGCCAGTGGTGCAAGTGTCCAACTGCTGTTTGCCCTGGGGGGCCTATGGTTCCATCAGGACAGCCTGCGCAACAACTATCGAACGTTGCAGGAAACGCATCAGCACAACCCGGAGGCGCTTGCGGCAATCTGGTCTTCTTCGCTTGGTTTACTGGGTACTAGTGTAGAAGCGGCAGGGCTTCTCGTTGCGAAGATACGCCCGCAGATTCCGTGGCCAGGAACAGTGACAACGACCTCCCTGGGTACCGGTATGGCCAGATTTGGGGCCGGCATTGCGGCGATTGCTGGCGTCATGGATGGGGCTCAATACAGGTTTGCAAGCCTGAGATCCAAGAAGACAGGAGATAACGCTGCGACTCAGTTGTACCAGCTCGCAAGTGCCAGTTCATTTGGGGCCGCAGCATTTGGAGTCTGGGCCGCTTTTGGATATAGCGCTTTGCTTGGCCCAATAGGCCTAAGCATGACGTTGGGCATGGCAGCCTATCTGCTCGCAACTTCGGCCAAGCGGAAAGAATCATCACCAACGGAGCTTTGGGCCAGAAATGCTAGGTGGGGACTACCTCAATCACGTCGCCAATGGGTAACCGAAACTGATATGGACGCGGCCATTGGAGCCCTCAATGCGGCCATCATCGGTTTGCATGCGGAGGTCTCGATCCAGATCCAATTCGATATAAACCACGCCATTCACCGAGAAGTTGCATCCACGATGTTTACTGACGACGGAAATGCGGTGCCCGCAAGTTTCAGCCTCGACTACTTCATGCGCATTCCACACTTTAATCAGCACCTCTCGCATTATCAGTGGAGTCTAATTCTGCATTACGGAGCTAGAGGCTGCGAAGCAGCTAATTTGTCAGCCGACAGTTCGTCACCGTTAACACTGCACGCTGAAAATAAAGAACCCAGGCACCTCTTCTCAGGGGCTTCCCCTATGCAGCCACTTATAAAGCTAGATGAAGTAACTGGAACACTCAGCATCCAGGGAACGCTCCCACTGTCCGACTACCACACTCTCCAGGCCGTTGAGTTAACCCTAAGCTACTGGCCCGATAGACATGACCAATCCGCATGCGCTCAAATCGTTCTCAAGGAAAATAATATCCGCTCCAGCACCGGCGGCAGTCAATGAGCGGTCCAGTACTGATCCCCCCCTGCCCCGGATGGAAAGAAGACTTGCCGTCGCCTTTCGATGCACCGATTCTGGAACCGCACCTGGGCACTCACGCGCCAAACCATCAAGATGATATTTACCTCGAAATCTCTCGTTCAGCAATGGCATGGCGTGGTGTCGTTTCGGCACTGACATTAATCTATCTGATTTCGATCTTGGTTGATCTTCCTTGGATGATCCTCCATACGGACCCAACAGACATTGAGAGCATACTCCTACTCGTTGGTATGTACTCACTATTCTCATGGAGCATCATCATTCTGTTCCGGGCGGATCTGGCAGCTCCCCGAGACCTGCCCATCCGTTTCAACCGGGTCCGCAAAAAAATTTACGCCTACAACTTCAAGCGTCAATGGTGGAACCCTTTCGACAAAGGCAAAGTCGTGCCCGTCAGTTACGACTGGTCCCAAGTCCGCGCCGAGCGCTGGTCACAAACCGGCGCCCTGCCAAACGGTGGGGTCATTTTCAAATGGGGTGTCATGCTCTCCATCGTCGCGCCCGGTACGAACAACGTCATCGACCGTTTTCACTTGAGTACCATGGGCGCCGACCAGCACGCCTGGGCCTACATCTGCACCTATATGCAGGAAGGCCCTTCGGCACTGCCCCCACCCGGTGAGCCCAAGGACCACAACGATGTACTCTGGTGTGAGTTCGCCCTGCGCCTGGCACCCCGAGTAGTGTGGCCCACGGAAATGGATCTGGAGTCGAGAACAGCGCCCTGAACCTACTCTGGCCCTTAGGCAAGCCGGCACCCGCAGGTACTGCGCATGACTTGAGGGCGATGCGGTCAATGTGGGAGCGGGCATGCCCGCGAACACCGGCGCAGCCGGTGCCATGCATAGCGCTGATTCTTCACGGGCACGCCCGCTCCCACAGGGATTATGTGGTCGGCGCCACCAACCTGTACCCCACCCCTGCCTCGGTGATGATGAACCGTGGCGCCGTGGGGTCATCGCCCAGCTTTTGCCGCAGATGCCCCACCACGATCCGCAGGTAGTGGGTATTCTCCACATGGGTAGGCCCCCAGACATCCTTGAGCAGTTGCTGCTGGGTAATCACTCGCCCTGGGTGCCCGGCCAATAGCGCCAGCAAGGCGTACTCCTTGCGCGTCAACGCCACCTCCACACCGTCCAGGGTCACCCGGCGAAAGGCAAAATCCACGGTCAGCGGCCCAAAGCTGGCTGCCACTTCCAAGCCCCCGGCCTGGGGCACCTGGCGTAGCAAGGCCCGCACCCGTGCCAGAAATTCCTGGATGCCAAACGGCTTGGTCACGTAATCGTTGGCCCCGCCATCCAGCGCATCCACCTTCTGCACCTCACTGGCGCGCACCGACAGCACCATCACCGGCACCGCGCTCCATTCGCGCAGCTCACGCAGCACCTGCTGGCCGTCCATGTCCGGCAGCCCCAGGTCGAGCACCACCAGGTCCGGCTTGCCCAGTGCAGCCTGGGCCAGCCCTTCCTGGCCGGTAGCGGCTTCGAGCACCTTGTAGCCCTGCGAGGCCAGGCTGATGCGCAGGAACTTGCGGATCTGCGGTTCATCGTCGATGACCAACAGGGTGGCGGACTGGCTCATGGCGTTTCGCTTTCGGCTTCAGGTTGAGGGGGTAGCGGCAAGCATAGAGTGATGCCGGTGCCCTGGCCATCGATGCCTTCGCCCACCAGAATCTGCCCGCCATGGGCGCCGATCATGCCCTGGCAGATTGCCAGGCCCAGGCCTGTGCCCTGCCCGCCGCGGTCACCACGGGCTGCGGTATAGAACATGTCGAAGATCTTCTCGCGGTCGGCGACCGGAATGCCGGGGCCCTGGTCGTTGACGGTAAGGCGCAACTGGTCATCATGCACGGCCACCTGCAGCTCAAGCCGGCCATTGGCCGGGGAAAAGCGTGCGGCGTTTTCCAGCACGTTGACCAGCGCCTGTTCGATCAGCGCCGCATGCACGAACAGCAACGGCAGCTCGGCCGGCACATCGGTGTGCACCCGCAGCGGCGCCAGCACAACGCGCAGGCGGTTGAGCGCACTGCCGACGATGTCGGCCGGGGCTACCCAGTCGCGGGCCAGCTTGAGGCCGCCGTGGCCCAGGCGGGTCATGTCCAGCAGGTTCTGGATATAGCGGTCCAGGCGTTCGGCCTCGTTGCGGGTGCCCTCCAGCAACTCGCGGCGGTCCTCGGCCGGTATCGCTTCGCCCAGCGCCAGCAGGCTGTCGATGCTGCCGCGCATGGCAGTCAACGGCGTGCGCAGGTCGTGGGACACGGAGGCCAGCAAAGCGCTGCGCAGCTGCTCGGTTTCGCCGTGCAGGCGCGCGGCCTCCAGTTGTTCGGCCAAACGTGCGCGGGCCAGGGCCTGAGCCAGTGGCTGGCCAAGGGCCGTGAGCAGGCGCCGGCGTGGGTCGTTGAGCGGCTGCCCGTTGCGCGGGCGCACACCCAGCAGCGCCAGCGGCTGCTCGTCCACCGCCAGCGGCCACCACCACCAACGGCCGTTGGGCAGGGTGTCGCTGCCGTGGCCGGCAGCCTGGCCGTGCTGCCAGGCCCAATCGGCGGCAGCCCGTTCGGTGTCGCTGAAGGCTTGGGCTTCGCCGCTGGCCACCTGCAGCTGGCCTTCGGCGTTGCGCTCCAGCAGGCACACCTGCATGTCTTGCCAGCCGTCCAGATGCTGGCCGGCGGCATTGAACACGGCTTGGCGGTCGGTGGCCACGGTCAGCCGGCGCGACAGGTCGAGCAGCTGGCTGGTCTGCGCCTGAGTTTCGCGCAGCGCCTGCAACTGGCGGCGCTGGCGTGCCGCCAGGTTGCCGGTAAGCGCGGCCATCAGCAGGAAGAACACCAGGGTCAGCACGTCTTCTTCGCGCTGGATGCTGAACGAGAAATTGGGTGGAATAAACAGAAAATCGTAAGTCAGGAACGATAGCGCGGCGCAGGCCAGCGCAGGCCCCAGGCTGCTGCGCACCGCCACCAGCAACACCGCAGCCAGAAACACCAGCGAGATGTTGGGCAGCGCCAGCACACTCGACACCGCCCAGGCCAGCCCCGCCGCCATGACCGTGGCCAGAAGCGCCAGCAGGTAGTGGCGCCACACCCACACCCGCCGCACCGCCGACCGCGGTGCGTGCGGCTGCACGTCGCGGTCCAGCACGTTGATTTCCAGCCCATGGCTTTCGCGCAGCAGCCGCGCAGCCACACCGGCACCGAACAGGCGACGACGCAGGCGGTCACGGGACTGCCCCACCAGCACCAGGCTGGCCCGCCGTTCGGCGGCATGCTGGATCAACGTGCGCGCCACTTCGCCAGCCCTTAGCAGCACCACCTCGCCGCCCAGGCGCTCGGCCAGCTGCTGCGCGGCCTGCAAGCGGTGACGCGCGGTTTCGTCGCGCAGGCGGCCGTTGTCCACATGCACCAGGCTCCAGGGCAGGTGGCGGCGTTGCGCCACGCGGCTGGCATGGCGCACCAAGCGTTCGGCCTGGTCGTCGCCGTCCACGCCTACCAGAAGCCGCCCGCGCAAGGCCGGGGCCTCTTGGCCACGCTGGCGATAGCCGTCGGCGAGGTCGGCATCGACCTGCGCGGCGGCAGTTTGCATGGCCAGTTCGCGCAAGGCGGTGAGGTTGGTTTGCGAGAAGTAAGCATCGATGGCCGCCCGCGCCTGCTCGGGCACGTAAACCTTGCCTTCACGCAGGCGTTCGAGCAGTTCGCGGGGTGGCAGGTCGATCAGCACCAGTTCGAAGGCTTCCTGCAGTACCCAGTCCGGCAGGGTTTCACGCACTTGTACGCCAGTGATGTCGCGCACCTTGTCGTTGAGGCTTTCCAGGTGCTGGACGTTGACCGTGGTGTACACGTCGATGCCGGCGGCCAGCAGCTCTTGCACGTCCTGCCAGCGCTTGGCGTGGCGGCTGCCGGGGGCGTTGGTGTGGGCCAGTTCGTCGACCAGAGCCAAGGCCGGCGCAGCCTTGAGCAGGCCGTCGAGGTCCATTTCCTCCAGGGTGACACCACGGTACTGGCTGCGCAGCAACGGCTGCTGCTGAAGGCCGGCGAGCAGCGCTTCGGTTTCAGCACGGCCGTGGGTTTCCACCACCCCGGCCAATACCTGCACACCCTGACGTTGCTGGCCGTGGGCGGCCTGCAGCATGGCGAAGGTCTTGCCGACGCCGGGGGCGGCGCCAAGGAACACCTTCAGCCGACCCCGGCCGGTGCGCGGTAGGTTAGCCAACAGCGCATCTGCGCGGGCGGAATCACTCATGTTTCATCCTTCAGGATTTGCGACAGTCGACCAACACCGGGCCTGCTTGGCAAGCCCGCGAAGGGCCGCAAAGCGGCCCCAATATCAGTGGCTCAATTGCTCAAGCGCCTTGTTCAACGCCAGTACATTGACCACCGGTGGGCCGATCAATGGGTGGAGGGTGGCCTCTTCCTGCAAGGCTTGCAAGCGCTCCACCGGCAGTTTCCGCGCCGCCGCCACACGTGGGATCTGATAGGCAACGCCCTCCGGTGGCAGGTGTGGGTCGAGGCCGCTGCCCGAGGTGGTCAGCAACGCCTGCGGCACCGGCCCCTGCTGCACCTGATACAGCGCAGCCGCCTCCCCCTTGACCCGCTCGGCCAGCGCCGGGTTGCTTGGCGAAAGGTTGCTGGCACCGCTGGCCACCGTGGCGTAAGCGCCTGCCGACGGCCGTGCATGGAACCAGCCATCACCCTTGAATTCCTGGGCGATCAGTGCCGAACCGCGCACCTGGCCCTGGTCATCCCGCACCAGGCTGCCATTGGCCTGGTCCGGAAAAACAACCTGGGCGATGCCGGTCACTGCCAGCGGATACAGTGCGCCGGTCACCAGCGTCATCAACAGGGCCAGGCTCAACGCCGGGCGTACATAAGCATTCATGGCGGCCTCCTCAGACCAGGTTCAGGGCATTGAGCAGCAGGTCGATCAGCTTGATCCCGGCAAACGGCACCACAATGCCGCCCAGCCCGTAGATCAGCAGGTTGCGCCGCAACAGGTGCGCCGCACTGGCCGCCTGCACCCGCACACCACGCAGCGCCAGCGGGATCAGCACGATGATGATCAGCGCGTTGAACACGATGGCCGACAGGATCGCGCTCTGTGGGCTGGCCAGGTGCATCAGGTTGAGTACGCCCAGCTGCGGGTAGATGGCCGCAAACAGTGCCGGCAGGATGGCGAAGTACTTGGCCACGTCGTTGGCAATGGAGAACGTGGTCAACGCACCGCGGGTCACCAGCAACTCCTTGCCGACCTGTACTACATCCAGCAACTTGGTCGGGTCGCTGTCCAGGTCGACCATGTTGGCCGCCTCGCGCGCAGCCTGGGTGCCGTCGTTCATGGCCATGCCCACGTCGGCCTGGGCCAGTGCCGGGGCGTCGTTGGCGCCGTCGCCGCACATGGCCACCAGGCGACCGTCGTTCTGTTCCTGGCGAATGCGCGCCAGCTTCTTCTCGGGCGTGGCCTCGGCCAGTACGTCATCCACCCCCGCTTCGGCGGCGATGGCAGCGGCAGTCAACGGGTTGTCGCCGGTCACCATGACCGTGCGGATGCCCAGCTTGCGCAGTTCGGCGAAGCGCTCGCGGATGCCGGGTTTGACCACGTCTTTGAGGTGGATCACGCCAAGCAGGCGCTTGTCGATACACACCAGCAGCGGTGTGCCGCCACTCTGGGCAATACGTTCCACTTCGCGGGCCAGCGCCGGGGGCATTTCCAGGCGTTGCATGCCGACGAACGCCAGCACGGCATCTACCGCGCCCTTGCGGTAGCGGTGCTGCTGGTAGTCGATGCCCGACAGGCGCGTTTCGGCGCTGAAGGCCACGGCTTCGAACTGACCGGCGGGAGGCTCGACGAAGTCGTGCAACTGGCGCAGGTACTCGACAACCGACTTGCCCTCGGCGGTATCGTCAGCCAGCGAGGCCAGCAAGGCGCCCTCCCCCAGTTCCTTGGCAGCGATGCCTGGTGCTGCATGCAGCGCGCTGCAGCGGCGGTTGCCGAAGGTGATCGTACCGGTCTTGTCGAGCATCAGCGTATGCACGTCACCGGCGGCTTCCACTGCACGGCCCGAACGGGCAATGACGTTCAGCCGCACCAGCCGGTCCATGCCGGCGATGCCGATGGCCGACAGCAGCCCGCCGATGGTGGTGGGAATCAGCGTCACCAGCAACGCAGCCAGGAAAATCAGCGGCAGGCTGCCCCCCACGAAGTGGGCGAACGGCTGCAAGGTCACCACCACGATCAGGAAGATCAGGGTCAGGCCGATCAGCAGGATGTCGAGGGCGATCTCGTTGGGGGTCTTCTGTCGCTTGGCACCTTCGACCAGGGCAATCATGCGGTCCAGGGTCGACTCGCCCGGGTTGCTGGTAATGCGGATCAGCAGCCAGTCGGAGACCAGCCGGGTGTTGCCGGTGACCGCCGAGCGGTCGCCGCCGGACTCACGGATCACCGGTGCAGACTCGCCGGTAATGGCGGCCTCGTTGACCGCCGCGATACCTTCAAGCACCTCGCCGTCACCGGGGATCATCTCGCCCGCTACCACGCGCACCACGTCGTCCTTGCGCAGCGCGCTGGCAGCAACCGTCTCGTAACTGCCATCACGCTGGCGACGCTGGGCAGTCAGGCCTTGGCTACCGGCCTTGAGGCTGTCGGCGCGGGCCTTGCCACGGCCTTCGGCGAGGGCTTCGGCGAAGTTGGCGAACAGCACGGTAAACCACAGCCACAGGGCGATTTGCACGGCAACACCCGTGCTCACGCCGTTACCGGGGGCGAAGCACAGCACGGTGGTGAGCACTGCGGTCAGGGCCACCACCAGCATCACCGGCGAGCGTTTGAGCTGGCGCGGGTCGAGTTTTACAAACGCCTGCACCAGCGCCGGGCGCCACAGCGCGGCGAAGCGGGTCTGGTCCTTGGCAGTGTGCCGGGTATTCACTTCAGGAATGGGCATGTTCATGATCGGTCCTCAAAAACCCAGGCTCAGGTGTTCGGCAATTGGCCCAAGGGCCAGGGTCGGCAGGAAGGTCAGGCCGCCGACCAGCAGGATGGTCACCAGCAGCAGGCCGGTGAACAGCGGGCCGTGGGTGGGGAAGCTGTTCTGCCCCTGTGGCGCGCTTTTCTTCGCCGCCAGGCTGCCGGCCAAGGCCAGGATCGGCAGGATGTAGCCAAAGCGGCCGATGAGCATGGCCAGGCCGATCATCAGGTTGTGGTACACCGTGTTGGCGCCAAAACCGGCGAACGCCGAACCGTTGTTGGCCGTGCCCGAGGTATAGGCGTACAGCAGCTGGCTGAAACCGTGCGCCCCCGGGTTGCTGATTGCCCCTGCCGGGCCTGGCAGGCTGGCAGCAATGGCGCCAAGCACCAGCACGCCGACCGGCATCACCAGCAGGGTCGCCACCAGCAACTGCACCTCACGGGCCTGCAGTTTCTTGCCCAGGTATTCCGGGGTGCGGCCAATCATCAGCCCGGCCAGGAACACCGCGATCAGGACGAACAGCAGCATGCCGTAGAGGCCCGCGCCGACGCCGCCGAAGATCACCTCGCCGACCATCATGTTGACCATCGCCACCATGCCGGTCAGCGGGTTCAGGCTGTCGTGCATGGCGTTGACCGAGCCGTTCGAGGCGGCGGTGGTAGTGACCGTCCACAGCACCGAACCGGTGGTGCCGAAGCGGATTTCCTTGCCCTCCAGGGGCGCGGTCTGCTGCACCTGCGGGCTCTGCAGCGCCGGGTTGGGTTGATGCTCGGACCACAACGCCGTGCTGCCACCGATCAGGAACAGGGCAAGCATGCAGGCGAGGATGGCGCGGCTCTGGCGCAGGTCCTTCACGTAGTGGCCGAAGGTGAACACCAAGGCCACCGGAATGAGGATGATCGAAGCCACCTCGAACAGGTTGCTCCAGGCGGTGGGGTTTTCGAACGGGTGCGCCGAGTTGACGCCGAAGAAGCCGCCACCATTGGTACCCAATTGCTTGATAGCGATCTGACTGGCAGCCGGCCCCAGTGGAATGGTCTGGTCAGCACCTTGCAAGGTCAGCGCATGGACGTAGTCGGCAAAGGTCTGTGGCACACCCTGCCATACCAGCAACAGCGCCAGCAGCAAGCACAGCGGCAGCAAGCAGTAGAGGGTGGCACGGGTCATGTCGACCCAGAAGTTGCCCAGTGTCGACGCGCTGCGCCGGGCAATGCCACGGCACAACGCCACCAGCACGGCCAGGCCGGTGGCAGCACTGACAAAGTTCTGCACGGTCAGGCCGAGCATCTGGCTCAGGTAACTGACCGACGCTTCACCGCTGTAGGCCTGCCAGTTGGTGTTGGTCACGAAACTGACGGCGGTATTGAACGCCAGCGACCATTCTTGGCCTGGCAGGTGCTGCGGGTTGAGCGGCAGGTAGCCCTGCAATAACAGCACGGCGAACAGCAGCAGGAACCCGACCAGGTTGAAGGCCAGCAGGGCCAGGGTGTACTGCCGCCAGTTCTGCTCCTGGCTGGCGTTCACCCCCGCCAGCCGGTAGCAAGCTTGCTCGACCGGGCCGAGTAGCGGCGACAGCCAGGTGCGCTGGCCTTCCATGACCTTGAAGTAGAACCGCCCCAGCCAGGGTGCCGGTAGCAGCACGATGGCAAAGAACGCCAGGAGCAAGGCGAAATCGTAACTGTGCATGGTCGCTCCCTAGCTGCGATCGGCGCGCAACAGCGCCACCAGCAGATAAAACGCCAAGGCCACTGCCAGCAGCAGTGACAGCCCGTCGAGCATGTTCATGAGTGGTTCTCCCCGTGTTACGGCTTGGGCCGCTTTGGGGAAATTGTCTTAGGGAGGGGCGTAAAGGGGCGAGATCTGGGGATGGGGTGAGGTATAAAGAATGCGTAAAGATCAGCACTTTGGACTGCCTGTGCTGGCCTCTTCGCGGGTGAATCCACAGGTACGACACAGGCCTTGAAGACTGTGCAGTACCTGTGGGAGCGGGCGTGCCCGCGAAGAGGCCGTTACAGGCTTACTGCTGGGGCGGCTGCTGTGCGGCGTTACGGCTCCAGTCCAGCAGCAGGCTGTAACCGACCGCCAGCAAGGTCGGCCCGATGAACAGGCCAATGAAGCCAAAGGCAAGCAAGCCACCGAATACACCCAGCAGCACGATCACCAGCGGCAGGTTGCCGCCACGGCTGATCAGGTAGGGCTTGAGCACGTTGTCCACGCCACTGATGACGAAGGTGCCCCAGATACCCAGGAACACCGCCATGCCGTATTCGCCCTTCCACACCAGCCAGGCAGTGGCCGGGATCCAGGCCAGTGGCGGGCCCATGGGGATCAGGCTGAGCATGAAGGTCACCAGGCCCAGCACGATCGCCCCGGGCACCCCGGCGATCAGGAAGCCGATCAGCGCCAGCAGGGCCTGCGCGGCCGCCGTGCCGATCACCCCGTTGACCACCCGCTGCACAGTACCGGCTACCAGCTCCAGGTAATACTCAGCGCGCTCGCCAATCAAACGGTGCAGCAAGCGCAACACAAATGCCGCCAGACGTGGCCCGTCGCGGTAGAAGAAGAACACGAACACCAGGCTCAGGGTCAGTTCCAGCACGCCGCTGCCGATCTGCGCGCTGCGCGCCAGCAACCAGTTGCCCACCTGCCCGAAGTAGGGCTTGGCCGAGGCCACCAAGGCCGCGCCCTGCTGGTCCAGCGATTGCCACCCGTTGACCAGGCGCTCGCCCACGAATGGAATGCCACCCAGCCAGGCCGGCGCGTCGGGCAGGCCGTCGACCTGCACGTCACGCACAAACGCCGTGGCATCGCGAATATGATCGGCCATGTTGAACCCCAGCCACACCAGCGGCAGTGCCACGATCAGGATCCAGGCCGTGGTCAGCAGGCTCGCCGCCAGGGTTTCACGCCCGCCCAGCACACGTGTCAGCAAGCGCATCAGCGGCCAACTGGCAAAAGCCAGGATAGCCCCCCACAGCAATGCAGAAATGAACGGCGCCATCACCCAAAGGCCGGCACCCAGCAAGGCCAGCAGCAGAATCTGGATCAGCAGGCGGTCATTGTTAACCATGGTGGCGCTCGTTCAACGGATCAATTCAAGGTGCAGGCCATTGGTGGGTGCGCTACCGACTTCAAGGCGACCATTACGCACCCCGGCCTTGACCAGCGCCTCGCGCCAGGCTTCGGCTTGGGCGCCACTGAGGCTGGCGCGCAAGGTGCTGTCGAGGTTCAGGCTGCGGGCCAGCAGGTTCACCCAGGTGTCTCGCGGCGCAGCAAGGTCAGGGTAGTCGAGCTTGCCGGTGTCGCGCATTTCGCGCATCACCGTGGCGGCAGTAGGCAGCAGCTCGCCCAGCGGGCTGGCGGCGACGAACTCCTCCACATGCAGGTAGGCGCGGCGGTTGCCACGGGTAACGCTGTACAGCGCGACCAGCGTGTCGGCCTCCTCAGCCGAGCGGCGTAGCAGGATGAACGCCTGCTGCTCGTCACCACCGTTGAGGCGGGCGTTGGCGAACACATCGTTGCCCCACAGGCTGGCCTCGCCGCAATCGCGGCCCTGGCACCAGAACAACGGGTAACCACCCTCGCGCTGCAGTGCTTCGCGGGCACTGGTGAAGGCTTCACGGGCCGTACGTTCGACCGGCAGTTCGTAGGTTACCGAGCTGACCTGGCCACGGCTCTCGACCTTGTTTTCGACCCGCAGGCGGCCGCTGATCTTGCGCAGCGGGCCCATGGGGTAGACGCGCTCTTGCTCCACGGCCGGACGCTGGTCAACGACCTTTGCGTCCACCGGCACCGGCAGGCTGCCGGCCCACAACCCAGGGCTGGCCAGCGCCAGGCAGGCGGCGACAGCAGTACGGATGGCAACAGGCGCGCTCATTGGCGAACCAGGCGGCGCGCGGCGCCGAAGTGAAGCTCCAGGATGTCTGGCAGTTGCATGGTTGTCTCCCTGTTCAACCCGCCAAGCCTCGACACTTGTCCGGTGCAAGTCAAGCAAAGCCAAAGAAGCGATTGATACAGTCTGCGACAAGGGCCGCGCCCTGCTCATCATTCAGGTGCAGGTGATGACCACCGGGTAGCGTCACCTGCTCAAAGGGTAGCTTCTCCAGCAACGCGGCGTGGCGCGCCAGCATGCCGTCGGCGGCCACCACCAACAGCGCCGGGCAACTCACCCGGCGCACATGGGCCATGGCCTGGGTTTCACTCAGGCGCACCGGCGATGGCAGGGTGAGGCGGCTGTCACTGCGCCAGCTGTAGCCACCGGGTACCGGCATCAGGCCACGTTGCGCCAGCAATTCTGCAGCCTCGCGGCTGACCGCGACCATGCCTTTCATCCGCGCATGTACGCCTTCTTCCAGCGTTGCGTACACCGACTTGCGTTTGCCATCCAGCCGCAGCTGGGCTTGCAGTGCCATCCCCAAGCGCTCGCCTGCGTCCTGCTCGGCACCGGTCGGCGGGATGACGCCGTCGATCAACGCCAGGTGGCTGACCCGGTCGGGCAAGGCGCCGGCCAGTTGTACCGAAATGATTGCGCCCAGCGAGTGGCCCAACAGGGCGAAACGCTGCCAACCCAGCTGCTCGGCAACCCGCAGCACGTCGTGGGCGTAGTCGGCCAGGGCATAGCCGGCACCAGGCGGACGGTGTTCCGAGTAACCGTGCCCGGCCAGGTCCAGGGCGACGATGCGCAGGCCCTTCAGTTGCGGCGCCAGGCGAGCGTAACTGTTGGCGTTATCCAGCCAGCCATGCAGGGCAATTACCGGCAGCCCGTCCTCGGGGCCGAACAGGTGTGCCGCCAGTTCGATATGGCCCAGGCTCAGGCGCACTTCCTGCACCTGCGCGCTCATGCCTGGCTCCAGCGGTCGAACAGGCCCTTGATCAGGCTGGCGGTGTCGGTCGGGCGCTCCAGCGGGAACATGTGGCCGCCGGGCACACTGTGATATTCGCCTTTGGGCATGCCGCGCACCGCCAGGGTGTGGTGACGGCGAATGACGTTGCTGCGCTCGCCGCGCACCATGGCCAGCGGCACCTGCAACTGCCGCGCAGGCGCGGGGCTGGTGTGCGGGATGCTGCGGTAGATACTGATTTCGGTAGCCGGATCGAAGCGCAGTTGCAGCCCCTGCTCCATCGCCTGCAGGCCATGTTCTACATAGGCTTCGAGGCAGTCGGGGTCAAAATGGCGAAACAGTGACTTGCCAGCAAAATAGTCCCGGGCACTGTCGCGGTCATTGAAAACTTCGCGGCGCCCCAAGGTGCGGCCGGCCGGGGTAATGCGGTCAATGAAACCGAAACGCTTGGCGGTGCGCAGCAGCCACTGGTCGGCACGGGTGAGCACCGGCGAGTCGAGCATCACCACCCCGCGGTAGTACTCGGGGCGACGCAAGGCAGCATGCAGGTGCAACACCCCCCCCAGCGAATGCCCGACACCCCAGACGGGCTGGTCCTGCTGCGCCAGGTGATGCAGCAGCTCATCGACCAGGCTCTGCCAGTTGTCGTCTACCGGAAAGCGCGGATCGTGGCCATGCTGGGCCAGGTGCTGCACCTGGTAGTCCGGCGCCAGGGCAGCGAACAGCTTGCCATACGTGGCCGAAGGGAAACCGTTGGCATGAGCGAAGAAGATCTGCTGCGACATGGCGCCTGGTCCGGACGGAAGATGATGGCTCATTGTCGGCATCGGGGCGCGATTCAGCAACATTCGGAAAGGTCATCGGCGAGGGCTATCAGGTCACGCCGAGCGGTCGAAGCTGGCCAGAGACCGGCGCAAGCAGGCCTGCATGTAGGCCAACTGGCTTTCCAGCGCCTCACGGGCCAGGCGCTGGTCCTGAAAGTCGAGTTGCAGACGGCGCAAGGCCAGGCAACTCGTTTGTAGCAGGTGGGAGACTCGCAGGCAGGCGTCCTGCAGCGTGCGCAGGTCTCGCTCGCTTTGCTGCCTGGTGGCGGGCTCCAGGTTGCCGTTGCGGCTGACCTTGTGCAGCAGCTGGTAGAGCTTGGCGTCGGCCGAGTCGCGCAGCAGGCTGTACTGGGCAAAATCCAGCGTAACGCCTTGCCCCACCTTGTCTACGGTGGGTTGCAGGTCCAGGGAACTCAAAAGCTCCCGCATCTCACCGCTCATCCGCTGCTCCCTCCCTGATTGCTTTGAGGCAACGCTAGCAAGAGGCCATCAAGTGCGGCAACTGACAAAAATACCAGTTGCCTTATCGATTTGCCGAGGAATCACACCGGTGGGTTGATCGCCAGCAGGGTCATCAACCCAGCCAGCGGCCAATCCCCTTCCAGCTCCGCCAGGCTGGCGGTGCTCATGGCGGCTGGTTGCTGTTGGTGACCATGCTCCAGCGCACCGATCAAATTCCCCACCAGCGGCTGGTGGCTGACCAGCAGTACATGCTCCAGGCCCAGGCGCTCGATTTCGCCAATGACCTGCTGCACATCGCTCTCTGGCGTCAACCAGGGCACGGTACGCACCGGCTCCCTGAAACCCAGCGTGTCATGCACCAGCGCCGCCGTTTGCTGGGCGCGCACGTAGGGGCTGGCGATAATCGCCTGCAGCGGCTGCCCCAGCAGGCGGGCAGCGCTGTGCAGCACCTGCTCGCGACCATGGCCGGTCAGGCGGCGCTCGGCGTCGGTGTTGGCCCGCGGCTCCGCCTCACCGTGGCGCAGCACCCACAGCTTCACAGCTTGGGTTCCTCGTCCCGCACCGGGTGCGGGGCCGGTGCCACGGCATGCGGCGCCTCGCCTTCCGGGGCACGCGGTGCTGGCCAGTCGGCAAATGGCCAGGGCTTCTGCTCAGTGTGGAAGCTGCCATAGCGGCCGATCTGCGCCAGGTACTGGCTCAGGCTGTCGCCGAAGTTCATCAGGCTGGCGCTGGGCGCGCCATACACTAGTCGGTAGATGAGTTGCACCAGCACCAGGCCGCCGAGCAGCAATTCGGCCAGTTGCCAGACCACCAGGAACACCAGCATCCACAGCACCCGCAGGATGATCGACTCGCGCTGGGCGCGTTCGGGCGTATCGTTCATGTGTTGCTCCTTGCTCGTGTCAGAGCCGCCAAGGGCTCAGTTGAAACCGCTGATGGAAATGAAATCGACATCGGTCTTGGGCTCGGCGCGCATCAGGTGCTCGATCACCTGGTTCAGTGTGCGGCCTTCGAACAGGATGGCATGCAGGCCCGCCACCAGCGGCATGTACACCTGTACCTCCTGCGCCTTGGCCTTGAGCACCTTGAGGGTGTTGACGCCTTCGGCCACCTCGCCCAGGCGGCTGACAGCCTCTTCCAGGCTCAACCCCTGGCCCAGCGCATGGCCCACCTGGTAGTTGCGGCTCTTGGGCGAGGAGCAGGTGACGATCAGGTCACCGACACCGGCCAGGCCAAGGAAGGTCATGGGGTTGGCACCCTGGCTGACGGCGAAGCGGGTCATCTCGGCCAGGGCCCGGGTAATCAGCATGCTCTTGGTGTTTTCGCCCATGCCCAAGGCTACGGCCATGCCAGCGATAATGGCGTAGACGTTTTTCAGCGCCCCACCCAGTTCGACGCCGAAGCGGTCGGCGCTGGCGTAGACACGAAAGGTACGCCCGTGCAGTACAGCCTGCACTTGCTGGCAGAGTTGTTCGTCCTCGCTGGCGACCACTGTGGCGGTCAGCGCATGTTCGGCGATCTCGCGGGCCAGGTTGGGGCCCGACAGCACCCCGATGCGGGCGTCAGGGGCGATCTCTTCAAGGATCTGGCTCATCAGCTTGAAGCTCTGCGCCTCGATACCCTTGGTCAGGCTGACCAGGCCCTTGCCCCGCAACAGCTCGGCGTGGGGCGCCAGCACACTGCGCAAGGCACTTGATGGCAGGGCGACGAAGATCAACTCGCTGGCCTGCAAGGTGGCCAGCAGATCGTTGACCGGCTCCACGCCATCCTGCAGGCGGATGCCCTTGAGGTAGCGCGGATTCTCGCGATTGACGCGCATGGCCTCGGCCTGCGCCGGGTCGCGCATCCATTGGCGCACCGGCACACCGTTTTCCGCCAGCAGGTTCGCCACGGCGGTGCCGAAGCTGCCGCCGCCCAGAACTGCAACAGGTTGCTGTTCAGTCATATCCAATCCGTTAAAGCCAAAAGTTAAGTGGCGACCCCGCCATTATACGGCTCACCTGCTACAGAACCAGTGTCAGTACTGGCCTCGTCGCGGGCAAGGCCGCTCCCACAGGTACAGCACAGCGTTCAGCCGCTGTGAAAACGGGCTCATCCGGGAAAGGGCCAGAACAGCCGACGCAGATCACTGGAAAATACGCCAAGGTCAGTTACCATGCCTGTTTCAATCCTGATACAAGGCTGCCCCGTGTTCCCTGGCTCGCCCCCGTTCCCGCGCCTGCTGATACTGACTGCCCTGCTCGGTGGCCCGGCCATGGCCGACGACCTGTTCATCGACAATAGCGACCTGCCGCAGGTTCTGACCGCCACGCGCCTGAAACAATCCCCGGCGGCAGTCCCGGGCAGCATGACCGTGCTCGACAGCGAGCTGATCCGCGCCAGCGGCGCCCGCGACATCCCCGAACTGCTGCGCCTGGTACCGGGCATGATGATCGGCTACGGCGCCGGCAACCAGCCGACGGTCAACTACCACGGCAGCAACGCCAGCGAAGCGCGGCGCATGCAGGTGCTGATCGATGGCCGCTCGGTGTACCGGGCTGGCCTGGCCACGGTGGACTGGAGCGATATCCCCCTGGCCATGGAAGACATCGAGCGCATCGAGGTGTTCCGCGGCCCCAACACGGTCAGCTACGGTGCCAATGCGCTGATGGCGGTGGTCAACATCCTCACCCGCAACCCCGCCGACAGCCATGGCACACGATTGAAAGTGACCCGCGGCGAGGACGGCATCAACGACTTCTATGCCAGCCACGGCTTCGGCTGGGATGGCGGCGACATGCGCCTGTCGTTGTCGGGCCAGCAGGACGACGGCTTCGACCACGATCAGTTCGGCCAGGACTACCGGGACAGCCGCCGGCTGACCCGCTTCAACCTCAGTGCCAGCCACAACCTGGCGGTCGACCAGACCCTGGAATGGCAACTGGCGGCAAAAGAAGGCAGCAACCAGCGGCCCTATACCTACCAGCCGGTATTCCCCTACGTTACCCAGCGCGGCGACAATGCCGACGTCAATGCCAAGGACTACGCAGGGTCGGTGCGCTGGAACATCGACTTCAATCCCGACCACAGCCTGTATGTGCAAGGTTCGGCACAGCATTTCGACCGCCAACAGGTCTGGCGGGCCTGTGATGCCGCACTGTCGTTCAGCCCCGAACTGACCCGGCTGTGGCAGATGAACCCCAATTACGCCGAGCTGGTCGCACGCGGCGCCAACAACCCGCCACCCAGCAGCAACCCGGCAGAACAAGCGCTGGTCGATACCATCAAGGATCAGTGGAACAACAAGGGCGGCAGCAGCGTGGTCTGCGGCGATGTCGACCAGAGCACCCGCGAAACCCGCTACGACCTGGAAATCCAGGACACCCTCAGCCTGACCGACAGCCTGCGCCTGCTCAGCGGCATGAACTACCGCTATGACCGTGCCGACTCGCAGACCTACTTCAACGGCAGCATCGACGACCAGACCTGGCGCGTGTTCGGCCAGCTGGAATGGCGCGCCGACGAGCACTGGATCTTGCAGGGTGGGGCGATGTTCGAAGACTCGCGCCTGTCGGGCAGCTCGCTGACCCCGCGCGTTGCGGTCAACTACCTGATCACCCCGCGCCACGGCCTGCGTGCAGTGTATTCCGAGGCGGTGCGCTCGCCCGACATGTTCGAGAACAACATCAACTGGAGCTACACGGTCAAGAACCTCAGCCCCAATGCGTTCGGCCAGCAGCACGGTGAGTACTTCGTCAAGACCCGCGGCCCGGGCGACCTGGACCAAGAGCGCATGCGCTCGCGCGAACTGGGCTACAACGGCTACTTCAGCGACATCGACCTGAGCCTGGATGTGAAGCTGTTCTACGACGAGATCACCGGCATGATCAGCGAGCCCCTGAAGAACAACCAGTACGTCGCCAGCAACGCGAACAAGGCCCGGTTCAGCGGCAGCGAGACGCAACTGGACTGGCGCCCCACCCTGCGTGACCGCCTGCGCCTGACCTATGCCTATGTCGATGCCTGGGCCAGCAACCCCGACGACCGCCGCCTCACCGCCCGCAACAGCGGCTCGGTCGGTTGGATGCGCGAATGGGGCGATGGCTGGTCGAGTGCGCTGTTCTACTACGGTGACGATGCGCTCAACCAGTACCGCTACGAGCGTCTGGACCTGCGCCTGGCCAAGCGCCTTCGGGTGCAGGGCAGCAACCTGGAGCTGGCGGCGCTGTGGCAGCAACGCCTGGACGACGAGCCGACCACGACCGTGCAGAACCGCTACGACAGCCGCCACCGCCTCAGCTTCAGCGCGGAGCTGGCGTTCTGATGGCCGTGGTGCTGCGCCTGTTGCTGCTGTGTCTGTGGCCCCTGGGGCCGTTGTCCGCCAGCGAAATTCTGCTGGTAGGCGCGCAAGACCAGCCCGGCATCCGCAGCTTCGTCGCCGCACTCGAAAACCGTCGGCCGCACGATCATGTGCATTTCCAGACCACCGCTGACCTGCCACGCCCTGGCCAGCTCAAGACCGACCAGCGCCTGATTCTGCTCGACAGTGCTGCCCTGGAGTGGCGCCTGGGTGAAAACGCCGGCCCGCCAGCCCTGGCCATGCGAATAAGCCGGGTGCAGGCTGAACAGCGCCTGGGAAAGTCGCGCCCGGCGTTTCTCACCTTGCTGTGGAGCGACCCGCCGTTGGGCCGGCAACTGCGCCTGGCGCGCTACCTGCTGCCACAGGCCCAGCGCATTGGTGTGCTGTACGGCGAGCACAGTGGTTTCCTGCTCGAAGAGCTGCGCCATGCTGCCCGCCCGCTGGGCCTGGAAATCATTGCCCAGGACTGGCCCGACCTGCGTGACAGCCGGCCCCTGCAGCACCTGCTGGGTAACAGCGATGTGCTGCTGGGCCTGGATGACCCGGACCTGTACAACTCCAAGACTGCGAAGAACCTGTTGCTGAGCAGTTATGGCCGGCAGATGGCGCTGATCGGCCCGAACGCCGGCTTTGTTCGCGCCGGCGCCCTGGCCAGTACCTACAGCGACCAGGAGGACTGGCTGGCAGTACTTGACCAGTTGCTCGACCAGCCTCCGGGGCGCTGGCCGCGCAGCCTGTATCCGGCCCGTTTCGGCGTCAGTGGCAACCAGCAGGTGGCGCGCGCCCTGGGCCTGCAACCGATCGATCCGTCCGCCGCCGCCAAGGCCCTGGCCGAAGGAGAGCCCACCCCATGAGCAAAGGCCTGAGCTGGGACATCCACACCCGCACGCAAATCATAAGCCTTGGCCCTGCCCTGCTGCTGACCTTGCTGCTGATCAGCTTCTTCACCTTCGTGCGCATCCAGGACCTGCGCCAGGAGCTGAACCATACCGGGCAGCTGATCGCCAACCAATTGGCCCCGGCCTCGGAGTACGGGGTGATCTCGGGCAACAACGAGGTGCTCGAAGGCCTGATGCGCGCCACCCTCAGCATCCCGCACGTGCGCTTCCTCGAGGTGCAGGACAGCCGCAACCACATCCTTGTGTACGTCGAGCAGTCCGACGAAAGCGCCAACCGCGCGCAGCGGGTAGAGGTGTTCCAGGCGCCCATACGCTTGCAGCAAATCCGCCTGGACAGCGACTTCCTGCAGCAGGGCAAGGCCGCCACACCCGCGATCGGCGATGACTACCTGGGCCGGGTGATCGTCGGCATGTCTGATGACGCCTTCAGCCAACGCCAACAGGAAATCGTGATCAAGGCCGGCATCCTGGCGCTGTTCGCCTTGCTGTTCACCTTCTTGCTGGCGCGCCGCCTGGCCCTGAGCCTGGCCAAGCCGATCAGCGACATGGGCCATGCGGTCAAGGCCATACAGCAGGGCCAGTACAACACCCCGCTGCCCGTGGTCGATGATAGCGAGCTGGGCCACCTGGCCCGCCATATCAACAACCTGGCCAACGCCCTGGAGCAGGCCAGCGATGAACAGAAGCAGGCCATTGCCGAGCTGATCCAGGCCCGCGAGGAAGCCGAGCAAGCCAACCGAGCCAAATCGGACTTCCTGGCGATGATGAGTCACGAGCTGCGCACCCCGATGAATGGCGTGCTGGGCATGCTGCAGCTGCTGGAAACCACGCAGCTAAGTACCGAACAGGCCGACTACACCGCAGTGGCCAGCGAATCCACCGGGCATTTGCTGAAAGTCATCAACGATATCCTCGACTTCTCGCGCATCGAACGCGCTGCGCTTCAGCTGGAACACATCAATTTCAACCTGGGTGAGCTGATTACCAGCTGCGTCCTGTCGTTCCAGCACAGTGCCCAGCAGCGTGGCCTTGGCTTGCACCTGCAACTGCCGGCCGACATCGAGCAGTTGCAAGTGAACGGCGACCCCACGCGCATCCGCCAGATCCTGCTGAACCTGGTCGGTAACGCACTGAAGTTCACCGAACGCGGCCAGGTTCAGGTCGAAGCACGCTGGCAGGTGCTCGACCGGCAGTTGATCTGGCTCACCTGCAGTGTGCGCGACACGGGTATCGGCATCGACAGCGACCGCCTGGAAATGATGTTCGTGGCCTTCCAGCAGGCCGACAGCTCGATCTCCCGCCGTTATGGCGGCACCGGGCTGGGCCTGTCGATCGCCCGCACCCTGGCCGAACGCATGGGCGGCAAGCTGCGCGGTGAAAGCCGCGAAGGCCTGGGTTCTACATTTACCCTGGAGATGCCGCTGGCCCTGGCCAGCCCTCCCCCCAGCCGACCGGCGTTGCCAACGCACGCGAAAACGACTGCGCCCGGCAGTGATCAGGTGCTGCTGGTAGAGGACAATCCGGTCAACCAGAGCGTCATCGAAGCCATGCTGCGCAGCCTGGGCCTGGCGGTATGCACAGCCGAAGATGGACTTGAGGCCGTCGACCTGGTCAGCCGCCAGCGCTTTGCCGCCGTGCTGATGGACTGTCGGCTGCCGCACCTGGACGGCTATGAAGCCACCCGGCGTATCCGCCAATTGCCCAACGGCACCGGGTTACCGATCATCGCCCTGACTGCCAATGCGATGCAGGGTGACCGCGAGCGTTGTATGGCCGCTGGCATGGACGACTACCTGAGCAAACCCTTGCGCCGTACCGAGCTGCAGCAGGTGCTGGAACGCTGGTTACCCGGTCAGACAACCGCGACTGGCGATAAATGCTAAAGTGCGGCAGTCTTAAACACTGGACAGGACCATCATCGGACCTGAAAATAGACGTTTCAGTGCACACCTGTACTTCTTTCACCGGGTGCACTGTGACTTTCACCACAACGCAATAGTCTACCTGTAGGCTGCCGTCTTGAACGCGATGCGTATCAGGCCGGCCGGGAAGATTCATCCCCTGCCGCAGGGGGTTATTGAGGAGCTCGCATGACCAAACAACACGCCTTTACTCGGGAAGACCTGCTGCGCTGCAGTCGCGGTGAGCTGTTCGGCCCAGGTAATGCGCAACTGCCCGCGCCGAACATGCTGATGGTCGATCGCATCACCCATATCAGCGAAGAAGGCGGCAAGTACGGCAAAGGTGAATTGGTCGCCGAGCTGGATATCAACCCGGACCTGTGGTTCTTCGCCTGCCACTTCGAAGGCGATCCGGTCATGCCGGGCTGCCTGGGCCTCGATGCCATGTGGCAGCTGGTAGGCTTCTTCCTCGGCTGGCAAGGCCTGCCGGGCCGCGGCCGCGCCCTGGGCTCGGGCGAGGTGAAATTCTTCGGCCAGGTACTGCCAGAGGCCAAGAAAGTCACCTACAACATTCAGATCAAGCGTGTCCTGAAGGGCAAGCTGAACATGGCCATCGCCGATGGCTCGGTCAGCGTCGACGGCCGTGAGATCTACACTGCCGAAGGCCTGCGGGTCGGCGTGTTCACTTCCACTGACAATTTCTAAGGGTTATTCGCATGCGCCGCGTCGTTATCACTGGTCTGGGCATCGTATCGTGCCTGGGCAATGACAAAGCTACCGTCACCGAAAACCTGCGTAAAAGCCGTCCGGGTATCCGTTTCAACCCGGAATACAAGGAAATGGGGCTGCGCAGCCAGGTTTCCGGGTCCATCGACCTCAACCTCGAAGAACTGATCGACCGCAAGGTATACCGCTTCGTCGGCCACGCCGCGGCGTACGCTTACCTGGCGATGCAGGACGCGATCAAGGACGCAGGCCTGACCGAAGAGCAGGTTTCCAACCCGCGTACCGGCCTGGTAGCTGGCTCCGGCGGTGCCTCGACCCTGAACCAGATGGAAGCGCTGGACACCCTGCGCGAGAAAGGCGTCAAGCGCGTCGGCCCATACCGCGTTACCCGCACCATGGGCAGCACCGTTTCGGCGTGCCTGGCCACCCCGTTCAAGATCAAGGGCCTGAACTACTCGATCTCGTCGGCATGCGCCACCTCGGCACACTGCATCGGTACCGCCCTGGAGCAGATCCAGTGGGGCAAGCAAGACATCGTCTTCGCCGGTGGCGGTGAAGAAGAACACTGGAGCCAGTCGTTCCTGTTCGATGCCATGGGCGCCCTGTCGACCAAGCGCAACGAAACCCCGGAACTGGCCTCGCGTGCCTACGATAACGACCGTGATGGCTTCGTCATTGCTGGCGGTGGCGGCATGGTTGTCGTCGAAGAGCTGGAACATGCTTTGGCCCGTGGCGCCAAGATCTACGCCGAAATCGTTGGCTACGGTGCTACTTCCGATGGCTACGACATGGTTGCCCCGAGCGGCGAAGGCGCCATCCGCTGCATGCAGCAGGCACTGTCCACCGTCGACACCCCGATCGACTACCTGAACACCCACGGCACCTCGACCCCGGTCGGTGACGTTGCCGAGATCAAGGGCGTTCGCGCGGTATTCGGCGACAAGGCACCGAAGATCAGCTCGACCAAGAGCCTGTCGGGTCACTCGCTGGGCGCCGCTGGCGTGCACGAGGCGATCTATTGCCTGCTGATGATGGAAAACAACTTCATCGCCGGCTCCGCCAACATCGACGAACTGGACCCGGAGGTCGCCGACCTGCCGATCCTGCGCAAAACCGAAGAAAACGCCAAGATCGATACGGTCATGAGCAACAGCTTCGGCTTCGGCGGCACCAACGCCACCCTGGTGCTCAAGCGCTGGGAAGGCAAGTAAGACGCTGATGCGGTAATCGAAAACGCCCCGACTGGTTCGGGGCGTTTTCATTTGTAGCCTGTGCCGGAGATAGGGCCAGTACAGGCAACCCCCTATTTTTGCCTGGGCAGCACGGCCAGAAAGTTATCGCGGGCCACTTTGTTCGCTACATTCTCAGGCAAAGCATCCAGAAACGGCCTGAACCCGTGCATCTGTTCCCCCAGGCTGCCAAACCGCCCCACCACATCCGACCCCAGCATGAACCGCTCCGGGTATTTCTCGACCAATGCCACCCAGGCCTTGCGCGGCACGCCCTTGTCATCCAGCAGATAGGGCTGCAGCACACTCCACGACAGGTCGACATACAGGTTCGGGTAATCCTCCAGCAACCGCGTCAGCACTGGGAGCAAAAAGTCCATCTGCGTCTGGTGCCGGTGGATCTCCATGCTGCTGCCGGCGTGCGCCCAGATGAACCGCGTGTGCGGGTGATTGCGCAGCGGCTCTTCGATCTCAGCCAGGTACAGCGGGTTACGCTCGCGTTTTGAAGTGATATTGGAATGCAGCAGTACCGGCAGGTCCCGCTCGGCCGCCAGATGGTAAATGCGCGTCATGGCTTCGTTGTTGGCGCGCGGCGTGTCGCCACTGGTCAGCGCTGTCAGGTCATCGTGACGGGTGAAAACCTCGCCGATTCCCTCCCACAGCCCCGGGTACATATCGAGCATGCGTTCGATATGGCTGACAGCGTTCTTGTCCACCGGGTTGAAACCAGTCAGGAACGGATGAAAGCGTTTCCGCTGCTCAATCGGCAACTGCTGCAGGGCGGCCGCCACGTAGGTATCGGTGGCGCTGTACCAATAGGCATCGGCATCGTCACCGGCGTAATAACGCGGGCGCTTGGGCTCGTCTTCATGCCATTTCTTGGCCACCGGTATGCCGGAAATCATCGACTGCTCGATGCCTGCGGCATCCATGGCCTTTAGCAACGCCGGCATGCCTTCGCTCTCCTGGAAGAAGTCGACGTAGTGCAGGTGGGCATCGCTGTAGCGGTAGTCGCGTGCCTGTGCCGCCTGGCACAGCCAGCCAGACAACAACACGCAGGCCAGCGCTCGGGCAATCATGGGCAGCTTCCTTCTACGGGTATGGAAACAGTAGACCGGCCGGCAAACGATACGGTTCAGCCGCACCAGGCAAACCGCTATGCTTGAGGCATTTCCACCGCGCCTGGAGCCCACCGCATGAGCAGCCCCCTGATCATCCGCCCACGTGCCGAATCGGTCGAGGGCCAGCCGATCCTGCGCCCGCTGCCGGCAGCACAGTGCCGTAGCGTCGGCCCGTTCGTGTTCTTCGACCATATGCTCGAAACCGACTATGCCCCGGGGCATGGCATGGACATCCGCCAGCACCCGCACATCGGCCTTTCAACCCTGACCTACCTGTTCGAGGGGGCGATCCTGCACAAGGACAGCCTCGGCTCAGAGCAGCGGGTGCTCCCCGGCGATGTCAGCTGGATGACGGCTGGCAGCGGCGTGGCCCATGTCGAGCGTACGCCGGCAGATGCCCTGGCCCATGGTTCGCGCCTGCACGGCTTGCAAGTGTGGCTGGCTTCGCCGCGCGCGCACGAACAAGGCCCGGCGAGCTACAGCCACCACCCGGCGGCGAGCCTGCCGGTGAGTGACCACCTGGGGGTACGCATCTGCATGATTGCTGGCACCGGGTTCTGCCTGGAGTCACCGGTGCCGGTGCTCTCCCCCACCCTTTATGCGCACGTACAGATGCAACCGGCGACGACGCTGCTGATACCGGCTGAACACGAGCAGCGGGCGCTTTACCTGCTGGATGGCGAGTTGCTGCTGGGCGATGAGGATGTGGAGCCTTGCAGCCTGGTGGTGCTGCCGGAGGGCGAGGACGTGACGCTGTATGCGGACGCAGAGTGCCAGTTGGTACTGATTGGCGGGGAGCCACTGGATGGGCCGCGGCGAATGAACTGGAATTTCGTGGCAAGCGACCCGGAACTGATCGAGCAAGCCAGGGCACGGTGGGCTGCGGGGGATTGGCCGGTGGTACCGGGGGAAACTTCAAGGATCGAGTTGCCCCGGTAATTTCGGGGCTGCTGTGCAGCCCATAGCCGGCAAGCCAGCTCCCACAAAGAGCGGCGTACGCTGTACCAGTGGGAGCTGGCTTGCCGGCGATGGGGCGCAAGGCGCCCCCTGCTATATCAGCGCTGGAACACTTCTGTCAGCAGGTTGTGCATCGCACGGAAAGCCCGTTCCGAGGTGCGGCGGTCATACTGCATCTTGCCCGGTACATTGGCATTCGGGTCGGTAAACGAGTGCACCGCCCCGCCATAGCTCAGCAACTGCCAGTCAACCTTGGCCGCGTTCATCTCGTCCTCGAACGCCGGCAACTGCTCCTTCGGCACCAGTGGGTCCGACGCGCCGTGCAACACCAGCACCGAACCCTTGATGTGCTTGGCATCTTCCGGGTTCGGGGTATCCAGCGTGCCATGGAACGACACCGCAGCCTTCAGGTCGGCGCCAGTACGTGCCAGCTCCAGGGCGCAGCAACCGCCAAAGCAGAAGCCGAAGGTTGCCACCTTGCCAGGCTCCAGCAGTGCCTTGGACTGCGCCAGCAGCTGCTCCAGCGCCCCCTTCATGCGCTTGCGCAGCTCGCTGCGGTCGTTCTTCAACGGCATCATCGCCGCCCCCGCCTCGTCGGCATTGGACGGCCGCACCGATTGCCCATACAGGTCGGCAATCAGCACCACGTATCCCTTCTCGGCCACTTCCTTGGCAATGCGCTCGGCACCTTCGCCAATACCCATCCAGTTCGGCGCCATGACAAGCCCCGGGCGCCCCAGCGCGCCGGGCTCGTATACAAGGCGGCTTTCATAGGTCTTGCCAGACAGGTGATAAACCAGCGATTCGACGATTACCTTGCTCATCAAGCACTCCTTAAGGCTTCACCATGAGAAAAGCCCGCCGAAGCGGGCTTTCCTTTGCATCAACTCAAGCAGACAGCTCGACCAGCAGCTTGTTCAGGCGACGAACGTAAGCCGCCGGGTCCTTCAGGCTATCACCGGCCGCCAGCGCCGCCTGATCGAACAGGATGTGCGACAGCTCGGCGAAGCGGTCTTCGCTTTGCTCGTTGTCGAGCTTCTCGATCAGCGGGTGGGTCGGGTTGAATTCGAAGATCGGCTTGGACTCCGGCACCTTCTGCCCGCTGGCCTCGAGGATCTGGCGCATCTGCAGGCCCAGGTCCTGCTCGCCGATGGCGAGGATCGCCGGCGAGTCGGTCAGGCGGTGGGACACACGCACTTCAGCGACGCTGTCACCCAGCGCCCCTTTCAGACGCTCGACCAGGCCTTCCTTGTCCTTGGCGACTTCTTCCTGGGCCTTCTTGTCTTCTTCGGAGTCCAGCTTGCCCAGGTCGAGGTCGCCGCGGGCGACGTCGACGAAGGCCTTGCCGTCGAACTCGTTGAGGTAGCTCATCAGCCACTCGTCGATGCGGTCGGTCAGCAGCAGCACTTCGATGCCTTTCTTGCGGAAGACTTCCAGGTGCGGGCTGTTCTTGACCTGCGCGTACGACTCGCCGGTGAGGAAGTAGATCTTGTCCTGGCCTTCTTTGGCGCGGGCTAGGTAATCCGCCAAGGCAACGCTCTGCTCGCCGCTGTCGTCGTGGGTGGAGGCGAAGCGCAGCAGGCCGGCAATCTTCTCTTTGTTGGCGAAGTCTTCGGCCGGGCCTTCCTTCAGCACCTGGCCGAAGTTTTTCCAGAAGCCCTTGTATTGTTCAGGCTCGTTCTTCGCCAGTTTATCCAGCATGTCCAGCACGCGCTTGGTCAGCGCGGTCTTCATCGAATCGATGATCGGGTCTTTCTGCAGGATCTCGCGAGAAACGTTCAGCGACAGGTCGTTGGAGTCGACCACACCTTTGATGAAGCGCAGGTACAGCGGCAGGAACGACTCGGCCTGGTCCATGATGAACACGCGCTGCACGTAAAGCTTAAGGCCGCGCGGTGCTTCGCGCTGGTACAGGTCGAACGGTGCGCGAGCCGGCACATACAGCAGCGAGTTGTATTCGAGCTTGCCTTCGACCTTGTTGTGGCTCCAAGCCAGCGGGTTTTCGAAGTCATGGCCGATGTGCTTGTAGAACTCCTGGTATTCCTCGTCCTTGATCTCGGTACGCGGACGGGTCCACAGGGCGCTGGCACGGTTGACGGTTTCCCACTCTTCGGCTGGCTGCTCTTCGCCTTCAGCGGCAACCTGCTCCTTCGGCAGCTGGATAGGCAGGGCGATGTGGTCGGAGTACTTCTTGACCACGTTGCGCAGGCGCCAGCCATCGGCGAACTCTTTCTCTTCCTGCTTCAGGTGCAGGACGATGCGGGTACCGCGCTGTGGCTTGTCGATGGTGGCGACTTCAAATTCGCCCTCGCCTTTCGACGACCAGTGCACGCCTTCGGCAGCAGGCTGACCGGCGCGACGGCTGTACACGTCGACCTTGTCGGCCACGATGAACGCGGAGTAGAAGCCCACGCCGAACTGACCGATCAGGTGCGAGTCCTTCTTCTGGTCACCGGTGAGGTTCTTCATGAAGTCGGCGGTGCCGGACTTGGCGATGGTGCCAAGGTGAGCGATGACGTCTTCGCGGCTCATGCCGATGCCGTTGTCCTCAAGGGTAACGGTACCGGCATCCTTGTCGAAGCTCAGGCGAATTTTCAGCTCATCGCCACCTTCAAGCAGCTCTGGCTTGGCCAGGGCTTCGAAACGCAGTTTGTCCACGGCGTCGGAGGCGTTGGAAATCAGCTCCCGCAGGAAGATTTCCTTGTTCGAGTACAGCGAATGAATCATGAGGTGCAGCAGTTGCTTCACCTCGGTCTGGAAGCCCAGCGTTTCCTTTTGTGTTTCCACAGTCATGGTCTTCGAAACTCCGATCTGATTGCAGTGGCGCCTGGCGGCCAGTTCGGCCTGCGTTAATGGCGGATGTCATTCAGATGGGGGCTGCCCGGATGATTTCAAGGGCTTTTCCGGCTCGATCTTGAAATGCGCACGGGCGGTGGCAATTGGCGCCTGCCTGTCGCCCTGCCAGGCAGTAATAGCCACATTGGTCACCCGGCGGCCCTGGCGCCACAGCTGGCATTGGGCGTAGGTATCGCGAAAGTGCCCGGCGCGCAGGTAGTCGATGGAAAAATCGATCACCTTCGGGATACTCGCGCTTTCGCTGTAGATCAGCAGGTACAGCGCGGCGGACAGCTCCATGAAACCCGCAATCACGCCACCATGGATGGCGGGCAGCAACGGGTTGCCGATGTTGTCGGGGTTGGCTGGGAGGCGGAACAGAAGGTCATCGCCCTGGCGCTCGCATTCGATGCCAATCAGCCCTGCGTAGGGAATCAGTGCCAGCAATGGCCGGTAATCACCGACCGCGTGGGCGGCGTTGAGTTGCTGGCGAACCGCGTACGGAATCATGCGCCGCCCTCCTTCAGGTTATTGCCGAACCGGATACCGCCCTTGATCTCCTGGCCCAGGCGCATGAAGGTCCCCACCACTTGGCAGATCGGCTGGTCGGGGTCGTCCTGGTAGGCGGTGCCACGGGTGAAGATCACGTCGCGGGTAACCCGGTAGCACTGGGCGTGGCCGTAGATGGCCTTGCCGGCTTCGGCCGGGTGCATGTAGTCGATGCGCAGATCCAGTGTCGGGCACACCTCGAAGCGCGGCAGCACGCACAGGGTGGCCATGCCGCAGGTGGTATCCATCAGCGTGGTCAGCGCCCCTCCATGTACCGCGCCCGTTTGCGGGTTGCCGACAATGGCCGGCGACCAGGGCAATACCAGGGTCATGCCATTGCCATCGGCCTGGGCCACACGCATGTTCAGCAACTGGCAATGTCTAAGGGCCGAGAGAAAACGCTCGGCCATGGCCATCAAGGTTGAATCGCTCATTCGCTGTTTCCACGCGCACTGCCGCAGCGGCATAAAAATGTTAAAAAGTCTATATAGAACGGTGCGTTATATATCTGTAGTCTTCGCGGAACTTATTCCGCGTAGTTGCACTCGAAGGAACAAGTCACTTATTCCACCAAGGAGAAACACACCCATGCGTAAACCTTTTGCTTTTGCTCTGATGCTGGCCGCTGCCATGGGCCTGGCCGCTTGCGATAAAGCGAGCGAAGACAAAGCCCAGGACGCACAGCAACACGCCGAGCAAGCCCAGGAGAAAGCGGGCGAAGCTCAGGATAAAATGAACGAAGCCGCCAAGGAAAACGCTGAAGCCGCCAAAGATCAGGCTGAAGCCGAGCAGAAGGCTGCCGAAGAAGCCGCTCCGGCTACTCCGGCTCCGGAAGCCGCGCCAGCTACCCCTGCGCCAGAAACTGCTCCGGCAGAACCTGCCAAGCAGTAATTGGCTAAAACAAAAAAACCCGACACTGTCGGGTTTTTTTGTACCTGCAATTTACGGATTAAACGTTTCAGTTACCCGTGGCCGTACTTTCCCGGGCCGGTTCACCCGGCACACTTTCCGTGGGCGTGAACACCATCACATCCAGCACATCCGAATGGAACTCGCGACGGTAGAGAATCAACACTACCCCGACGCTCATGGCCATGAACAACCACGGGCTGATGAACCAGCTCAACATGGCCATGCCAAAGTAATACGAACGCAGGCCCAGGTTGAACTGGTTGGCGGCAAGCGACAATACCCGCGCCGCCCGCGAGGCGAATGCCTTGCGCTCCAGTTCGTTGACCAGCCGCTCCCCGATCATGGGCGCCGAACCCACCAGCACCGCTGCAAAGTTGTATTGGCGCATGCACCAGCTGAACGTGAAAAACGCGTAGACGAAGACCGTGGCCAGGCACAGCAGCTTGATCTCCGACATGCCCTGGGAGGTCTGCTGCACCAGCGGCAAGTCGGCCAACAGCGACAGCGCCCGGTCGGAGGCACCCAGCACGGTAAGGATGCCGGCGAGGATGATCAGCGTGCTGGAGGCAAAGAACGACGCGTTGCGTTCGAGGTTGCCGATCACGCTGGCATCGGCGATACGGTTGTCGCGCAGCAGCATGCGGCGCATCCAGTCCTCACGGTACAGGTGCAACACGCTGGCAAGGCACGCGGTGTCGCGGCCCTTCCAGATGGCATAGCGGGTATAGCCACCCCAGCACAGGGCAAACCAGGCGATAGCCAGCAGGTTGTTGAGGTTGCTTTGGATGAAGTTCATGCAGGGTTCCCGAAAGGGCCAGATGCCTAGAGGATAGGGATCAGGTTTCGACGCTGGCAAGCGGCAAAAGACACAGCTGCACTGTGAAATGTGCATGGCTGGCGCAATCAGCTGTAGGAGCGCAAGGCAAAGGGGTTGCCCAAAAAAAGCCCCGCTTCCTTTCGGATGCGGGGCTTTCGCGTCTAGACCCTTGGCGAGCACCCTCCGGCTTGTGGCCGGTGCCGCCCTCAGGCTTCAACTTTTCAGGTCAGGCCAGCGCCTCGCGCGGCTTGCCAAGCATGCGGTCGCAGGCCACGGCGCCAACCAGAGTCACCACCGAAGGCACCAGCCAGGCAAGGCCTTGGTCGCTCAGCGGCAAGTGCGCCATGAAGTCCGGCAGCACGTGGGCGATGCTGCTGCCCTTGATTGCGTCGACCATGCCGAACAACAGCGACACCAGCATCACCGGCGCCAGGATGCGGGTCGGCGAGTTCCACAGGTCTTTCACGAAGCTCAGGCCCACCACCACGATGCAGGGTGGGTAGATGGCGGTGAGTACCGGGATCGAGAACATGATCAGCTTGGTCAGGCCCAGGTTGGAGATCAGCAGCGAGGAGCCTGCCAGGATCACTACCAGCGCACGGTACGACAGCGGCAAGATCTGGCTGAAGTACTCGGCACAGGCGCAGGTCAGGCCAACCGCAGTCACCAGGCAAGCCAGGGCGATGAGTACGGCGAGGAAGCCGCTGCCCAGCGAGCCGAAGGTGTGCTGCACGTAGGCATGCAGTACCGCCGCACCGTTGGTAGCGTCAGCCGCGATATCGTGGCTGCCGGCACCCAGACGGAACAGGCTGATGTACACCAGGGCCAGGCCGACACCGGCGATCAGGCCGGCGATGATGGCGTAGCGGGTGATCAGCTTCGGCGACGTGACACCGCGCGAGCGGATGGCGTTGACGATGACGATACCGAACACCAGGGCACCCAGGGTATCCATGGTCAGGTAGCCATCGGAGAAGCCCTTGGAGAACGCGGCGGCGGCATAGGCCGGCTGTGCTTCACCAATGGTGCCGGCCGGCAGCGCGAAGGCAGCGATGCCCAGCACGGCCAAGGCGATGATCTTCAACGGGGCCAGGAAGCGGCCGACGGTGTCGAGCAGCTTGCCCGGGTACATGGACACGGCCAGCACCACGGCGAAGTACACCAGGCTGTAGATGAACAGCGCCAACGGGCTTTCACCGGTCAGCGGTGCAACACCTACTTCGAACGACACGGTCGCCGTACGCGGGGTGGCGAACAGCGGGCCGACCGACAGGTAGCACACAGCCGCCAGCAGGCCGCCGAAGAATTTGCCGATCGGGCTGCTAAGGGCATCCATGCCGCCACCGACCTTGGCCAGGGCGACCACGGTGATGACCGGCAGACCCACGGCGGTCACCAGGAAGCCTAGTGCTGCCATCCAGACGTGCGGGCCGGACTGCAGACCGACGATAGGCGGGAAGATGATATTGCCCGCGCCAACGAAAAGCGCAAACGTCATAAAGCCAAGCGCCAGGATATCCTGGCCTTTGAGAACTTTCATTTAAGGTAGTACCACACTGCTGAAATCGGGATTCGAGAAGGGATTTCCCCAGGGGTGAGGGAAATGCTGCCCGGCTTGATAGGCCAGACCCGTTTAGCGTGTCGTTCCCTTTTGGGGAGCGGGCACAGAGTGGCGCGTAGATTAACCGTTTTACCCGGCAAACGCACTGTTACAGTGCTGCTTGTCCGATGTGCGTACATGTTTGTCGTCTGGATATCTGTGCCAAGCGATAATTTATTGCCAATTAGCGTGAATGTCTGGTGGAAAAACCTGATAAAAACTATCGAATGTTCCATGTCGATAAAATATCCGGCGCAACAACGACAAAGGCCACCCGAAGGTGGCCTCTGTGCGCGTGGGGGGTGTAGCAGTATTACTTCTTGGCTTCCCAGCCAGTCAGCTCGGCCAGGGCCTTGCCGATGTCAGCCAGGGAACGCACGGTCTTCACACCAGCGTCCTGCAGGGCGGCGAACTTCTCGTCCGCAGTGCCTTTGCCGCCGGAAATGATGGCGCCAGCGTGGCCCATGCGCTTGCCCGCAGGTGCAGTAACACCGGCGATGTAGGAAACGACTGGCTTGGTCACGTGGGCCTTGATGTAGGCCGCGGCTTCTTCTTCAGCCGAACCGCCGATCTCACCGATCATGACGATCGCTTCGGTCTTCGGGTCTTCCTGGAACAGCTTCAGGATGTCGATGAAGTTGGAACCCGGGATCGGGTCACCGCCGATGCCGACGCAGGTCGACTGGCCGAAGCCGGCGTCGGTGGTCTGCTTCACAGCTTCGTAAGTCAGGGTGCCGGAACGCGAAACGATACCGACCTTGCCTGGCAGGTGGATGTGGCCTGGCATGATGCCGATCTTGCACTCGCCCGGGGTGATGACACCTGGGCAGTTAGGGCCGATCAGGGTAACGCCCAGCTCGTCGCACTTGACCTTGGCATCCAGCATGTCCAGGGTAGGAATGCCTTCGGTGATGCAGACGATCAGCTTGATGCCGCCGAAGGCAGCTTCCAGGATCGAGTCTTTGCAGAACGGAGCCGGTACGTAGATGACCGAAGCGTCAGCGCCGGTAGCTTCCACGGCTTCCTTGACGGTGTTGAACACCGGCAGGCCCAGGTGGGTGGTGCCACCCTTGCCTGGGGTTACGCCGCCGACCATCTTGGTGCCGTAGGCGATGGCTTGTTCGGAGTGGAAAGTACCCTGCGAGCCGGTGAAGCCCTGGCAGATGACTTTGGTGTCTTTATTGATCAGGACGCTCATTACTTGCCCTCCGCAGCTTTGACAACTTGTTGAGCAGCGTCGGTCAGGCTGGTTGCCGCAATGATGTTCAAACCGCTTTCTGCCAGTACTTTAGCGCCCAGTTCGGCGTTGTTGCCTTCGAGGCGAACCACAACCGGAACTTTGACGCCGACTTCTTTCACTGCACCGATGATGCCTTCGGCAATCATGTCGCAGCGAACGATGCCGCCGAAGATGTTGACCAGGACGGCCGCGACATTGCTGTCGGACAGAATGATCTTGAAGGCTTCGGTAACGCGCTCTTTGGTAGCACCACCGCCAACGTCGAGGAAGTTGGCTGGCTTGCCGCCATGCAGGTTGACGATGTCCATGGTACCCATGGCCAGGCCGGCACCGTTGACCATGCAGCCGATGTTGCCTTCCAGGGCCACGTAGTTCAGCTCGAAGCTGGCAGCGTGGGCTTCACGAGGATCGTCCTGCGACGGGTCGTGGAAGGTTTTCAGCTTAGGCTGACGGTACATGGCGTTTGCGTCGATGTTGATCTTCGCATCCAGGCAGTGCAGGTCGCCGTCGGCCTTGATGACCAGCGGGTTGACTTCCAGCAGGGCCAGGTCGTGTTCTTTGAACAGCTTGGCCAGGCCTACGAAAATCTTGGCGAACTGTGCAACTTGCTTGCCTTCCAGACCCAGCTGGAATGCCAGTTCACGACCCTGGAACGGCTGAGCGCCGACCAGTGGATCGATAGTAGCCTTGATGATCTTCTCAGGAGTTTCGTGAGCGACTTTCTCGATGTCCACGCCACCTTCGGTGGAGGCCATGAACACGATACGGCGGCTCGAGCGATCGACTACAGCGCCCAGGTACAGCTCTTTGGCGATGTCAGTGCAGGATTCGACCAGGATCTTGGTCACTGGCTGACCGTTGGCGTCGGTCTGGTAGGTTACCAGGCGCTTGCCCAACCATTGCGCAGCGAACGCCTTGGCGTCTTCCTTGCTGCGAACCAGCTTGACGCCGCCCGCTTTACCGCGACCACCTGCGTGAACCTGGGCTTTTACAACCCACTCGGAACCGCCGATCTTGTCGCAAGCTTCTGCTGCAGCTTCAGGGGTATCGACTGCGAAACCCTTGGAAACTGGCAGGCCGTATTCAGCGAACAGCTGCTTACCCTGATACTCGTGAAGATTCATGCTTTTTACCGTCTTCGTTAGGTACTGCGCTTCGGCGCTGCGCCATTACTGGCGCCGCACCACCTGTGACCGTTGACCCCGGGTTTTCCCGTGTGATCCGGTCCGGCGGACGTTCCGCGGTGAGTCATGCACGCAAGACTCACGACGGGCTGCCCGCCGTGGTTTCTTATAATTAACGCTTCTTACGGTTGGCCACGTGAATGGCGCCGCCATTCACCGCCAGCGCTGCTTCATGCAACGCTTCGGACAGGGTTGGATGGCTGAAGACCATCATGCCCAGATCCTCGGCACTGGTGCCGAATTCCATTGCGATTGCACCCTGCTGCACCAGTTCGGCAGCCGATGGGCCAATCACGTGTACACCCAGAACGCGGTCGGTCTTGGCATCGGCGATGACCTTGACGAAACCACCGGTGTCGTTGGCTGCCATCGCACGGCCGCTGGCCGCGAACGGGAAGGTGCCTACGTTAACCTCAACACCCTCGGCCTTCAAGGACTGTTCGGTCTTGCCGACCCATGCAATTTCAGGGTGGGTGTAGATAACCGACGGGATCAGGTCGTAGTTCATCTGGGCCTTGTGGCCCTTGATGCGCTCGACAACCATGATGCCCTCTTCCGAGGCCTTGTGGGCCAGCATCATGCCGCGTACCACGTCACCGATGGCGAACACGCCCGGAACGCTGGTGGCGCAGTGATCGTCGACGAAGATGTAGCCACGCTCGTCGATGGTCACGCCGCTGTCCGAAGCCAGCAGGTCGGTGGTTACAGGGCGACGGCCGACCGCAACGATCAGCTTGTCGAAGGTGATCTTCTGCTCGCCTTCGGCGTTGGTGTAGGTCACTTCAACTTCGTTGCCGTTGACTTTCGAGCCAGTGACGCGAGCGCCCAGCTTGATGTCCAGGCCTTGCTTGGTCAGGGTCTTCTGGGCTTCTTTCGACACGGCAGTGTCGGCAGCCATCAGGAAGGTGTCCAGGGCTTCCAGGACGGTAACTTCAGCACCCAGGCGAGCCCATACCGAACCCAGTTCCAGGCCGATCACGCCAGCACCGATAACGCCCAGGCGCTTCGGTACGCTCTGGAATTCCAGGGCGCCGGTGGAGTCGACGATGACGTTCTGGTCGACCGGAGCCGGCGGAATGTCGATCGGGCGCGAGCCGGAAGCCAGGATCACGTTGTCGGCTTCGATGACTTCGGTGGTGCCGTCAGCCTTGGTGACTTCGACTTTCTTGCCAGCCAGCAGCTTGCCGTGGCCCTGGATCGAAGTAACGCCGTTGGCCTTGAACAGGGTGGCAACGCCAC
Organism: Pseudomonas sp. SIMBA_067; assembly: GCF_046534675.1. NCBI lineage: Bacteria > Pseudomonadati > Pseudomonadota > Gammaproteobacteria > Pseudomonadales > Pseudomonadaceae > Pseudomonas > Pseudomonas sp. SIMBA_067. The sequence goes on along the minus strand of NZ_JAWRYH010000004.1, from coordinate 52,383 downwards.
CGGTCAGGTTCTTGACGATGCCAGCCTTGCGGCCAACCATCGCAGCAACGTCCATCTTCACTTCGCCAGTGGAGATACCGTGGACGTTGAAGCTCTCTTTGGCTTCCTTGTACTTCCAGGAGCTGTCCAGCAGCGCCTTGGAAGGAATGCAACCTACGTTCAGGCAGGTACCGCCCAGGGCCAGCTTGCCCTCGGCGTCAGTGTATTTCTCGATACAGGCAGTCTTCAGACCAAGTTGGGCAGCCTTGATAGCAGCAACATAGCCGCCAGGACCTGCACCAATCACCACTACGTCGAATTTCTGGGTCATAAAAGATTCCTTATCAGCAACTAGCTACAAGCCGCGAACCGCGCGGCATGGCTTCTCGCGAAGCCAGGGCCGGCACGGTACGCAGCCAGAGGGTTAGATGTCCAGCAGCAGGCGGGACGGATCTTCCAGCAGGTTCTTGATAGTGACCAGGAAGGTTACCGCTTCCTTGCCGTCGATCAGGCGGTGATCGTACGACAGCGCCAGGTACATCATCGGGCGAATCACGACCTGGCCATTGATGGCCATCGGGCGCTGGATGATGTTGTGCATGCCGAGAATGGCGGCCTGCGGCGGGTTGACGATCGGGGTCGACATCATCGAACCGAAGGTACCACCGTTGGTGATGGTGAAGGTGCCACCGGTCATCTCTTCGATGGACAGTTTGCCGTCACGGGCCTTCTTGCCGAAGGTGGCGATGCCGTTCTCGATTTCAGCCAGGCTCATCGATTCGGCGTTACGCAGTACCGGTACCACCAGGCCACGGTCGCTGGACACGGCAACGCCGACGTCGGCGAAGCCGTGGTAGACGATGTCGTTGCCGTCGATCGAGGCGTTGACCGCCGGGAAGCGTTTCAGGGCTTCGGTAGCGGCCTTGACGAAGAACGACATGAAGCCCAGGCGCACGCCATTGTGGGTCTTCTCGAACAGGTCCTTGTACTTCGAACGCAGGGCCATGACTTCGGTCATGTCCACTTCGTTGAAGGTGGTCAGCATCGCCATGTTGGACTGGGCTTCGACCAGACGCTCGGCGATCTTGGCACGCAGGCGGGTCATCGGCACGCGCTTCTCGGTGCGGTCGCCAGCAGCGACGACAACCGGGGCAGCAGCAGCGGCAGGCTTGGCAGCCGGGGCAGCGGCAGGTGCCGACTTCTTGTTGGCAACAGCAGCAACCACGTCTTCCTTGGTGACGCGACCGCCTTTACCGGTACCGGCAACGGCAGCCAGGTCAATGCCGTTTTCTTCAGCCAGCTTGCGGGCGGCCGGGGCAGCAACCGGGTCATCTTCGCCAGCAGCGACAGCAGCGGCAGCCGGAGCAGCAGCAGGAGCGGCTGCGGCGGCAGGAGCCGCGGCAGCACCGCCTTCAACGATCGAGCCCAGCAGTTCGTCGGACAGGACGGTGTCGCCCTCGCCCTTGACGATGTCGCCCAGCACGCCATCGGCGGTAGCCAGTACTTCCAGGACAACCTTGTCGGTCTCGATGTCGACGATCAGCTCGTCACGCTTGACGGCGTCGCCCGGCTTCTTGTGCCAGGTGGCAACGGTGCCATCGGCAACCGATTCCGGGAAGGTTGGGGCTTTGATCTCGATAGCCATTATCTGTGTTTCCTTAAATTCGGTTTCAGGTGCGCGAAGGCGTTAGACAGTGAAGGCGTCTTGCAGCAGTTTTTCCTGCTGTTCGGCGTGCTTCGAAGCGTAACCACAGGCTGGTGCGGCAGACGCGTCGCGACCGGCGTATTCCAGGACCAGTGCCTTGTTGTGGCGGCCCAGGATACGGCGCATGTGGTGCTGGCTGCTGTACCAGGCGCCCTGGTTCATCGGCTCTTCCTGGCACCATACGGCGTGCTTGAGGTTGCTGTATTGCGCCAGGATTTCGACCAGGTCGTCTTCCGGGAACGGGTACAGCTGCTCGAGACGCAGGATGGCGATGTCTTCGCGGCCTTCGGCACGGCGTTTTTCCAGCAGGTCGTAGTAAACCTTGCCGCTGCACAGCACCAGGCGCTCGACCTTGGCCGGATCGATTGCGTCGATTTCCGGGATCACGGTCTGGAACGAGCCTTCTGCCAGTTCTTCCAAGGTCGAGATGGCCAGCTTGTGGCGCAGCAGCGACTTCGGCGTCAGGACTACCAGCGGCTTGCGCAGCGGGCGGATGACCTGGCGACGCAGCAGGTGGTAGATCTGTGCCGGAGTGGTCGGTACGCAGACCTGGATGTTGTGCTCGGCGCACAGCTGCAGGTAACGCTCCAGACGCGCGGAGGAGTGCTCCGGGCCCTGCCCTTCGTAACCGTGTGGCAGCAGCATGGTCAGACCGCACAGGCGGCCCCACTTGTGCTCACCGCTGGTGATGAACTGGTCGATCACCACTTGCGCACCGTTGGCGAAGTCGCCGAACTGGGCTTCCCAGATCACCAGCGCGTTCGGCATGGTGGTGGAGTAGCCGTATTCGAAGGCCAGTACCGCCTCCTCGGACAGGAACGAATCGTACAGATCGAAACGTGGCTGGCCTGGGAACAGGTTCTGCAACGGAATGTAGGTGCTGGCGTCCTTCTGGTTGTGCAGCACCGCGTGACGGTGCGAGAAGGTGCCACGGCCGATGTCCTGGCCGGTCATGCGGATCGGGTGACCTTCGAACTGCAGGGTGGCGTAAGCCATGGTCTCTGCATAACCCCAGTTGATCGGCAAGCCACCGGCCTGCATCTTCTGACGGTCTTCGTAGATCTTCGACACCTGACGCTGGACCACGAAACCTTCCGGCAGCTCAAGCAGCTTGGCCGACAGATCCTGCAGGGTCTTGAGGTCGAAGCGGGTGTCGTGACGCGCGGTCCAGGCATGGCCCAGGTACGGACGCCAGTCGACGAACAGCTCGCGGTTCGGCTCCTTGACCAGGCTCTTCACCACGTGCAGGCCATTGTCCAGCGCGTTGCGGTACTCGTCGATCTTGGCCTGAGCGCGCTCGGCGTCGATGCGACCGGCCTGGATCAGCTGCTCGGCATACAGCTCACGGGTAGTGCGCTGCTTGCTGATTTGCTGGTACATCAGCGGCTGGGTGCCGTTAGGCTCGTCAGCCTCATTGTGGCCACGGCGACGGTAGCAGACCAGGTCGATGACCACGTCACGCTTGAACTGCATGCGGTAGTCGATGGCCAGCTGGGTGACGAACAGCACTGCTTCCGGGTCATCGCCGTTCACGTGCAGGATCGGCGCCTGGATCATCTTGGCAACGTCGGTGGCGTACTCGGTGGAGCGCGCGTCCAGCGGGTTGCTGATGGTGAAACCAACCTGGTTATTGATCACGATGTGCACGGTACCGCCGGTCTTGAAACCGCGGGTCTGCGACATCTGGAAGGTTTCCATGACCACGCCCTGGCCGGCGAATGCTGCGTCGCCGTGGATCGAGATCGGCACCACCTTGTCGCCAACGGTGTCGTTGCGGCGGTCCTGACGGGCGCGCACCGAACCCTCGACCACCGGCGAAACGATTTCCAGGTGGGACGGGTTGAACGCCATGGCCAGGTGCACTTCGCCACCCGGGGTCATCACGTTCGAGGAGAAGCCCTGGTGATACTTCACGTCACCGGAGCCCAGCTCGTTCATCTTCTTGCCTTCGAACTCGTCGAACAGCTCGCGCGGGTTCTTGCCGAAGGTGTTCACCAGCACGTTCAGGCGGCCACGGTGGGCCATGCCGATCACGACCTCCTTGGCGCCGTAAGAGCCGGAACGCTGGATCATTTCATCCAGCATCGGAATCAGGCTCTCGCCGCCTTCAAGGCCGAAACGCTTGGTGCCCGGGTACTTGGTGCCCAGGTACTTTTCCAGGCCCTCACCGGCGGTCACGCGCTCGAGCAGGTGAGCCTGCACGTCAGCGGAAAACTCCGGACGACCGCGCACGCTTTCCAGACGCTGCTGGAACCAGCTGCGCTGCTCGGAATCGACGATGTGGGTGAATTCGGCGCCAATGGTGCGACAATATGTCTTCTGGAGTGCATCGAAGATGTCGCGTAGGCTCGCCTCCTCTTTGCCGATGAACAGGTCGCCGGCACGGAAGGTCGTATCAAGATCGGCATTGGTCAAGCCGTAGTGATTGATCGACAGGTCTACGGGCGCTGGACGCTGCCACAACCCCAACGGGTCAAGCTTGGCAGCCTGATGGCCGCGCATACGATAGGCCTGGATCAGTCGCAGAACTTCAACCTGCTTCTTCTCGTGTTCACTGCTCACGCTCCCGGCGGACACCGGTTGGGCGCGGCGCTGGTTCTTTGCCAGCAGTACGAAATGGTCGCGGATTGTCGAGTGCGATACATCAGTAGCGGTGCTGCCGTCGGCTGGCAACTTCTGGAAGTAAGTGCGCCACTCTTCTGGCACAGCGTTAGGGTCGTGCAGGTAGAGTTCGTAGAGCTCTTCCACATATGCAGCGTTACCACCTGAAAGGTGGGCGCTATCCCACATGCGCTGCATCACGCTTTCTTGCATGCTTGGTCACCCTCGATTAGGGGACTGATCGACAAGAGCCACAGCAAACCTGGAAAAGTCCGAATAAAGCGACTGAACCACGCCACTTGGATCCTGCTGATTTTCCGGGTACCAGCCCGGAAAGCCCCTGCTGGTCTCATATCTTCATAGGTATGAACGCGGGCTTTGTGGGCCCTTGTTCGGGTTTTACCTCAGTGCGGGCTCACACCCGCACCTCGGCATACTGCAGGTACAACACGTTGTATCAGGTGCCGCTTTGCAGCAGCATGTTACGTACGTGACCGATTGCCTTGGTCGGGTTCAGACCTTTCGGGCAAACGTTTACGCAGTTCATGATCCCGCGGCAGCGGAATACGCTGAACGGGTCATCCAGGGACGCCAGGCGCTCCTGAGTCTTGGTGTCACGGCTGTCGGCCAGGAAGCGGTAGGCCTGCAGCAGTGCGGCGGGGCCCAGGAACTTGTCCGGGTTCCACCAGAACGACGGGCAGGAAGTCGAGCAGCAAGCGCACAGGATGCACTCGTACAGACCGTCCAGCTTGTCACGCTCTTCAGGCGACTGCAGACGCTCGATGGCCGGGGCCGGCGTGTCGTTCTGCAGGAATGGTTTCACCTTCTCGTACTGCTTGTAGAAGATGCTCATGTCGACGACCAGGTCACGAATGACCGGCAGACCCGGCAGCGGGCGCAGAACCAGCTTGTTGCCCTTGACCACGCCCGACAGCGGGGTGATGCAGGCCAGGCCGTTCTTGCCGTTCATGTTCATGCCATCGGAACCGCACACGCCTTCACGGCAGGAGCGACGGTACGAGAAACCCTCGTCCTTTTCCTTGATCAGCGCCAATACATCCAGAACCATCAGGTCCTTGCCGCCGGTATCGACGTCGAACGACTCCATCTTGGGCGCCGAGTCGGTGTCGGGGTTGTAACGATAAACTTCGACTTTCAACATAGCAGCCACCCTTAGTAAGTCCGGATTTTTGGCTCGAAGGCCGGAACGGTCTTCGGCGCAAAGTTGACGCCGCGCTTGGCAACGCGCTTCTCACCCGGGTAGTACAGGGTGTGGCACAGCCAGTTTTCGTCGTCACGGTCTTCGAAGTCTTCACGGGCGTGAGCGCCGCGGGACTCTTTACGGGCTTCGGCCGCGATGGCGGTAGCTTCGGCGACTTCCAACAGGTTCTGCAGCTCCAGCGCTTCGATACGCGCGGTGTTGAAGGCCTGGGACTTGTCGTTGATCTTGACGTTGGCGATGCGGTCACGCAGGCCGGCCAGTTGCTCGATACCCTTGAGCATGTACTCGCCGGTACGGAATACACCGAAGTAGTTCTGCATGCAGCTCTGCAGCTCGCGCTTGAGGCTGGCAACGTCTTCGCCAGTGGAGCGCTCGTTGAGCTTGTTCAGGCGGTTCAGGGCAACTTCGATGTCGGTGTCGCTGGCGTCGAGATGCTCGATGCCGTCGCTCAGCGCCTTCTCCAGGTGCAGGCCGGCAGCACGGCCGAACACCACCAGGTCGAGCAGCGAGTTGCCGCCCAGGCGGTTGGCACCGTGAACCGATACGCACGCCACTTCACCTACGGCGAACAGGCCAGGGATGATGTGATCCTTGCCTTCTTCGTCCATGGTGATCGCCTGGCCATGAATGTTGGTGGCAACGCCGCCCATCATGTAGTGGCAGGTCGGAACGACCGGCACCGGCGCGACGACCGGGTCGACGTGGGCGAAGGTCTTGGACAGTTCGCAGATACCTGGCAGGCGGCTGTGCAGCACTTCCTCGCCCAGGTGGTCCAGCTTCAGCAGTACGTGGTCCTTGTTCGGGCCCACGCCGTTGCCGGCGATGATTTCCTTGACCATGGAACGGGCAACCACGTCGCGGCCGGCCAGGTCTTTCGCGTTCGGCGCGTAACGCTCCATGAAGCGCTCGCCGTGGGCGTTGATCAGGTAACCACCTTCACCGCGGCAACCCTCGGTGACCAGTACACCGGCGCCAGCGATGCCGGTCGGGTGGAACTGCCACATCTCGATGTCCTGCACCGGTACACCGGCACGCAGGGCCATGCCGATACCGTCGCCGGTATTGATCAGGGCGTTGGTGGTGGAGGCGTAGATACGGCCCGCACCGCCAGTCGCCAGAACGGTGGCCTTGGACTTGATGTACATGGTTTCGCCGGTTTCGATGCAGATCGCGATCACACCGACAAAGGCGCCTTCCTGGTTCTTCACCAGGTCAACGGCATAGTACTCGTTGAGGAAGGTGGTACCGGCTTTCAGGTTGCCCTGGTACAAGGTGTGCAGCAGCGCGTGACCGGTACGGTCGGAAGCGGCACAGGTACGGGCGGCCTGGCCACCTTTACCGAAGTCCTTGGACTGACCACCGAACGGACGCTGGTAGATGCGGCCGGTTTCGGTCCGCGAGAACGGCAGGCCCATGTGGTCCAGCTCGAAGACCGCAGCCGGGCCTTCCTGACACATGTATTCGATAGCGTCCTGGTCACCGATGTAGTCGGAACCCTTGACGGTATCGTACATGTGCCAGCGCCAGTCGTCGTTCGGGTCGGCCGAAGCGATGGCGCAGGTGATGCCGCCCTGGGCGGATACAGTGTGCGAGCGGGTCGGGAAGACCTTGGTGACTACGGCAGTCTTGTGGCCGCCTTGAGCCAGTTGCAGCGCAGCACGCATGCCGGCGCCGCCGCCACCGATGATGATGGCGTCGAAGGAAATGGTTGGAATGCTAGCCATGGATCAGATACCCCAGAGAATCTGCACACCCCAGACGAAGTAAGCGAACATCGCAACGCCGCATACCGCCTGGAACAGGAAACGAATCGCAGTTGCCGACTTGCCGAACGACATAGGCGTCAGGTAGTCGGTTGCAATGGTCCACATGCCGACCCAGGCGTGAGCGCCCAGGGCAACGAGGGCCAGCAGACTGAAGATCCGCATCGCGTTGTTGGAGAACAGACCATGCCACTGGGTGTAGTCGATGCCTGGGTGGGCGATCACGTAGCCGATCAGGAAGAGGAAGTAAGCCGCGAGAACGACCGCAGAAACGCGCTGCGCCATCCAGTCATAGAGGCCCGAACGCGACAGGTTCGTGACATTGGTTACCATACCCAAACTCCCACCAGAACGATCAGCACCACGGAGATGACGATCACGATTTTCGAGCCCAGCTTGCCGCCTTCCAGCGTCTCACCGATACCCATGTCCATGATCAGGTGACGAACACCTGCCACGAGGTGATAAAGCAGGGCAGACAGCAGACCCCAGGTCACGAATTTGGCCAGCGGGCTGGTCAGACACGCCTTCACCTCACCGAAGCCTTCCTCGGAACCCAGCGATTTGCCCAGTGCATAAAGCATGATGGCAAGGCCGATGAACAGGATGACGCCGGAGATACGGTGCAAGATGGACGTGTACGCAGTGACAGGGAGCTTGATGGTCCTTAGGTCTAGGTTTACAGGTCGTTGGCTTTTCACGGCTTTTTTCACACTGAAGAGCCCCTAGCGAATCAGGGCAAAGTTGTTGGTAAGTGTACTGGTCAGGTACCCACCACCCAGGGAACGGCGACCCCCAGCAGTTCGGGCTTGCAAGCCCCTGGCGGTCGGGTGCCGAGTATAGACAGTTAGGCTGCTTATGACAACGTGACGGGGTAGCCCAAATAGCGCATTGCCTTTAACGAACAAAAGGCGTAAATGGGCGAGAATTTCGGGAAAAATCAGGCTTGAATGCCTGTTTCAACAAGCCTTTAGGCAAATTGACATCTGGATTTATCCCTCTATAGTGGTGCGGGCCCTGCGTGGGGGGTCTGTCTGATGATTTCAAGCATTAATAGGAGGCCACATGGCTGACAAAAAAGCGCAGTTGGTCATCGAGGGCGCTGCCCCCGTCGAGCTGCCCATTTTAACCGGCACCGTTGGTCCTGATGTAATCGACGTCCGCGGGTTGGGGGCCACTGGTCACTTCACCTTCGACCCTGGTTTCATGGCGACTGCCTCGTGCGAGTCGAAGATCACCTACATTGACGGCGACAAAGGTATCCTGCTGCACCGCGGCTACCCGATCGAGCAACTCGCCGAGCAATCCGACTACCTCGAAACCTGCTACCTGCTGCTCAACGGCGAACTGCCGAATGCCGAGCAGAAGGCCCAGTTCGTCAGCACCGTCAAGAACCACACCATGGTTCACGAGCAGCTGAAGTCCTTCTTCAACGGCTTCCGCCGCGACGCTCACCCGATGGCGGTGATGTGTGGCGTGGTCGGCGCCCTGTCGGCGTTCTATCACGACTCCCTGGACATCAATAACCCGCAACACCGCGAAATTTCCGCGGTGCGCTTGGTCGCCAAGATGCCGACCCTGGCCGCGATGGTTTACAAGTACTCCATGGGCCAGCCAATGATGTACCCGCGCAACGACCTGTCGTACGCGGAAAACTTCCTGCACATGATGTTCAACACCCCGTGCGAGATCAAACCGATCAGCCCGGTGCTGGCCAAGGCAATGGACCGGATCTTCATCCTCCACGCCGACCACGAGCAGAACGCCTCCACCTCCACCGTCCGCCTGGCCGGCTCGTCGGGTGCCAACCCGTTCGCCTGTATCGCCGCCGGTATCGCCGCACTGTGGGGCCCGGCCCACGGCGGTGCGAACGAAGCCGTCCTGACCATGCTCGATGAAATCGGCGATGTCTCGAACATCGACACGTTCATCGCCAAGGCCAAGGACAAGAACGACCCGTTCAAGCTGATGGGCTTCGGTCACCGCGTGTACAAGAACCGCGACCCGCGTGCCACCGTGATGAAGCAGACCTGCGACGAAGTCCTGCGCGAGCTGGGCATAAAGAACGACCCGCAGCTGGAACTGGCCATGCGCCTCGAAGAGATCGCCCTGACCGATCCGTACTTCATCGAACGCTCGCTGTACCCGAACGTCGACTTCTACTCGGGGATCATCCTCAAGGCAATCGGCATTCCGACCAGCATGTTCACCGTGATCTTCGCCCTGGCACGTACCGTGGGCTGGATCTCGCACTGGAAAGAAATGCTCTCCAGCCCGTACAAGATCGGCCGTCCGCGCCAGCTGTACACCGGCGAGCAAAAACGCGACATCACTGCACTGAAAGACCGCAAGTAAGCTTTTTAGCCGAACGCAAAAAGGCTGCCCTCGGGCAGCCTTTTTTATTCCAGGTCCTGATGGCCGCAGCTCGACCCTTGCGGGAGCCCCGCGTTAAACCTCAGTTTTTCTCAGCCCGTTCGCGCAGCCCTTTCAGGGTATTGAACGGCGCATCCACCACGAACTTGTTGGCCACCATCGCCGGCACGCTACCACCCGGCTCGGTGTGCACCTGGTAGGTCACTTCCGTGCTGTCGCCCTTGGGCACCAGCTTCCAGAAGCCCTCAACCTTGGCTACCCGCACAAAGCCCTTCTCTTCCGGTAGATAGGTCGGCTCTTCCTTCAGGTTCCGCACCAGGCTGCCGTCCGCTGCCTTGACAGTGGTCACATGCAGAATCGAATCCCGCGGCGTCACCGGCCATGGCGTATTGAACTGGGTGTAGGTCCAGCTCTGGTCACCCTCATGCTTGAGCAGCTTCTGCGACTTGCACTCGTGAATCCATGCGCAGGCGCCGACCACGTCTTCCTGCAACGCCTGCACCTTGGCCAGCGGCGCCTTGATCACGGTGACACCCTGATAAGCCTTGTACTTGGAGCCCGCCACTTCGCTGAGGGATACCTTGATCCCCTCCTCGTCCTTGGCCACCTGCCAGTTCTCGGCCCAGGCCGCAGGCGACAGCAGAACACCCACGCCACACAGCAGTGCAATACGCTTGAACGATCTCATATGTTTATCCTTGTTGTCGAAGATCCAGCCTGTCACGCCGCCGTCATCTGCTCCCACCAGCCAAGAATCCTGATTGCCTCGTCACGATCACTGCCGCACACCTCGACATCCGCCTTGAAGCCGCCACATACCGCCGGCCGCTCGGGCTTGCCGAACAGGTCGCAGAGGTTGGCAGCCGTCAGGTGCAGGCAGCGCTCGCCAGCCGGCTTGCCATTGGGCATGCGCGGCATCGCAGAAGTGATGGACGGGGCGATGCAGCAGGCACCACAGCCCTCACGGCAATTCATGGTCATTCACCAAAATCAGGACTCCCTGGAACAAAACGGGACGAACGTCCCTGGATAGTAACCGCTCAAACAGGCGTTTGAAATTACTGGCACGATGAAATTTGCCGTGACCCGGCAGTCAGTTCCCGGCTACTGGCGATACTCGAAATCGATGGCTGCCCCTTCCACGTCATGACGGCTGTCATTACGCAACTGCAGCTGCATTTCGTTATTGATCAACCGGCCATTGAGCTGGAACGGGCTGTCGCTGGTTTCCGGCTTTTCGGTAAACATGGGCGGCAGCAAAGGTTTGCGCCGCTGGATGGGCGACGGGGTACCCACATTCGGCTCCAGATTGTCGACCATATCGACAGGCAGGCTGAGGTCCAGCTTTGCCTTGGGCAATGGTTTGGCGACCGCTTTGCTGACCGGCTTGTGCGCCTTGTTCTTGCTGCCAGCCTTTTTCACCACCTGCTTCTGCGCAGGCTTGCCTGGCGCCTTTTTTTGCACATTTTTGCCCTGGGCTGCCTGCGCCTGGCTTGCCGGCTGCGCAGCCAAGGCTGGACTGCCCGGGTAGCAGAGCGGTGCAAGGCACAAGATCAAGGCAAAACGGCGCAAAGCTTTCATGGCAAATGGACAGACTGGCAAGAAAGGTGCGTATGCTCCATGTTCCACGGGCGGCTGGCAAGCCTTACAAAAGTGTGAGCGCAGGCTCCCTGCACAACTGCTGAGCCAGCAAACCCAGCGTAATCACTGCCCGCTCGGCCTCTTTGTTCCACGGGATGCCACAATTAAGGCGGATGCAGTGGTTGAACTGTTCCGTGTTACTGAATATTAACCCCGGCGCGATACTGATGCCTTGCTCCAGCGCCCGCACATGCAGCTCCTGGGTATTGACCCGCCCCGGCAGGCTTATCCAGAGGATGAAACCGCCCGTGGGCCGGGTCATCTGGGTACCCTCGGGGAAGTGCTGCTGCACCGCCAACTGGTAGGCACTGAGGTTCTTGCGATACTCCTGGCGGATGTAGCGCAGGTGCCGGTCGTAACCGCCATTTTCCAGATAGGCCGCCACCCCCATCTGCGTCACGCTACAGGCCGAATGGGTGGTGAAGGTCTGCAGGCGCTGAATTTCGTCCTGATAGCGCCCGGCGATCATCCAGCCAACGCGCACACCGGGGGACAGGGTCTTGGAGAAGCTTGAACAGTAGATCACCCGGTCCAGGCGGTCGAATGCCTTCAGCGCTTTGGTCTTGCCTTGCTCGAACATCAACTCGCCATAGATGTCGTCCTCGATAATCTGAATATCGAAGTCTGACGCCAGGCGCAGCAATTGCTTTTGCCGCTCCTCAGGGACCGTGCCACCCAGCGGATTGCTCAGGCGCGCCGTCAGTACCAAGGCCTTGATCGACCACTGGTTAGCCGCCAGCTGCAAGGCTTCAAGGCTGATACCCGTGGATGGATCGCTGGGGATTTCGATCACTTTCAGGCCGAGCAAATCGGCCAGTTGCAGCAACCCGTAATAGGTCGGCGACTCGGCAGCGATCAGATCGCCCGGGCGGGTCAACACGCGCAGGGACATTTGCAGGGCATCGACGCAGCCATGGGTCACGATCACTTCACGCGGGTCGACCAGCACGCCGGCATCGCGCATGCGAATGGCGATCTGCCGGCGCAGTGGCTCGAAACCGGGGCTGAACATGTAGCTGAAGGCACGCGGGCTGTGAAAGCGGGTGACCTTGGCAATTTGCTGATGCAGGGCACGCACTGGCAGGTAGTCGACATGCGGCACCGCGGCGCCGAACGGGAACACGCCATCACGGCGCGCCTCGGTCAGCACTTGCTGGATGATGCTGGCACGGGTGACCAGGCCTGGGCGCTCCACCCGGGCAATGTCCGGGGTTTGCGCGGTCAGGGCCGGCGTCTGGTGCACGTAGTAGCCAGATTGTGGCCGCGCGCGGATCAACCCTTGGTCTTCGAGGTTGGCATAGGCCTGCAGCACCGTGGCATGGCTGACATTGAGCTGGGCACTCATCTTGCGCACGGAGGGTACCCGCTCGCCTGGCTGGTAGACACCGCGACGGATGTCATCGGCCAGTTGCTGGGCGATACGCTGGTACAGCAGCAGGTTGGTCATGGCGGCGGCTCGTTGTTCTTATACGGCTCAGTGACGGTAGAGGATACCGTAACAGTTGCAAAGTGTACTGGGACAGTATGCAACATAGTCGACAATACAATAGCGTGATAGCTATCGAAACGACTAAGCCGACAAAAAGCGGGGCCGCATGGCGGCCCTTTCGCGGCACAAGGCCGCTCCTACAGGTTCTGCACATGTCTTGGGCTTGACACTACCCTGTGGGAGCGGCTTTAGCCGCGAACACCGGCAAAGCCGGTGCCGTCCTCCGCACGCCAGCGATCAGCGCGCAGGCGCGAGCCTGCCCTTGTCGTCGGAGAACACGATCTCCACGCGGCGGTTCTGCGCCCTGCCCCGCTCAGAGGCGTTGGCCTCGATCGGGTACTGGTCGCCATAGCCCTCGACCTGCAGGCGCTTTTCGTCGATACCAAGGTCCACCAGCATGTCGGCCACGGCCTGCGCCCGGTCGCGGGACAGTTTCAGGTTGTCCTCGGACGCGCCAGTGCTGTCGGTATAGCCCTCGATACGCACTACCCGCCGCGGGTTGAGCTGAAGGAACTGCACAAGCTTGAGCACGGTACGGCTGGCCGAATTCTTCAGCTCGGCACGGCCAGTATCAAACAGCACGTCACCCAGGGTCATCACCAGGCCACGATCAGTCTGCTCCGAAGCCAGCGCAGCGATCTGCGACTCGACCCACTTGCCCTGCTGCTGCACGCTGGCCAGCTTGGCCTCGCGCAACGCCAACTGCAGGCGCTGACGCTCGAGGTCAAGCTTGGCCTGGCGCTCCTGGTTCAGCGCCAGCTTGGCATGCTCACTGGCAATTTCACTGTAGCGCTGGCTAAGGTAAGCGTAATGACGCACATCGGAACCGGTGCCGATATAGCTGGACAGGCGCTCGGCACGGGCCAGCGACTCACCTGCACGGATCACGTCACGTGGCGCACTGCGCAGCACATCGGAATCATCCTTGACCTTGGCGAAGGTGGCACTGGCTTCATCCAGCGCAGCAGAGCTGCGCTGGCTGGCACAACCTTGCAAGCCTGCTGCCAGCGCCAGCAACACCAGCGCGGCCAATGGGGTACGGCGCATCATGGCTGCACCTCCAGTTGCTTGCGCAAGCGCTTGACCCGCGACTGCAGCAGTTGCAGTTGCTCTTCGCTTTTCTGGTTCAGCACCTGGGCCTCGGCCAGGCGGGCATCAAGTTCGGCCTGCTCGGCGCGCATGCGCGCATCACGGTAGTCCTGGGTCAGCATGTTGGCCTTGGCCCGGGCCAGCTTGTCTTCAGCCATCTGCAGCGTTTCGACCTGCTCGGTGGCACCTACGGCCCTGGCCTGCTCCAGTGCCTGCTCGGAAATGCGCATCTGCTCGTCAGGGGCCGGATCATTGGCGCAGCCAGCCAGGCCGAGCACGGCCAAGGCAAGGATTAGTGGTTGGGTTCTCACGCAATCTTCCTAGTGTTTGGGGGCGTCCGCTGGCACCTGCAACTGCGCTTTCCAGCGCTCGACATTACGTTGCAGGACCGCCTCGGACGCACCGGAGATCGGCAATTCTGTCAGTTTTTTTGCCAATTGCCCACGCAACCAGCTGTCATTGCATGCCGAGTTGTGCGACAGGGCCAAGTACAGGCCTGGCCGGTCCACCGGCAGGCCGCGGGCGACCAGGTCATTGTTCATGCCCAGGCTCTGGGCCATGGCCATGCCCGAATAGCGACCAGCGAGCACATAGTCCACCTGGCCAAGCACCAGTTTCTGGAACGCCTGGGTCAGGTTCTGCGCCGGCACCAGCTTCAGCTGGGCCTTGGCAAACGCGGTAAAGGCCGGGGTCAGGCGCGCGCGTTCGGACAAGCTACCCTGGTACTGTGCCAGGTCCGCCGGGCCATCGAAGGTCAGCGTGGCATCGTGGCGTGTCCACACCAGGTATTCGTTGAGTTGAAGGGGTGGGTGGATGTAGTCCAGCGCGGTCAGTTGCTCCACCTGCATCGGCGTATCGAGCAGCAGGTCCATACGCCCGCTGCGCACTTCCTCCAGGGCCTGGTCGCGACGGCCTGCACTCAGCACCTCCACCTTCACCCCCAGCTCGCCAGCCACCTGGCGCAGAAGGTCGACGTTGGCGCCTATCAGGTGTTTCGGGTCTTTCGGGTCCTGCCACGAATAAGGCGGCGCATCAGGGCTGCCGGTTGCCACCAGGCGCTCGCACTTGCCTGCCGCCATGGCCAGCGGCGAAGCCAACGCCACCATGCATGCCAGCACCCTGCCCGTTCCGCGCAACGTCATCCCTCACTCCTCAACCCATAAAAAAACCCGACCCTCAATGCGAGGGCCGGGTTCTTTATAAGTGAAGCAGGCGGATCAGACCAGCTTTTCCAGCTCCGGAACCGCTTCGAACAGGTCAGCGACCAGGCCGTAGTCGGCCACCTGGAAGATCGGCGCTTCTTCGTCCTTGTTGATCGCAACGATCACTTTGGAGTCTTTCATGCCGGCCAGGTGCTGGATCGCGCCGGAGATACCGACGGCGATGTACAGCTGTGGCGCAACGATCTTGCCGGTCTGGCCGACCTGCATGTCGTTCGGCACGAAGCCGGCGTCGACCGCAGCGCGTGAGGCACCGACAGCAGCACCGAGCTTGTCGGCCAGGCTGTACAGATGCTTGAAGTTGTCACCGTTGCCCATGCCGCGGCCGCCGGAAACGACGATCTTGGCAGCGGTCAGCTCTGGGCGGTCGGACTTGGCCAGCTCTTCACCGACAAAGGCCGAGATACCGGCGTTGTGCGCGGCACTCACCGCTTCAACAGCAGCCGAGCCACCTTCGGCAGCGACTGGGTCGAAGCCGGTGGTACGCACGGTGATGACCTTGATCGAAGCGCTCGATTGCACGGTGGCAATGGCGTTACCGGCATAGATCGGGCGCTTGAAGGTGTCGGCGGACTCGACCGAGATGATCTCGGAGATCTGGTCCACGTCCAGCAGCGCGGCAACGCGCGGCAGGATGTTCTTGCCGTTGGTGGTGGCCGGGGCCAGCACGTGGCTGTAACCCTTGGCCAGCTCGACGATCAGCGGCGCGACGTTTTCCGGCAAGGCGTGGGCGTAGGCGGCGTTATCGGCAACCAGGACCTTGGCCACACCAGCGATCTTGGCAGCGGATTCAGCAACGCCACCGACGTTCTGGCCTGCGACCAGCACGTGCACATCACCACCGATCTTGGCGGCTGCGGCGACAGTGTTCAGGGTGGCCGGGGCAACGGCGCCGGCTTCGTATTCAGCGACAACCAGGATAGTCATTTAGATTACCTTCGCTTCGTTCTTCAGCTTCTCGACCAGTTCGGCCACCGACTTGACCTTGATGCCAGCGCTGCGGGCAGCCGGCGCTTCAACTTTCAGGGTTTTGTTGGTGGAGGCGAGGGAAACGCCCAGCGCGTCTGGAGTAACGGTCTCCAGCGGCTTCTTCTTGGCCTTCATGATGTTCGGCAGCGACGCATAGCGTGGCTCGTTCAGGCGCAGGTCGGTGGTGACGATGGCTGGCAGGTTCAGCGATACGGTCTGCAGGCCGCCATCGATTTCACGGGTGACGTTCAGCTTGTCGCCGGCGACTTCCACCTTGGAGGCGAAGGTGCCCTGGGCGTAGCCGGTCAGCGCAGCCAGCATCTGGCCAGTCTGGTTGTTGTCGCTGTCGATGGCCTGCTTGCCAAGGATGACCAGCTGCGGCTGCTCTTTGTCGACAACGGCTTTCAGCGCCTTGGCCACCGCCAGGGAGTTCAGCTCGTCAGCGGCTTCTACCAGGATGGCACGGTCGGCACCCAGGGCCAGGGCGGTACGCAGTTGCTCCTGGGCAGTGGTCGGGCCGACGGAAACGACGACGATCTCGGTCGCAACGCCTTTTTCCTTCAAGCGTACGGCCTCTTCCACGGCGATTTCGCAGAAGGGGTTCATGGACATCTTGACGTTAGCAAGGTCGACGCCGGAGTTGTCCGCCTTGACGCGAACCTTGACGTTGTAGTCGACCACTCGTTTGACAGCTACAAGAACCTTCATGGATTCCTCGTTACTCTCCGGTGAATAGATAGTCGCCTGGGGCTGAGCCCGGCGATGCGCGTGGGTACAAGGGCACCTCTAAAAACGTACCGGGAGCCAGTATCTTCACTGTGACCGAACAGTCTTGTCCGGACTCTTGCGACAAATACTCACGGGTCATTTTCTGTCGTGGCGTGTAAACTCCACTACAAACCGGCCCAAGGCCGCAAAACCCTGCTCCACACCTGGTCTTTAGAGGTGTACCTGCGCCCGGCTGCAAGCCTACGGCGAACGTAAAACCGCTCGTATCTTGACCGTAACACCCCATCCGGTCAATACGGCAAATCGGTCACCCTCCAGCCGTGTTCCTTTGATTTTACTGGCCTGCGGCAAATTCAAACAAACGTTTGTATTGGACCCGCCAAGTGGTGTAGATATAATGCGCGGCCAAGACAAAACGGTGTAGTCCGTCATTTGCGCAGCTACAGTTTCGCTCCCGTGATGAGCTACTGCGCGCAAACACCCATAAGACAAAGCAACAGCACGAGCCTTGATGAGTAGGAGAGAACCAGTGGAACGCGAATACATGGAATTCGACGTGGTCATCGTCGGCGCCGGCCCGGCAGGCCTGTCCGCCGCCTGCCGCCTGAAGCAGAAGGCCGCCGAAGCCGGTAGCGAAATCAGCGTCTGCGTGGTGGAAAAAGGCTCTGAAGTCGGCGCCCACATCCTCTCCGGCGCGGTGTTCGAACCCCGCGCCCTGAACGAACTCTTCCCCGACTGGAAAGAGCTCGGCGCACCGCTGAACACCGAAGTGAAGCGCGACGACATCTATGTGCTCAAGGATGCCGGCAGCGCCACCAAGGTGCCGGACCTGTTCGTGCCCAAGACCATGCACAACCATGGCAACTACATTATCTCGCTGGGCAACCTGTGCCGCTGGCTGGCCCAGCAGGCAGAGAACCTGGGCGTGGAAATCTACCCGGGCTTCGCCGCCCAGGAAGCGCTGTTCGACGACAACGGCGTGGTCCGCGGCATCGTCACCGGCGACCTGGGTGTCGACCGCGAAGGCAACCCGAAGGAAGGCCTGTACACCCCGGGCATGGAACTGCGTGCCAAGTACACCCTGTTTGCCGAAGGCTGCCGTGGCCACATCGGCAAGCAGCTGATCAAGCGCTTCAACCTCGACAGCGAGTCCGATGTCCAGCATTACGGCATCGGCCTGAAAGAAATCTGGGAGATCGACCCGGCCAAGCACGAGCAGGGGCTGGTGGTGCACACCGCCGGCTGGCCGCTGGACGTGGTAGCCAAGGACAACACCGGTGGCTCGTTCCTCTATCACCTGGAAAACAACCAGGTGGTGGTCGGCCTGATCGTCGACCTGTCCTACGCCAACCCGTACCTGTCGCCGTTCGACGAATTCCAGCGCCTGAAGCACCACCCGGTGATGAAGCAGTACCTCGAAGGCGGCAAGCGCATCAGCTATGGCGCCCGCGCCATCTGCAAAGGCGGCCTGAACTCGCTGCCGAAGATGGTGTTCAACGGTGGCGCATTGATCGGTTGCGACCTGGGCACCCTGAACTTCTCCAAGATCAAGGGCAGCCACACCGCGATGAAATCGGGCATGCTCGCGGCCGAAGCAGTAGCGGACGCATTGATCGCTGGCAGCGAGGGCGGCGATGCGCTGAACACTTACGTTGACGCCTTCAAGGCCAGCTGGCTGCACGAAGAACTGTTCGCCAGCCGTAACTTCGGCCCTGCGCTGCACAAGTTCGGCCCACTGTTTGGTGGTGCATTCAACTACGTCGACCAGAACTGGTTCGGCGGCAAGCTGCCGTTCACCCTGCACGACACCAAGCCGGACTACGCCTGCCTCAAGCTGGCTGCCGACTCGAAAAAGATCGACTACCCGAAGCCGGACGGCAAGCTGAGCTTCGACAAGCTCAGCTCGGTATTCCTCTCCAGTACCAACCATGAAGAGGAACAACCCTGCCACCTGAAGCTGACCGACCCGAGTATCCCGATCGCCAGCAACTTGCCGCTGTACGACGAGCCGGCCCAGCGCTACTGCCCGGCGGGCGTGTACGAAGTGGTCACCCAGGAAGACGGCAACAAGCGCTTCCAGATCAACGCGCAGAACTGTGTGCACTGCAAGACCTGCGACATCAAGGACCCGGCCCAGAACATCACCTGGGTCACCCCTGAAGGCGCTGGCGGGCCGAACTACCCGAACATGTAAGGCCTCTGCCCTGGCGGCAACAAAAAGCCCCCGGTTCTCACGAGCCGGGGGCTTTTTGTTACCGCCAAAATCAGGCAGTACGCACTTCCTCGAAGAGCTCTGGATGGCGATCCAGCAGCTTGAGCAGTTTCACCAATGCCACGGGTGGTGTGGTCTTGCCATTTTCATAACGGGAGAACGCGTTGACGCCACCACCGAAAATTTCCCCCGCTTCACGCTGGTCGAGATCGAACTTCCGGCGCATTGAAGCAATGAAGGAAGGATCCACAACAGTTGCGTTGACTTGGCGCTCGAATGCCGTCATCAGGTTACTGACACGCATGGCCTCATCGTGACTAAGTACACATTCACCACATGCGGAACAGTAATCGCCACTTACGTCAGGGATGACGGTTGCCCCTCCTTTATAGCTATAGGGCATGCCTTGAACATCAGGTGCAAGCTCCGCACCGCCGCATATTGGACATCTCATGGTTACAACCCCTTGAAAGACACGATGAGCACGTCGTCTACCACGGACACTTTCAGATAAACGTACCCAATTGCTGTAAGCGGACGATAGACGTCCTGCCAAACCCGATGATCCATATGGCTGGTCATGCTCTTGTAAAAATCAGTGCGCTCCAAACTGGAGATCACTTCAAGCATGCCCGGATAATCCATTCCCAGCGCTTTGGCGCCTCTCAGTGCAGCGCTTGTAGGGCTGATGCGCCTTGCAGCAGCCAAGACTTTTACCCGTTCCAGCGGACAGTGAGGCGTTCTCTTTTCCATGAGAAATTAACCTTCCAGGTTAAATTTGGCCAATAGGTTATTCCAATAACCCCCGCCCGGAAGTCTGCCTCAGCGCCTCGATAGCGTTACCCTCTCATTTGTCACCACACATGATCGGCATCGGCTCCGCAGTAAACGTCAATGGCTCGCGGCGCCCGAAATACAGGGCCGTCAGCAGCCCCACCATACCCATGATCAGACAAAACCCGACACACACCCACGGGCTCCACGGCATCAGCGCGATCAATGCCAGCGGCGTGGTACTGGCCCACAGTGCGTAGGCCACGTTATAGGTGAAGGAAATGCCCGAAACCCGGATCTCGGCGGGGAACAACCCGACCATCACCGACGGCACCACCCCCACCACGCCGCAGGACAGCCCTGCCAGCGCGTAGGCCAGCCAGGTCATGCCCCACTGCCCATTCAGGCTGGCGTACAACGCGCCGATGCCCAGCGGCAGCAGCACGCTGTAAAGCATCAGCGCACGCCAGGCGCCCACGCGGTCAACCAGCAGGCCGGCGAGTACGCAGCCGATATTGAGGAAGACGATGCCCACACTGCTCAGGGCAAAGGTGTGCCCGGCGCTCATGCCGAAGCGCTGCTGCATCACCGTCGGGGTTATCACCACCAGCACCACCACGGCAGAGGTCAACACGCAAGTCAGCAGCGCCGCCGGAATCAGCGCACGGCGGTGCTCGCCCAGTACCCGCCGCAGGGGGAACTTCACCGGCTGTTCCTGACGTGCGCGCAAGGCAAGAAACACCGGTGTTTCGCTCAGCCAGCGACGTAGCCACACGCCAATCACGCCAAACACCCCACCCAACAGGAACGGGTAACGCCAGGCGTAGTCGAGGATCTCCTGCGGTGTGAATACTTGCGCCAGCAAGGTCGCGGTCAGCGCCCCCAGCAGGTAGCCGAAGGTCAGCCCGGCCTGCAGGAAGCCCAAGGCATAACCGCGTCGGCCGGCTGGCGCGTGCTCGGCAACGAAGGTCCAGGCACTCGGCACCTCGCCCCCCACCGCCGCACCCTGGAAGATACGCAGCGCCAGCAGAATCAGCGGCGCGGCATAGCCGATGTCGGCATAGGTCGGCATCACGCCGATCAGCAGGCACGGCAGGGCCATCATCAGGATGCTAAGGCTGAACACACGTTTACGCCCCAGGTGGTCCGCAAAGTGCGCCATCAGGATGCCGCCCAGCGGCCGCGCCAGGTAACCGGTGACGAAGATGCCGAAGCTTTGCAGCAGGCGCAGCCACTCGGGCATTTCGGGCGGGAAGAACAGCTGGCTGAGGGTCAGCGCAAAGAACACGAAAATGATGAAGTCGTAGATTTCCAGCGCGCCACCCAGTGCCGCCAGGCCCAGGGTCCGGTGATCGCCGCGGCTGAACCGGGGCGGGCGAGCGGTATCGATGGCAGTCATGGCAGGGGTCCGCAAATCGGCAAAGGGCAAGAGGATAACAAATAGCTGCCCCGTTGCCCTGCACGCTGCGCCGCTAGCGGTTGAACACCGTGTGCGCGAAGTTGGCCCGCGGCCGTGGCCGCGCCACGGTAGCCGGCATGCTGCCCGGCAGCGGCAACTTGCCGACCACCAGCGGCGCGTCGATGATCGCCATGAATGACTCCAGCGCCTCGTTATCAGGCACCTGCGGGAGGCTCAGGCTGACCGCCTGGCGTTCGGCCTGCGGTACTGAAGGCACTTTCAACTGACTGGAGTGGTAAAGCAGGGCGTGCTGGATCTGCGTGCTGACGCGGCAGAAGCGCGCCAGGTCGACCCCGGCATGATTGGCCAGTTCGATATTGCCCAGCAGCAGATGAAAAGGCTGCAAGGCGCACTGAACAAGGCGCTGGAGCTCCTCGAAGCTCTCCACGGGGGCGATCCGGTAATAGCCCAGCCCATTGAGCAACCGCTCCAGCTGCAGGCGCTGGCACGGGTGTGCGTCGGCGATGAGGATGCGCAGGGTCTTGTTTGCCATGGTGGGACCTGGGCAGTTGGGTAATGGGTACGCTCCATGACCATACTGCGCCAGTACCGGCTACTGCCATGGCCAAGCCTGGCAGCGGTCTTCTTTGATAGAAGTCGGGAAACCCGCATAAATCAAGTGATTGACTGACGGAATTTGCATTTGCCTTTAAGCCGGCCTTCACGATTCCCACTCGCGCATGCGTAGCCGGCAGTGCTTCATCGCATTGACGATGTGTTTCTCCACCATGCTGCGGGATATGCCCAGGTGCTCGGCAATCTGCGGGTGCGACAGGCCATCGAGCTTGCGCAGCAGGAAGCAGTCGCGACACACCTTGCTCAGCTCATCCAGTGCACGCTGCATCAACGCCAGCCGCTGATCAAGCTGCAAGTCATGGGCCGGCGCCGCCGTGTGCCAGCGCTCGTCGCTATCCAGTACTTCCAGCGGCTCGGCTTGGCGCACCTGGTATCGCCTGTGGCGGTCAACCACCAGATTGAGCGCCGTGCGGTAGAGGAAGGCGCGTGGGTGCTCGATACGCTCGGCGTCGGTGCGCTCCAGCACCCGCAGGTAAGCATCGTGCGCCACATCCTCGGCGGCCTGACGACTGCCCAGGCGTGCGGAGAGGAAACCCACCAGTTCGCGATAGTAATGTTCCACGACGATACCTGAGATGTCCTGCCAGCTTTTGCCAGAAAGCCCTTTCAGGCAGCAATGCAGGACCGAGTGATGTCAACGTGCGATCTTACAAATTATAATTATTCTCAGCAACAAGCGCGGCTGGCCACGTGTTAGCCCGCACCCCTGCTAAATCCCCCGCTACCGCTTTCGTCTATCTGGCACCCGGTCCGCGCCCGCCACTTGATGCGCGTCCCCACACCCCTTGGCTGGATGTCTGCATGAGACCTTTAACCAACACCCGTCGCCGTGCCCTGCTCACTGGCCTGGGCTTGCTCGGCCTAGGCAGCCTGCTGGCCTTGAAGGCCCTGCCCTACGGCGCCCAGCCGTTGAGCACGGTCGCCGTGACCCGCACTGATATCGAGAGCAGCGTTACCGCGCTGGGTACTTTGCAACCGAGACGTTACGTGGATGTTGGCGCCCAGGCCTCCGGCCAGATCCACAAGCTGCACGTTGAAGTTGGCGACACCGTGCGCAAGGGCCAACTGCTGGTCGAGATCGACCCCTCCACCCAGCAAGCGCGTCTGGATGCCGGGCGCTTCTCTATCGACAACCTCAAGGCCCAGTTGGCCGAACAGCGCGCGCAATACCTGCTGGCCCAGCAGCAGCTCAAGCGCCAGCGCGACTTGGCCGCCGCTGGCGCCACCCGCGATGAAGACGTGCAAACCGCCTTCGCGCAGATGAAGGTCACCCAGGCGCGCATCGACATGTTCCTGGCGCAGATCCGCCAGGCCCAGGCCAGCCTGCGAAGCGACGAAGCCGAATTGGGCTACACGCGCATCTACGCCCCCATGGACGGCACGGTGGTGGCGGTTGATGCCCGCGAAGGGCAAACCCTCAACGCCCAGCAGCAAACCCCGTTGATCCTGCGCATCGCCAGGCTCTCGCCGATGACCGTGTGGGCACAGGTGTCGGAGGCCGACATTGGCAAGGTCAAACCAGGCATGACCGCCTATTTCACCACCCTGGCAGGCGGCAAGCGCCGCTGGACCAGCACCGTGCGGCAAGTGCTGCCAATCCCGCCCAAACCACTGGAACAGGCCAGCCAGGGCGGCGGCAGCCCGGCCAGCGTCAGCAATGGCAGTGCCGGCAGCCAGGTTGTGCAATACAGCGTGCTGCTGGATGTCGACAACCCGGACGGCGCGCTGATGGCCGAGATGACCACGCAGGTGTTCTTCGTCGCTGGCAAGGCCAGCCAGGTGCTGACGGTACCGCTGGCTGCGCTGGATGACGGTGACGGCCTGCGCCTGGCGCACGTGCTGACTGGGGACGGCAAGGTGGAACAGCGTCAGGTACGCACCGGGCTCAGTGACCGGCTGCGGGTACAGGTGCTGGACGGCCTCAACGAAGGCGAGCGCCTGGTCATCGGCGCCCCCGCCGTGAGCGGAGGCTGAATGAGCACACCTTTGATCGAGCTGATCGACATCCGCAAGTCCTATGGCGGTGTGGGTACCCCCAAAGTCGATATCCTCCATGGCATCAGCCTCAGCATCCACCCCGGCGAGTTCGTCGCCATCGTCGGAGCCTCAGGCTCGGGCAAGTCGACCTTGATGAACATCCTTGGTTGCCTCGACCGCCCAACCTCTGGCAGCTACCGCTTTGCCGGCAAAGATGTGGCCGAACTGGATAGCGATGAACTGGCCTGGTTGCGCCGCGAAGCATTTGGCTTCGTGTTCCAGGGCTACCACCTGATCCCCTCGGGCTCGGCCCAGGAAAACGTCGAGATGCCGGCCATCTATGCCGGCATTGACGCCAGCGAACGCCACGCCCGCGCCAGCGCCCTGCTCGGCCGTCTGGGCCTGGCCAGCCGCACCGGCAACCGCCCGCACCAGCTGTCCGGCGGGCAGCAGCAAAGGGTTTCGATTGCTCGCGCACTGATGAACGGCGGCCATATCATCCTCGCCGACGAGCCCACCGGCGCCCTCGACAGCCACAGCGGCACCGAGGTGATGGCACTGCTCGACGAACTGGCCAGCCAGGGCCATGTGATCATCCTGATTACCCATGATCGCGAAGTGGCCGCGCGGGCGCAGCGGGTGATCGAGATCCGCGACGGTCTGATCATAGGTGACTCGGCCGGCGAACAGCCGGCGATCGACCAAGGCCAAGGCCTGCAAGCCGAACAGTTGCGCCAGCGCCTGGACCGCGGCGCTACCCTGCGCGGGGCATGGAAGGGTGAACTGCTCGAAGCCCTGCAAGCAGCCTGGCGGGTCATGTGGGTCAACCGCTTCCGCACCGCCCTGACTCTGCTGGGTATCGTCATCGGCGTGGCCTCGGTGGTGGTGATGCTGGCCGTGGGCGAAGGCAGCAAGCGTCAGGTCATGGCTCAGATGGCCGCCTTCGGCTCCAACATCCTCTACCTCAATGGCAAGCCGGCGACGCTTGGCGAGCCTGCCGGCACCATCACCCTTGATGATGTGGCAGCCATTGGCGAACTGCCGCAGGTCAAGCATGTGATGCCGGTGATTGGCGAAAAACTGATGGTGCGCCATGGCAACAACAGTCAGACATTCTACGTAGGCGGCAATAACACCTTTTTCCCGGAGATCTTCAACTGGCCGGCGGCCCAAGGCAGCTTCTACAGCGAAAGCGACGAAGCCAATGCGGCCGCCGTGGCCGTGATCGGCCAGAAAGTGCGGGAGAAAATGCTCGACCCAGGGCGCGATCCGCTGGGGCAGTACATCCTGATCGGCAATGTGCCCTTCCAGGTGATCGGCATCCTGGCTGGCAAAGGCGCAAGCTCCGGCGACCAGGACAGCGATGGGCGCATCGCCGTGCCCTACTCTGCCGCCGCCATCCGCCTGTTCGGCCAGCGCGACCCGGACTACATCGCCGTCGCTGCCCTTGATTCTACCCGGGTCAACCAGGCCGAAGCAGCCATCGACCAGCTGTTGCGCCAACGCCACAATGGCCGCCAGGACTTCGAGCTGACCAATGACGCGGCACTGATCCAGGCCGAAGCACGCACGCAGAACAGCCTGTCGCTGATGCTGGGGGCGATCGCCGCGATCTCGCTGCTGGTAGGCGGCATCGGCGTAATGAACATCATGCTGATGACCGTGCGCGAGCGTACCCGGGAAATCGGTATCCGCATGGCCACCGGCGCGCGACAGCGCGACATTCTGCGCCAGTTCCTCAGCGAAGCGGTAATGCTGTCGATGGTCGGCGGCCTGGCTGGCATCGTACTGGCCCTGGCCATTGGCGGCGGCCTGATGCTGGCCGAGGTGGCAGTAGCCTTTGCCCTGCCAGCCATGCTCGGTGCCTTTGCCTGCGCCGTCGTCACCGGCATCGTGTTCGGCTTCATGCCCGCGCGCAAGGCCGCCCGCCTCGATCCGGTCAAAGCCCTTACCAGCGAATAGCCCATGACATTGCCTAGCCGCATCAGCCTGTTGACGTTGTGCCTGCCCCTTTGTGCAACCATTGCCGCCTGCAGCACTCCCCCCACGCCTACCAGTGGAATCGTCGCGCCACCTGCCTGGCAAGGCGATGCCGCAGCGCCTTCGGCCCACCTGCCCGCAGCACAGTGGTGGCACAGCTTCGCCAGTCGCGAGCTGGACCGCCTGGTACAGCACGCCTTGGTCAACGCCCACGATCTGGCTGCTGCCACGGCGCGCGTCCGCCAGGCCCAGGCCCGCGCGCTCATTGCAGGCGCACCCTTGTTGCCAGAACTGCAACTGGACCTGAACGGCAGCCGCCAGCGCCTGCTGCATGGCGAAGGCAATGACCAGTTGGACGTAAGCCGTAACGCGCCCACCAGCACATCGTTCGACGCGCAGCTCAGCGCCCGCTACGAAATCGACTTCTGGGGTGGCCTGCGGGCAACGCGCGACAACGCCCTGCGCAGCCTCGACGCCAGCCGCTTCGACCGCCAGACGGTGGAGCTGACCTTGGTCAGCGCAGTCGCCGACAGTTACCTGCAGGGCCTGGCCCTGGAAGAGCAGCTGCGCATTGCCCGCCTCAACCTGCGCAATGCCCAGGACGTGCTAGGCCTGGTAGAGACGCGCCAGCGTAGCGGCTCCGCCACGCGTCTGGAACTGGCCCAGCAGCGCAGTCTGGTGGCCACCCAGCAACGCCAGCTGCCATTGCTGGAGCAGAAATGGCAAGACAGCCGGGTTACGCTGGCAACCCTGCTCGGCGACCCCGTGCAGTCGCTGCCCGCCAGCCCGGAAGCGATCGATGCGTTGCAATGGCCGACCATTGGCAGCGGTCTACCCAGCGAACTGCTCACACGCCGCCCGGACATTGCCGCAGCAGAAGCGCGGCTGGCTGCAGCCAGCGCCAATGTGCAGGTCGCCCGCGCCGCCATGCTCCCCAAGCTGACCCTAGGGGCCAATCTGGGCGCTGGCGCCAATACCTTTGCCCACTTGTTCGACAGCTCGTACTACACCCTCACCAGCGGCCTGGTCGCGCCGATTTTCAACAACGGCCGACTACGCGCTGCCCGAGAGCTGGCCGAGGCTGAACAGGAAGAATTGCTGGAGGCCTACCGCAGCAGCATCCTGGCGGGCTTTGCCGATGTCGAGAAAGCGCTCAATGCGATCCACGGTGTGGACCAGCAGCGGCAATGGCAGGATGAAGAGGTGCAGCAGGCACGACTGGCATTCGACCTTGCTCAGCAGCGTTACGGCGCGGGGGCCGAGACCTTGTTGAGCGTGCTTGAAACCCAGCGCACATTGTATGTGGCGCAGGACCAGCAGGCGCAACTGCGCCTGGCCCGCCTGCAGGCTAGCGTGGCGTTGTACAAAGCATTGGGTGGGGGGTGGCAGGTCGAACGTTAGTCCGAGTCTTCTTCGGGGGCTGCTGCGCAGCCCAATCGCGACGCATGGCCGCACCCACATTGACCGCGCAAGATTCAAGCCGTGCGCCGACCTGCGGGAGCGGCCTTGTGACGCGATTGGGGCGCAACGCGCCGCCAGTCAGCCCGAACGCTGCGCCACCCTGAGGTTACGCGCATACCAAGGCCGCTTCGGTACTTTGGGCTGCAACTTGTCGAACAGGTCTTCATCACTGTAAATGATGCGCAATGCCAGCTTCATCGTCTCCGGGTCCATCTCCACGCTGCGCCCGGGCCGTAGTCCCGGTACGGTCGAGCAACCGTGGGTGTCCGGCCCCAGCCACGGGTCTGCCACCTCGACCCAACGCCCCGGCGCAAACCACTGCACACCGTTAACCTCCAGCCGCCGCACCTCGCCCGGGTGCAGCCGCTCATGGGCACGGAACCAGTCTTCGATACGGTCGTCGATCCAGCCGTGAAAATGCCAGAACACCGGGTTCACATGAGAAGAAAACGGGTCTCCGAGAAAGTCGTTGTCCGCCGCGAACCAGCGTTCGGCAAAATCGTCCGGGGAGCGCGCCGTCGGCACCGGCATGCCGTTGGAAGGGTCCCGCGGCACCGATGCCCAGCGCATGTGCAACCAGTCGTGCAGGCCCAGTTCCACCTCCGAGCCGAACTGGCCCAGGGTCAGGCTGCTCAAGTAATCCGGGTCGGTGTACCGCGACTCCCAGACCTGGAAATTGCCGTGGAAGGTATCCGGTGACTTGATGTCACGTACCCACTGGGTGTACTCCTCGTCATCACTGGCCAGCCAGGTGGGTGGCAGGGCATTGCCGTCGTGGTTATCGAAGTAGCGGGCAAAGCCTGCACGGTCACGCTCCAGCTCCGGTTGTGGCAGCGGAAAGCGCGGCCAGGAGGGCAGGTCTTGGAGGGCACGGGCGCTGCCAAGCATGTGCCGGTGCATGAAGAAGAAGTCCTCACCCGAACCGTTGCGGTCCTTGTGCCGCCCGCGTGCGTCACGCTCGCGGTCACGCGGCCCCGGTTGCCAGCCAAGGCCACGCAGGGCCTTCTGCTTGCTCTTGTCCAGCTTGTGCCATTTGTCCCGCGAGGAGTGCCACAACTGATGAAAAAGGCGATGCTCCGGCGCAATGAGCCAGGCCAGCAGTCGAGGGTTCAGCGGGGTTCGTTCGCGCGCTTCGGGGAAGGTGCGTTTCAACGCCAGGAAGTGGTTGTCCTCCACCGGCAATGTCAGCGCACGGTCCATGCGCGCAATGTGCCCGTTGAGGGTTGCCGGACCGGCATTGCCGAACCGCCCCCAGACTTCATCGAGCACGATGTGGCATTCATAGCGCGCCTGGGCCGAAAACAGCCGCCAGCGCACGGTGCCCGGCTTGTCCGCCAGCAGGTCGCCGACCACCCGGTAGCGCGGCTCCTCGTCCCCACGCAGGCGCTCTGGAGTGTCCAGGTAACCGCGCAGTGCACGACCGCTGGCTGCCACATCCAGGAACAACTCCAGTTCACCTCCCGGCAGGCCATCCAGCCCCGCATCCTTGCCCTGCAGGGTCCAGCGCCAGATGCCGCGCAGGGTATCGCCCAACTGCTGCAAGGCGGTGTCGGCCAGCTCGACCACGGCCTCGCCAGGGGTTTGCGGAAACGCTTCGGCATCCCGCTGGCGCTGCACATACAACGCACCCAGCGCGCCAGGTACCACCACACCCGTCAATGCCACACCGGCGATGAAACCGCGTCGGGAAATCGTCATTGCTTACCTGTGCATTCATTGCGGCCATGGAGCACGGCCCGTCCAAGGCTAGAACGTTGCACGGACAGCGAAATTTAACGGCGCATGGCCAAGGACGCTGGCTAAATTTTGCGCGTGCGAGCTCGTTCATTGCAGGTAGCGGCGGCCTCTGTGCCCATCCCTGACGGTGAACCTACTGAGACCAAGATGACGACTCCACGCTGGAAGAAAGCCCTGTTTATCAGCCTGGCCACGGCGATTGCCGCCGGTGCCGGGTTTGCCGCCTGGCACTACCTGGCCACCCCAGCCGGCTATTCCCGCGAGGTGACCCGCCAGGCCAACGACCTGCAGGAACGCATCATCTCGTTTGACAGCCACATCACGTTGCCGCTGACCTTCGGGACCGAAGGCAGCGAGGCCGACAAGGATGGCAATGGCCGCTTCGACCTGGCCAAGGCCGCACAGGGCCGTTTGTCAGCCGCCGCCCTGACCATCTTCGCCTGGCCAGAATCCTGGACCGGCAACGATGGCCCGCACCGCCCTACCCCGGGCTTCGTCGAGGCCGCGCGCCACACCCAGGAGGTGCGCTACAACGCCATCACCGCCATGGTCCGCGACTTCCCGCAGCAGGTCGGTATTGCCTATACCCCGCAAGACATGCGGCGCCTGCATGGCGAAGGCAAGTTCGCGGTATTTCTCAGCATGCTAAACGCCTATGCCCTGGGTGACGACATCGACCAGCTCGACCGCTGGGCCGCGCGCGGCGTGCGTATGTTCGGCTTCAGTTACGTGGGCAACAACAGCTGGGCCGACTCTTCGCGCCCGCTGCCGTTCTTCAATGACACCGTCGATGCGCTGGAAGGCTTGTCACCAACCGGAAAGCGCGCCGTGCAACGGCTGAATGACCTAGGCGTGATCATCGACGTGTCGCAGATGTCGAGCAAGGCGCTGGCCCAGGTGGCCGCCCTGAGCCGCGCGCCGTTGGTGGCCTCGCACTCGGCGCCACGAGCGATGGTCGACATCAACCGCAACCTCTCCGACAAGGAGCTGCAACTGATCAAGGACAGCGGCGGGGTAATCCAGTTGGTGGCCTTCTCCACCTACCTCAAGCCACTGAGCAGCAAGACCCAGGACAAACTCGACATCCTGCGCGCCCGCTACGGCCTGCCGCCCTTGGCCAACCTTAACTACGCGCTGATGCCTGGCGACCCGGTGATCGCCGGCTGGCCCGAGCAGAAGGTCGGCCAGTACGCCAACGAGCTGTACGGCATCCTCGACGAAGAACCACCTGCCACGCTCAAGGACTATGGTGACGCCATCGACTACACCGTACGCAAGGTCGGTATCGACCACGTCGGCCTGAGCTCGGACTTCAACGAAGGCGGCGGCATCGAGGGCTGGCAGAACGCAGGCGAAGCACGCAACGTCACAGCCGAACTGATCAGCCGCGGCTATTCCGAAGCAGATATCGCCAAGCTCTGGGGCGGCAACTTTCTGCGCGTGTGGGAGCAGGTGCAGCGCGCCGCGCAACCCGTCGCCACTTCGTCCCCATGACCCTTGCGAGCACCTTGATGAACGACCGTCGCACATTCCTCAAGCAGGCCGGCCTGCTGGCTGCCGCCCTGCCACTGACCGGCCCCGGCCCGCTGCTGCCTGTCGCCCACGCTGCACCGGCCAAGCCCGCCACGGCCGATGACTGGGCCGCGTTTCGCAGCCTGTTCGAGCTGGACCCGACCTACGCACACTTTGCCAACTTCCTGATCACCTCGCACCCAAGGCCCGTGCGCGAAGCCATCGAAGCCCTGCGCGCGCAGTTCGACCGCCAACCGGCCTACATGGTCGACTGGGACAGCCAGTCGGAATGGAAGCACGAAGCTGACGTGCGTGAATGGGCTGCGCGTTACCTTGAAGTGAAACCGCGGCAGATTGCCTTGACCGGCAGCACCACCGAAGGCCTGGGGCTGATCTATGGTGGGCTGAAGATTGCGCCGGGGCAGGAAATTCTTACTACCGTGCACGAGCACTCGGCGGCCCGCCATACCATGGGCTTTCGCACCGCGCGCGATGGCACGGCTGTGCGGCGCCTGCGGCTGTTCGACGACCCCGCCAAGGTGAGTACCGACCAGGTGCTGAGCACGATTTCGGCCGCGATCGGGCCGAGAACCCGGGTTCTTGGCATGACCTGGGTGCATTCGGGCAGCGGCGTCAAACTGCCCGTGGGCGAGGTCGGCAAGCTGGTACACGAGGTCAATCGCCAGCGTGACGAGCAGGACCGGATCATCTACGTGATTGATGGCGTGCATGGCTTTGGCGTCGAAAATACGCACTTCGCCGATTTCAACTGCGATTACTTCATCGCCGGCACCCACAAGTGGATGTTCGGGCCACGCGGTACAGGGATCATATGTGCAGCCTCCACCGAGCTGAAACAGCTGGCCCCGACCATTGCCACGTTCTCCGAAAATGAAGACTTCGCCACGGTGATGACCCCAGGCGGCTACCACGCGTTCGAGCACCGCTGGGCGCTGGGCAAGGCCTTCGAGTTGCACCTGCAACTGGGCAAGGCAGCCGTACAGGCGCGTATCCACGGGCTTAACGACTTCCTCAAGCAGCGCCTGGAGGCACTGCCGGGGATAGAACTGGTAACACCGCGCAGCGCTCACTATTCCGCGGGCTTCACCTTCTTCAGGGTCAAGGGGCAGGATGCCGATGAGGTGGCCAGGTACCTTAACAGCCAACGCATTGTGGTGGATGCAGTATCGCGGGATGCGGGGCCCGTGGTGCGCACCGCGCCTGGGTTGTTGAACACCGAGGCCGAGATCGAGCGATTGGTGGATGTATTGAAGCGCTATCGGCGCGCTTGAGGGCTGGCTTGTCGGCGATGGGGCGCGAAGCGCCCCTGGCAAGCCTAAGTCATGGCTGACCGGCAATCCCTCTCAACCACTGCCCGACATCCCGATAAATCTCCTCCACCTGCCCCACGATCCCCGACATGCGCAAGAAGTCGTGGGTCAGCCCTTGCAGCCGCGCAAACGTCACAGCCGTCCCGCCGGCCAGCAACCAGTCACGGTAGGCAATGCCCTCATCATGCAACGGGTCATACTCAGCCACGAACAGGTAGGCCGGCGCCAGCGGCTCACACAGCGTCGACAGAAGCGGCGAAACCCGCCAGTCCCGGCGCTGCTCCGCCTGCGGCGCATAGTGCTGGTAGAACCACTCCAGGGTTGGCGTCTCCAGCAGGTAGCCCTCGGCATGCTCGCGATGCGAGCCCCGCTGGCAGGAAATATCGGTCACCGGATAGAACAGCAACTGTGCCAGTGGCTTGAACGCCAACACTTCGGGCTGCTCGACCGCCGTAATCGCCAGCACCGCCGCCAGACTGGCGCCCACGCTGTCCCCTGCCAGCACCACTCGGCGGTTGTCCAGGCCCAGCACCGCTGCCTGTTCGGCCAGCCAGTTGGCAACATCCAGCACATCGTGCAGGGCGACCGGGAACTGCTGTTCCGGTGCCAGCCGATAATCCGCCGCCAGCACCGCGAACTCACCAAGGGCCGCAAGGCGGCGGCACACCGAGTCGTGGGAGTCGAGGCTGCCAACCACATAGCCGCCCCCATGCAGGTAGAAAATCACCGGTCGCAAGTCTGCGCCCGCTTCGCCCTGGCGATACAAGCGCGCATCCAGGCTGGCACCGTCGCGCGCGGTAACCTGCAACTCGCTGACCGTGACATTGCCCGGTGGGCTCGGGTCGAGCACCTGCGAGCTACCGGCGAACTCGGCCCGGGCCTGGGCCACGTCCATCGCGTGCATGGGCAGGCTCCTGCCCGTCAGCCGGCCAAACTCGACCAATTCCAGAAATGCCGCCAGATCAGGGTGCAGTGCCATGTGGGTTCCTTGGGTAAACAATGTGACTCAAGCCTCCCTACGGGACGTAGCAGCACACCGAAAAATTAACCGCCATACGGCTAAATCGTTGGCGCAGGCGCTCGTTATCCCTGCACAACGAAACACCGCCCGAGGCACACCGTGGACCTTCAGAGCATCCTCAGCAAACTGTTCGCCAACGCCCATGCCGTCGGCATCGAAGGCGTATTCCAGTTCGTCTTCGCCCAGGACCTGGCCTTCTGGTCGGAGGTACGAGACACCAGCCGCACCGGCGCCGGCCGGCACAGCGCCCCCGATGTCACCATCGAGGTGGCCGAGCGCGACTTTCTCGGCATCATGGGCGGTACGGCCAACGTCGAGGAACTGTTCGCCAGCGCACGACTGAAGATTACCGGCAACATGGGCCTGGCCACCCTGCTGCCGCAGATCATCAGCAACGCCCGTCGGGGTGCCGCAGCGGCCAAGGTGTCGATGAACCAGCGTTACCCGACCCCTGCCCGCCTCAGCGAACGGGTGTCGATCGCGCAGCCCGTGCAGCGCGAGGTGGCACGCATTGCCCACTCCGACATGCCAGTGGCACGCTTCAAGAGCGAGTATCTGAAGCACGGCACGCCGGTGGTCATCAGCGCTGCCTTGCAGGACTGGCCGCTATTCACCATGGGCCGCGAGGCATCACTGGAGCACTTCGCCGAATTGCAGGGCATCACCCGACACGGTGATTACGTGAAGAAGACCTTCTCCACCGACCGCGATTTCCGCTCAACCTCCATGGCCGCGTTCATCGCCTCGCTGGACACCCCGACCAAACCGGGGCCCCCCCCGGCCTACATGGGCAACAACATCGTGCCGGAGAAGCTGCTGGCGCTGATCAACTACCCGCAATACTTCAGCCGCGACAAATTCATCGCACCGCGCATCTGGATCGGTCCAAAAGGCACCTTGACGCCCCTGCACCGCGACGACACCGACAACCTGTTCGCCCAGGTGTGGGGGCAGAAGTCGTTCATCCTCGCCGCGCCGCATCACCGCCCTGCGCTGGGCACGTGGTCAACCAGCCCCAAAGGCGGCCTCGACGGCTGCGATTTCAATCCTGACGCCCCGGATTACCAGCGCTTCCCCGCAGCGCGCGACGTGCCGTTCTTGCGCGTGGTGCTGCAGGCCGGCGACCTGCTGTTCCTGCCGGAGGGCTGGTTCCACCAGGTGGAATCGGTGTCGACCTCGCTGTCGGTGAACTTCTGGGTGAACTCCGGGCGCGGCTGGTAACGGCCGATGCGGGGTTAATTTGCAGCGCCAGCGGCTCGTCCTAGAGGAAACCGCTTGCAAGAGGCCCATCGCATGTCCAGCTCCGCCAGCATCACCCATGCGCTGCAGCAAGGGCTGCGCCGCTTGATCAGAGGCCGCGCCCCCGCCACCGGCGCCTACCGCATTTTCGACCTGGTGCTTGCCCGGCGCATCCACCTCAGCCCCTCGCTGGCTCGCCTGGTATTCACCGGCCCGGATGTCGCCCAGATGGTCACCCTGGCGCCGGACCAGCGCGTCAAGCTGCTGTTTCCCGCGCCCGACGGCTCACTGCCCAACCTGAGCAACGCGCAGCATTGGAAGGCTGCGCACAGCGCCTTGCCGACAGCCCGGCGCCCACCGATGCGCACCTACACCATCCGCGCCTTGCGACCTGAGGCACTGGAGGTGGATGTCGACTTCGTACTGCATGGCGTCAACGGCCCCGCTTCGGCCTGGGCCACGCACGCGCAAGTGGGTGAGAGATTGCAGATGGTCGCGCCCAATCTTGCCCATGAAGGCGACCCCGGCGGGTATGAATGGAAACCGCCGCAGGGTGTACGCAACGTGCTGTTGGTTGGTGACGAGACGGCATTGCCGGCAATTGCCGGCATTCTTGAGCAACTGGCCGAAGACCAACCCGAATTGCCGGTGCAAGCGTTTATCGAAGTACCGCTGGAAGCGGACTGCCTGCCTTTGCGCCATGGCAACGCTACCGACCTTCACTGGTTGCCGCGCGAGTTGCTCAATTGCGAGCATGGCCAGGCCATGCAGCATGCAGTGCGCGAACTGGCCAGCCTGCCGCAGGTGCAAGCCGCGCCGCGAGTAAAGCTGGAAGAGGTGGATATCGACACGCGGATACTGTGGGAGCAGGCCAGTAGCGCCAACAGTGCGTTCCATGCCTGGGTGGCGGGGGAATCAGCGACAGTCATGGATATTCGCCGCTACCTGATCAAGGAACGCGGGCTGCAGCGCGAGTGCCTGACCTTGATGGGCTATTGGCGGGCCGGGCGGACCTTTGATTGACTGGAAATAACCGGGGGCGCTTTGCGCTCCTTTCGCCGGCAAGGCGGCCCCCGCCATGATTCAGACCGCCGCGATCAATGCCTTGGTAAAACGCTGCGCCACTTCATCAACCTGCTCGGCGCTGATGATCAGTGGCGGCAGGAAGCGCACCACCGCACCATGGCGCCCGCCCAGTTCCAGGATCAGCCCGCGCTTCAGGCACTCACGCTGCACCTTGGCCGCCAGCTCGCGGTTGGCCAGCGGGTGACCCAATGCATCCGCATTGCCCTGTGGGTCCACCAGTTCGACCCCAAGCATCAAGCCACGCCCGCGCACATCACCCAGTTGCGGATAATCGCGCTGCAACTGCAGCAGGTGCTGGCGCAAGCGCTGCCCCATAGCCTCGGCATGTTCGGCCAGGCGGTGCTCGACCAGGTAGTTGATTACCGCCGACCCCGCCGCCATGGCCATCTGGTTGCCACGGAAGGTGCCGGCATGTGCGCCCGGCTTCCAGGTATCCAGCCAGTCGCGGTACACCACTACCGCCAACGGCAGGCTGCCGCCAATGGCCTTGGACAGCGTGACCACGTCCGGCACGATGCCGGCATGCTCGAAGGCGAACATGCGCCCGGTGCGGGCAAAGCCGCTCTGGATCTCGTCGATGATCAGCGCCACACCGGCCTGCTTGGTGATACGGCGCACACCCCTGAGCCATTCAATATCGGCCGGGATCACACCACCCTCGCCCTGCACCACCTCAAGGATCACCGCCGCCGGAAGTGGCACGCCGCTTTCCGGGTCGAGCAGCAGGTTTTCCAGGTAATGCAGGTTGGCTTTCACCCCGGCTTCGCCGCCCAAGCCGAACGGGCAGCGGTAATCGTAGGGGTACGGCATGAACTGCACGCCGTTGCCGAGCAAGGCGCCCAGCGGCTGTTTCGGCCCGTTGCTGCCCATCAGGCTCAGCGCGCCCTGGCTCATGCCGTGGTAGGCGCCATGGAAGGCCAGCACCGTGCTACGACCGGTAGCCGTGCGTACCAGCTTGAGTGCCGCCTCCACGGCATCGGTGCCGGTCGGGCCGCAGAACTGCACCTTGGCCTCGCGGCGCAGCGCCTCGGGCAGGATGCCGAACAGGTCCTGGACGAAGCGGTCCTTGACCGGCGTGGTCAGGTCCAGGGTGTGCAGGGGCAGCTCATCGGCCAGCACACGCTGGATGGCCTCGACCACCACCGGGTGGTTATGGCCCAACGCGAGCGTACCGGCGCCGGCCAGGCAATCGATGAACTGGCGGCCTTCGACATCCTCCACGTAGATGCCACGGGCGCGCTTGAGCGCCAGCGGAATGCGCCGCGGGTAGCTGCGGGCGTTGGACTCCTGCTGTTGCTGGCGTTGCAGCAAGGGTGATTCGGTAAACTCGTACAAAGGTTGCGACGCGCTGACCGGTGCAACCTGGGCAAGGCTGGAAGCGGTGGACATGGGTAAATCCTCGCAAGCAAGCGAATGGGCAGTTATCGCTTGGAAAACGCTTGAGTGCCGGGAGGATTTAGCGGTTGTTACTGGATTTTACTTTGCCTGCGCCGGCCTCTTCGCGGGTGAAGCCGCGAAGAGGCCGGCGCAGCCGATAAAGATCAATGCCCGGAGCGCGCCGGTACTTGCAAGAGCACCCGCAATCCATCACTACGGCTGTCAAAGCGCAGGCTACCGGCACAACGTTGCACGATCGCCTGGACAATCGCCAACCCCAACCCGCAGCCCCCGCTCTGCCCATTGCGCCAGAAGCGCTCGGTCAGGTGCTCAAGGTCGGCTTCGGCAATCCCAGGCCCGTGGTCGCGCACCATGAAGCCCACCTGGCCGTCGGCCATCTGCACCTCCAGCTCCACCGCCTCGTCGCCGCCATGGCGCAGTGCGTTGTCCAGCAGGTTGCGCAGCGCGGCCACCGCCAACGGTGCGGGCATGCCGAGGTAGACCTGAGTGGCTGCTTCAGGCAGACGTAGCACGATACGACGGTTGTCCCCCCCACCGGCGTCCTGCACTGCCTGGCGGGCCACCTGCTCGGCACTGCACTGCACACCATCTTCGAAGGACAGGCTGCCTTCTACCCGCGCCAGCATCAGCAACTGCTCCAGCGTGCGGTGCATTCGGTCGGTGCCCTGCTCGGCATGCTCCAGCGCCTGCTCGCGCACCGCGCCATCGGTCATGCGTGCCACCTGCAGGTGGGTCTTGATCGCGGTCAGCGGGCTGCGCAATTCATGGGCCGCATCGTCGGTCAGGCGCCGCTCGCGCTCGATGGTCTGGGCAATGCGCAGGAACAGCTGGTTCTGGGTTTCCAGCAAGGGCTGCAACTCGCTGGGCATGCCCGCCACCTGCAACGGCTCGACACTGTCCGCTCGCCGTCGGCGCAAGGCGTCGCGCATGCGGTTGAGGGGTTCCAGGCCTTTGCCCAGGCCGATCCACAACAACCCCAGGCTGCCGAGCAAGGCCATCAGCACGGGTGCCGACGCCGCCAGCAGAATCGACTGGTTAAGCGCCTCGCGCTCCATGTGCCGGTCGGCAGTGGTGATGCGCACATCACCGTGGTTGTAGGTGAAGGTGCGCCACAGTGCATCGTCGATAGTCTGGTCACGGAAGCCGCTGCGCTCGTCGTCCATGGCGCCATCGTGCTTGTGGTTGCTGGCGAGGATCTCGCCACGCAGCGAACTGACCTGACAAGCCATGCCGTCCGGCACACTGAACTGGTCGGCAGAAAAGTGCGCCTCCCCGCCCTTGGCGGTCAGCGGTTGTGGCAACTGGTCGATCAGCCCGGCGACCATACGCGCCGATGCCACCAGGCGCTGGTCGAGGGAAAACATCATCTGCTGGCGCAGGTCACGCAGCATCCACGCCGCGGCCAGCGCCCAGATGATCACGAAAGCGCTGCCCAGGATCAGGCTCAGGCGAACCCGCAGGCTCATGATGCAGCCTCTTCCGGTGCCTGCGCCGGGCCCAGCCGGTAACCCAGGCCACGCACGGTCTCGACAATGCCGTTGCCCAGCTTGCGCCGCAGGTGGTGGATATGCACGTTCAGGGCGTTGCTTTCGACTTCGTCGCTGAAGCCGTACACGCAGTCTTTCAGTTGTTCGCCGGACAGCACCCGCCCGGGGTTCTGCAGCAGTGCCTGGAGCAAGGCCTGCTCACGGCGGGACAGGTCGACGGGCTGCCCGGCCAGGCTCGCCTCGCAGCTGCTGGGGTCATACCGCAACGGCCCGTGCTCGATCACATTCACCGCCCGCCCGGCCACCCGCCGTAGCAGGGTATGCAGGCGAGCGGCCAGTTCGCGCAGGTCGAACGGCTTGAGCAGGTAGTCGTCGGCGCCGGCCTGCAGGCCATCGACGCGGTCGGTGACGGCATCGCGGGCAGTGAGCACCAGCACTGGCAAGTCCACCCCCTGCTGGCGCAGGCGACGCAGCAGCTTGAGGCCGTCTTCGTCGGGCAGGCCAAGGTCGAGGATCATCACGTCGAACTGCGCGGCCTGCAGCATCGCCCGCGCATCGGCGGCATTGCCCACCCGGTCCACGGTCAGGCCCTGGGCGGTAAGGCCGGCGCAGATGCCGGCGGCGATCAGGTCGTCGTCCTCGCAGAGCAGAACGTGCATGGTGGGGCTCCCGGAATGGTATGGCTGGCATTGCACCTTGGGCGGATTAAGGGGGGATTATGGACCTTTTAGGGAGGGTTGGGGGGAGATCGAGCGCCGCGCGGGGTCGCCACCCTGCCCTAAGCAGCCTCACCCCAATCCCCGAGCTTCTCGAACACAACAGAAACGAAGTCGCCTTTTCCTACAGCTGACGCAGAAACCTCTGATCCGAATCCATGATGGGATTTCCCCCTGCACACGTTGTCAGGGAGACACCTCATGTACCTGGATTACCTCGTGCCCTCGTGGCACGAGATCGAGTCACGTGTCATCGCCATGGTGGGCTACCAAAGCAGTGGCCAGTTCCGCACCAGCCTCAATGAAGAAGTCGCCTCACTGGGCCTCAACCTGCGCCGGGTCAACGCTGTACGCACAGCCTTCTACCAGGCTGAATGGCAGGCGGCGCACATGCTACGCCAGCGCTTTGCCGACCTCGACATCAACAGCATCAGCGACGAACTGCTGAGGATCGTGCAGCAGATGGCGATGATCGTCGCCGGCAGCACCATTACCGGTGGCCTGCTTGGCGCGGGGGTAGGCGCATTCGCCGGCGGCGCCGGAACCATTCCGTTCGCTGGCGCAGGCGCGGTCATGGGCCTCAAGGTCAGCGGCTGGATCCTCGGCGCGCTGGGGCTGGCCTCCATTACCGAGTTCTTCATCGACGGCTTGCCGCGGATCGGTGAGTACTACGTCGATGGCATCCGCTTCGCCTGGGAAGGCACCTGCGGCAATGAAGGCACCGGCCCGTTCTGCCGGGACGACCCCTATGCGATATCCCGGGCCACGCATCAGATTGCCCAAGGCCATGTGGAAGTCGTGGTGCTGTTGTTGGGGGCGATCGTGTCGTACCTCACCCGCGGGCGCGGCGATGCCTGAGTGCTGGCCCAGGAGATGGCGGCCAGCCGCAAAGGCGCGCGGCTGGGGCAATGGATGCTCCAGCATGAAGAGGGGTTGAAGAAACGGCCGGATCTGCAGGTGCCGGAGCGGCGCAAAGGGGCGATGGATGATCCGCAGCCAGTTCAGCCGAATCGGCAGGCGGGAAAAGACAAAGAGCCCTCTACAGCTAAGCCCGGTAGGATGCCGTTGCATACGGTGGCGTGTTTCAAGGCAGATAAACTGCCAGCGTCGAAGCATGGCGAGTTTGAGCGGCAGTTAAAGGGACAACAAGATGGACTCAATCGGCTGACGATTGAAGAGTTCCTGGAAAATATTGCAAACCCCATAAATCGAGATCCGAAAACTGCGAGAAAAGCAAGACAAAAACTGTATGACGACCTAAGGAAAAGAGCTTATAGAAAATTGCCCAAGGACATGAACCCAATTGAAGCAAGAACAATTTCAACGATGCAGGCTAAGGAAACGATGTCCTCTCTTGCTGCGCTGCACAATCCAGATCTAATCGCCGGCGGCAAGGATGTCATCTCTGACTTCGGGGATAGGCAAGTAAATTCCACTATAGGTCCCCAATGGAGAAGCAGGGTAGGAGAGCTGACAAGATCAGTCGAAGAACAAGCCAAAGATGGCCGCGCATCAGGCTTTTTAAATGTCAGACTGCACAAATGCTAACAAGATAAGGAGCGCGACAATGGACGAATTTTTCTCCCTCTTCATAGAAGAAATGGGCGAACCGATTTTCAGGCAGGAGGTGGCACCTTCTAGCATAGAGCGCTACAGCGGTAAATTGCCGAAGAAACTGTTGGAATACTGGGCCGAGCATGGATGGTGCGGATATGGTGATGGAATATTCTGGACGGTCAATCCGCAAGACTACGAGGGTGTCGCCGCCTCATTCATAGAGGGCACTGCGCTCGAAGGGCGAGATACCTATCACGTCATCGCTCGAGGCGCCTTTGGTGATCTCTATCTGTACGGAGAAAATTCCGGGTTTTCATTAGACATCGTAGCCCACACTTCACAATACTGCGGCAGAGTGAATAAACTTGATGCAGGCAACATGGACAAGGAGGTGCAAGGCTTCTTTCTATTGATCGAACGGGAGTCCAACGACTTTGGCGATTTATTCGAGCCTGCATATAACAAATTAGGCAAACTCAATCATGATGAGATGTATGGTTTCGTTCCAGCCTTGGCATTCGGTGGACCCTGCGATCTTGCCCACCTAGAAAAAGTCAAAGCTGTCGAGCACTTGATACTACTTGCACAGATCTCCCCCCTCGAACCCTATAGCTTTTCTGACTTCTAAACACAGTATTGGCCCTGAAAAGCGGCGGATGAGATGCACGGCTTCGTCCCGGCGTTGGTGCTGGG
Organism: Pseudomonas sp. SIMBA_067; assembly: GCF_046534675.1. NCBI lineage: Bacteria > Pseudomonadati > Pseudomonadota > Gammaproteobacteria > Pseudomonadales > Pseudomonadaceae > Pseudomonas > Pseudomonas sp. SIMBA_067. The sequence goes on along the minus strand of NZ_JAWRYH010000004.1, from coordinate 11,387 downwards.
CGTGTCTGCCAGCCTGGCCAATCTTCAGCAGCTGAAGGCCGACGTGCATCTGATTCTGCTAGCGTAGACGGGCGAACTGGGACCCTACGAACTCGATGAAAAGGAAGATGATTAGCACGCGCTTACAACGCTCACTGGCGCAGCGCATCGGGCGAATCGACATCCTGCAGCACGCCGACATCTTCGACATCCAACCGGACGCAACGGTCCGCATGGGTCTTCAGCACCGAACGCGCCCCTTCATCACCCTTCAGCCGGGCAAGCGCCGGCCAGAAATCACGCCCGAACAACACCGGATGGCCCTGTCGTCCAGCATGACACGGCAGGACTATCGTTGACCCACTGGCCACGCGTGCAAGCAAATCCAGGGTCGCGGACTCCACCCAGGGCATGTCACCCAACAGGATCGCCACCGCTTGCGCCTCACTGTCGGCCAGCGATGCGGCACCTGCTGCCAGGCTATGACCCATGCCCCGAGCGTAATCGCCACTGGAGACCACCCTGCATCGCGCTGGCAATCCCAGGTCCACACCTCGCTCCCCTTCACGCAACACCACCCGAACATCATCGAACACTGCGCAGGCGCTCTCTACGCTGTGCACCAGCAAGCTTCGACCGTCAGCCAGCAGCGAACGGCGCTTGTCAGAGCCAAAGCGCACACTGCTGCCTGCCGCCAATACCAACGCAACCACGCTCACAGCGCCGCCCGCTCGATGCCGTTACGCACACGAAGGATGTCGGCCAGTACCGCCAGGGCGATCTCGGCCGGGGTCTTGCTGCCCAGGTTCAGGCCAATCGGCGCATGGATGCGCGCCACCTCATCGCAACCCAGGCCACCAATTCGCTGCAAGCGTTCACGGCGCTTGTCGGAGGTCACCCGGGAGCCCATCACGCCAATATAGAAGGCCTCGGTACGCACCGCTTCAAGCATCGCCAGGTCGTCGATCTTGGGGTCATGGGTCAATGCCACCACCGCCGTGTCGGCATGGCAACCGCCATGGCGGATAAACTCCGACGGCAACTCGCGGCGCACTTCGATGCCGTCCAGCCGCACGCCATCCAGCACTTCGTCCCGCGGCTCGCAAAGGATGACTTCAAACCCCATGCCCTTGCCGAACTCGGCGCAAAAATGCGCCACGCTGGAATAGCCGGCCAGAAGCAGGCGCTGGGCGGCGCCGACGCGCAGGCGAACACGGGCGCTATCCCGCTCGACGCGTGGCCCTTGGCAATGGTCATCGGCCAGCTGGCGGGTACCGTCCGGCAGGCTCACTTCACGCAGCACCCGACGCTGGCCCAGCAGCGCGCTTTCCAGCTGACGCAGGTGCGCCTGCACCTCGCGCTCGGCGGGCAGGTTCTCCACCAGCACTTCGAGCACGCCACCACAGGGCAAGCGGATACTCGAACGCGGGTCGCTGTCGTCACCGTAGCGCACGATGGCAACCGGCTCCGGGAACTCACCCAGGGCCACACGTTCGAGGAAGTCGTCCTCGACGCAGCCACCCGACAGCGACCCCAGCCACCGGCCGCTGGCATTGACTGCCAGCAGCGAGCCCGGCGCGCGGGGCGCCGAGCCGTAGGTGGCGAGCACCGTACATAACCAAACCCGCTGACCGTTGCACGACCACTGCAAGGCCTGACGGACCACCTGTAGATCGAGATGCTGCACGTTTATTCCACCTTCAGCTCGGCGAGCTGCTGTACGTTCAGGTCACCGGGCAATCCACCCCAGGCCTGGCGCAGGTAGTTGACCATATCCGTCACCTGTTGGTCATCGAGCTTGTCGGCAAAGCCCGGCATCGGCTGCATGCGCTCGAAGCCGGTGAACTGCTGTTCACGGATGCCTTCGAGGATGACCTTGACCAGGTTGCGCGAGTCACCCTGGCGCAGCACGGTGTTGCCCTGCATGGCCACGGCGATGTGCGGCTTGCCCTCGCCGTCGACACCATGGCAACCGGCGCACACGTTGAGGTACTGCTGGTGGCCGCGCTTGGCGCTGTCGCTCATCTGCTCCAGGGCAACGGCCTGGATGGCCTTGGCCGGCGGTGGCTGGTCGCCCAGCAGGTAGGTGGCCATGGCCGCCAGGTCGGCATCTTCCAGGTGTTGGGTGCTGTGGTGCACCACCGGGAACATCTCGTTGAACATGCTGCCCTGGGCGCTGATGCCATGCTTGAGGAAGGTGGTCAGGTCTGGCTGGGTCCAGCCGCGCTCGGCCAGGTCCTGGGCCAGCAGGCTCGGCGCCAGGTAGCCACCAAGCAGGCCGCCGGTCATGCGCTGGTCCTGCTGCAACGCGCCGATGGGGTTGCGCGGGGTATGGCATTCGCCGCAATGGCCCATGACTTCGACCATGTACTGACCACGCTGCCAGGCCGGGCTTTTGCCTTCGGTTGGCTGCAGCTGCACGCTCTTGCCATACAGCATGTTCCAGCCACTCAGGCCCATGCGCACATTGAACGGGAAGCGCAACGCAGTCTGCGGCGCCGGGCGATTGATCGGCGGTATGGTCATCAGGTAGGCGAGGATCGCGTCCGAATCTTCACGCTTGATCAGGTGGTACGAGGTGTAAGGCATGGCAGGATAAAGGTTGGCGCCGTCCTTGCGCTTGCCCTCAGTGACTGCGGCGAAGAACTCGTCGGCGCTGTAGTTGCCGATGCCGTACTGTTTGTCCGGGGTGATGTTGCTGCCATAAATGGTGCCGAACGGCGAATGAATCGGCAGCCCGCCGGCATACGGCGCGCCGCCTTCGGCGGTGTGGCAGGCCATGCAGTCGGCCGCGCGTGCCAGGTACTCACCGCGCTTGACCTGAGCCTCTTCCGCCGCCAAGGCGAACGAGCTGACCGCCAGGCCCAGGGCCAATGCCACTGCGTTACGAACGAAGCCCATGCTCAACCCTCCTTGACCAGGCCGAGGTCGTTGAGCACCTTGCGGGTGGCGTCGTAATAACGCACGTAGCCGGTGCAGCGGCAGATGTGGTGCCCGAGGCTGGCCTCGATGCGGTCTTCCACTTCGCTCTTCTTCAATGGCTGGCGCTGGGCGGTTTCCACCAGCACGGTAGCGGCGTTGACGAAGCCCGGCGCGCAGTAGCTGCACTGGAAGGCGAACAGGTCGACGAACTTCTGCTGGATCGGGTTCAGCGTGAGGTTACCGGCCGCGTCCGGTTTGGCGTGGCCCTCAATGGTGCGTACCTTCTTGCCCTCAAAGTAGTGGGCGCCGGTGATGCAGGTGCGCACTTCTTCGCTGGTGCCGTCGGGGTTGTCGACGATCACCACGCAGGCGTGGCAGATGCCCTGGCCGCAACCCAGGCGCGAGCCGGTGAGGTTCTGGTGTTCGTGCAGGTAGTCGATCATCGCCAGGTCAGCGGGGACCTCGACCGGGCCGACCGGTTGACCGTTGAGGGTCAGTTGCAGTGGACGGTTAGCCATTGAGGGCCTCCTTGATACGGGCTGGAGTGATGGGAAGATCGCGCACGCGCTTGCCAATGGCATGGGCGACGGCATTGCCGATGGCCCCCACGACCGGGATCATCACCACTTCGGCGATGCCCTTGGACGGGTCGGTCGGTGACAGCGGCGGGAGGATTTCGCTGGTCTGCTTCCACACCGCCACGTCGCGCGCATGCGGCAGGCGGTAGCGGTTGAAGTTCCAGTCGCCCTCCCCGGGCCCGCCCTCGTACATCGGCATTTCTTCGGTCAGCGCGTGGCCGATGCCCATGGCGATACCGCCTTCGAGCTGGCCCTTGACCAGCTCCGGTACCAACACTCGGCCGCACTCGACCCAGCTGTGGTGGTTGAGCACCTGCACTTCATGGGTGCCCTTGTTCACCTTGACTTCAACAATGGTCGCCACCGGGCTGTAGTAGGTAACCATGGCATTGTTCAGCTGGGTGTCGGGGTAGGCAGCGTTCTGCCGGTCGAGCAGGTGGTAACCGTGGCTGCTCATCTGCGCCTTCTTGGCGTTCACCGCGCCATCGCCGTATTTCACCGCCACGGCGTCAAGCGGGAAGCGCTCGCGCACACCGTCGATGACGAAGTCGGCCTCGGCCCAGCTCCAACGGTTGAAACCGTGCACGCTGGCGCCGGTGACCAGGCCCATGTCGTGGGCCTTCTGTGCCAGCTGGGCGAACGGGATCGGCTGCAGGCCGTTACCGGTCAGCTCGCCGTTGACCCACACCGCGTTCTCGCGGCGCACCACCAGCGGGTTGGCCTGGCCGCCATGCGGGCCCTGGCTCCAGATGGCCATGGCCGCCGGCCACAGGCCGTGGTTGAACAGCACGCGCGCCGCTTCGCGGGTGGCATGGCTGAAGTAGAAGGCCGAGTTGGTCGCCGACGATGGCGACGCCAGCTTGCCGACCCAGCGCGGGTTGCGCAGCGCGGCGTCCTGCTCGGGCTGGCTGATCAGGTACGGGTTGCCGCTGGTGCTCAGTTGCAGCTCTGGCCATTCGGTAACCGCCGTCCTCACCTCGTCAGCCGAGCGCCCCAGGAAGTCGCTGACCACCAGGGCCTGGGAGGTAGCCATGCCGGTGCCCAACTCGGTGCCGATGTGGCGCAGGCTGATGCGGCCGTCGCGGCTGAACTCGATGCTGGCCATCGGTGCTTCGGAACCGGTGCCGAAGTCCTTCTGGCAAATCGCAAAGCCCACGCCGTACCAGTGGTCCTGGTCTTGCGCATCCATCTGCTGCTTGCGTGCGTCGCGGTTGCGCCACCAGTCGTGCACGGCGGCCTTGTCGAGAATCTCGTACAGACGCAGCGCGCCCGCCGGAACCGCGCCCTGGGTGTTCTTCATGCCCGATTTCAGCGCGTTGGCACGGCGCAGGTCGATGGCATCGACGCCCAGGCGGCCTGCGATTTCGTCCACCATCATCTCGGTGGCAGCCATGCTCTGCAAGGTGCCGTAGCCGCGCATGGAGCCGGCCTCGACACCGCGGGAATGGTAGGCGGTAACCGACAGGTCGTTCTGCGGCATGTAATAGATCGACTGCGCAGCAGTGGCGCCTACCGCAGCTACGGACGGGCTGTAGTTGATGCGCCCGCCGCCGTCGCAGCTCATGTCGGCGCGGAAGATCTTGAAGCTGTTGTCCTTCTTGTCCACGGCCAGCTGGTAGCGGATATCGAAGGCATGGCGCTTGATGCCGCTCTGGAACTGCTCGTAACGGTCATTGGCCAGGCGGATCGGCACGCCGGCGCCATACAGCGCGGCCACGGCGGCGTAGAAGACGAAGATGTTGTTGTCTTTCGAGCCGTAGCCCACGGTATAGCCCGGGTGCATGTTCAGCGTGTTCAGGGCGAAACGCGACGGCTTGATCATGTGCACGCATTCCTGCGCCACTTCAAACGGGCACTGGGTGGCAACCACGAAGTGCAGCGTGCCGCTGGCCGGGTCGTACCAGCCGTTGCCGTTGTCCGGTTCCAGCGCGGCGGGTTCGATGGACGGCGTCTTGTAGCGCTCGTCGAACACCAGCCAGTCCTCGGGCGGGTTGTCCAGCTGCTCGGCCATGCGATTGGCGTAGAACAGCCCCTGCTCGGTCAGGTCGCCGTGCTGGTTGGGCTGCTTCGACCACACCGGCTTGCGGTTGAGAATGGTCGGGAACAGCATGGAATTCTTCAGGCTGGAGAACTCATCGTCGTCGAACGGCGTGGCACCGCCCACCCGCACGAAGCGAAAGCTGCCGTATGGGTCGCGCTGGTACAGCGGCGCCTGGGCGCCGTAACGGATCGCCTTTTCGTTGAACTGCAGCTTGCGCTTGGCCTGGCGGAAGCGCTCGAAGTCGTGCCAGATCAGGATCGCCACCGGGTGGCCGATGAACATCGGCACCTTGCCGGGCGGCAGCAGCGGGTCGGGCGAATGGGCTTCCGGCCAGGCAATGCCGTCTTTCTCGAGATCGGCGGCGGTAACGATGCGGTCAGGCTGCAGCTCGCCACCGAGCAGGCTGAGGTCGTGACCGGCATAGATACGGTCGGCCTTGGTCGCCTTGAGCAGCAGCGCATGGCCCTGCTGCGTGGGCCAGCCGGGCATGTCCTTGGCGCGGATATCGCGGGCGAACACCTTGTCGCCGCACACCTTGGACAGGGCATCGTTACGGAAGCGCGCCTTGCCGTCATGGTTCATCCACTTCTGCGGCGAGGTGGTGACGCGGTCCTCCATCAGGGCGGCGAATGCCTGGCTGCCGAGTGGCGCCATGGTCACGCCGACACCAGCTATCAGCCCGCCTTGCAAGAAGGCGCGCCGGGAAATATCACGGTTGGACATGCTTGATCCTCTGGGCAGTTGGGGGGCCTGCCCTATTTTGATTCTAGTGCTAGCGGGGAAAAGCTGACTTGTACGTCAACTTTACAGGAAGTGTGTGGGGATTGGCAAAGTCAAGCCGACAATATGTCGCGGTGTGTCTGGGATGATGGGTGGCATTGGGTGGGGCTGGCAGACCAAAAACCAGAGTTAACCTTCATTTAATCAACCCCAGCCAGCATGGCCCCATTCCTAGATCTGCCAAGGCGAAGACATGCGCGTCCTCCTGCTCTTCCTGACACTGCTTCTGGCCGGCCCGTTGCAGGCCAACCCGTTCGATGTAAAACCGGACTTCCTGCCGGTCGACCAGGCCTTTGTGCTTACCCACGACCGCCAGGCCGACGGCCAGATGCGCCTGTACTTCCAGATCAAGCAGGGCTACTACCTGTACCAGAAGCGCCTGAAGTTCGATGGCCTGCCTGCCGGGCAGCACCCGCAATTGCCGCCGGCGCTCAACCACCATGACGAATTCTTTGGTGACAGTGCGGTGTACCGCGACCAGCTCGAACTGCTGCTGCCGGCCGATGCCCAGGGCCAGTTGCGCCTGGGCTGGCAAGGCTGCGCCGACGCCGGCCTGTGCTACCCCCCGCAGACCACCCTGATCGACCTGGGCGGCAGTGTGGCACCCGCCGCCGAGCAAGCCAGCGACCAGGCTCTGGCCAGTGGCCTGCAACAGGGCCACCTGGCCTGGAGCCTGCTGGCGTTCTTCGGCCTTGGGCTGCTGCTGGCCTTTACCCCCTGCTCGCTCCCGATGCTGCCGATCCTTGCCGGGCTGGTGCTGGGCAATGGCGCCAGCGCCCGACGCGGCTGGCTGCTGGCCGGGGTGTATGTGCTGAGCATGGCACTGGTGTACGCCGCCCTGGGCGTGGTCGCCGCACTGCTGGGTGCCAGCCTGCAGGCCTGGCTGCAGCAACCCTGGCTGCTGGGCAGCCTGGCGGGGCTGTTCGTGCTGCTGGCCCTGCCTATGTTTGGCGCCTTCGAACTGCAACTGCCCGCCGCCCTGCGGGACCGCCTTGACCGCGCCGGGCAAGGCACCCGGGGCGGTAACCTGTATGGCGCGGCGCTGCTCGGGGCGTTGTCCGGCCTGCTGCTGGGCCCATGCATGACCGCGCCGTTGGCCGGCGCGCTGCTGTACATCGCCCAGAGCGGCGACGTGCTGCAAGGGGCACTGGTGCTGTTCAGCCTGGGCCTGGGCATGGGCGTGCCGCTGCTGTTGCTGGTGACCCTGGGCAACCGTTACTTGCCGCGCCCAGGCGCCTGGATGGACCGGGTCAAGGGCGTGTTCGGCTTCGTGTTCCTGGCCATGGCCTTGTACACCGTGCGTAGCCTGTTGCCCGCCACGCTGCTGCTGGCACTGAGTGGCGGCTGGTTGATCGCCCTGGCCTGGGCCACATGGCCCGCCCTGCAGCGCCTGCCAGCATTGCGCGCAGTACCGCTGCTGGGTGCCTTGTGGGGCAGCCTGTTGCTGGTCGGTGCCGCCGCCGGTGGCGATGACCTCTGGCAGCCGCTGCGCCCGTTCACCGGTGGGGGTACCGCGGCCGTTGCTGCCCAGCATGCCGAAGACAGCTTCGTCACGGTCAGCCGCCCTGAAGACCTGCAACGTGAACTGGATGCGGCCAAGGCCCGTGGCCAATGGGTGATGCTCGACTACTATGCCGACTGGTGCGTGTCGTGCAAGGTCATGGAAAAACAGGTGTTCGCCCGTGGCGACGTACAGGCCGGCCTGGCCGGCGTGCACCTGCTGCGCCTGGACGTCACCGCCGACACGCCGGCCAGCAAAGCCCTGCTGCAGCGCTACCAGGTACCCGGCCCGCCCAGCATCATCTGGATCGGCCCGGAAGGCGACGAACGCCGCGCGCGGCGCATTACCGGTGAAGTGGATGCCGCCGCGTTCCAGCAACACTGGGCCCAGACCAGGAGCCAAGGCTGATGTTGACCGTAACCCTCGGGCCACTGACCATGGCCCTCAACCACCTGCTGATGCTCACCGCCCTGGTGATCGCCAGCGTGGTCGGCTGGTGGGTCGCCCGGCGTGGCGGCGAAAGCCCGGAATCGGCGCTGTTCAACCTGTTCCTGATCGGCCTGCTGTGCGCCCGTGCCGGCTTCGTGCTGGCCTATTGGCCGATGTACCGTGATGAGCCGTTGCAAATGATCGACATCCGCGACGGCGGCTTCCTGCTCTGGTCGGGCCTTGCCGGCATCGTCCTCGGTGCGGTGTGGCAGGGCTGGCGTCAACCGGGCCTGCGCCGCCCGTTGGGCTGGGCATTGTTCAGTGGCGCGCTGTTCTGGGGCCTGGCCAGCTTCGGCGGACACTTGTACAGCAAAGGCACCGAGCTGCCTGAACTGAGCCTGCGAAACGCTGGTGGCCAACCGGTGGCGCTGCACAGTTACCGCGGCAAGCCGCTGGTCATCAACATCTGGGCCACCTGGTGCCCACCGTGTCGGCGTGAGATGCCAGTGCTGCAACAGGCACAAAGCGATTACCCGCACGTGACCTTCCTGTTCGTCAACCAGGGCGAAACTCCGGAGAACGTCAGCACCTTCCTCGCCACCACCGGCCTGAGCCTGACCCACGTGCTGTTCGACGGCACCGGCCTGCTGGCCCAGCGCGTCGGTTCCATGGCCTTGCCCACCACCCTGTTCTACGACGCCAACGGGCGGCTGGTTGGCAGCCACCTGGGCGAGCTGTCCCGGGCCAGCCTGCGCCACGCCCTGGAACCTTTCGACCGGGCCATTGCGCCCGCCCCTGCCGCACAAGGAAACTGACATGCGATTGACTGCACTGCTGCCCCTGACCCTGGCCCTGCTGGCCTCCCCTGCCCTGCAGGCCGAAGAACTGCCCAAAGCAGTTCAGCAGCTGCAAGCCAAGGGCGCCGTGATCAAGGGCAGCTTCGATGCGCCCAACGGCCTGCGCGGTTATGCCGCCGAGTACCAGAACAACGCCCTGGCCCTGTACCTGACCCCTGACGGCAAGCACGTGCTGGTCGGCAGCCTGTTCGACGAACAGGGCAAGGACCTGAGCGCCGAGCCGCTGCAAAAGCTGGTATACGCGCCGATGAGCAAGGAAATCTGGGCGAAAATGGAAAAGACCGCGTGGATCGCCGACGGCAAGGCCGATGCGCCGCGCAAGGTGTACCTGTTCAGCGACCCGAACTGCCCGTACTGCAACATGTTCTGGGAACAGGCGCGGCCCTGGGTGAAGTCGGGCAAGGTGCAGTTGCGCCATATCATGGTCGGCATCATCCGCGAAGACAGCCCGGGCAAGTCGGCGGCGCTGCTGGCGGCGAAAGACCCGGCCAAGGCACTGCAACAGCACGAGAAGGCCGGTAAGGCCAGCACCCTGAAGGCGCTGGAACAGGTGCCAGAGGCTGTGCAACAGAAGCTGGCGGTGAACATGGCGTTGATGGAAGAGATGGGGTTGCAGGCGACCCCGGCCATTTTCTACCAAGATGAGCAAGGCAACCTGCAAAGCCAGCAAGGGGCACCACGGCCGGAGATGCTGGGGAAGATTCTGGGCAAGCGCTAGGCTTCTCTTGAATGTTGCTGTGATACACAGATCGAGCGCATCGCGCGCGAAGTTCGCTCCTTGATATGTGAGTGGTCAAGCTTTTTGAGGTGTTCAGCACTGAAAAGGTTGGCTGTATCAAAGGGTTCATACCCGCGAAGCAGGCGACGCGGGGCATGGCACCGGCTACGCCGGTGTTCGCGGGTGAACCCGCTCCTACGGGGGTTCGTGCTAACGGCGGGATTTTGCGCCAGGCATGTGATCGCAAGGCTACTAGCCTGCCGCAAGACATACGCTGTAGATGTAGGAACAACTGTCTTGCTCTAAATTCGAAAGGCCTGCGCGGTCGGGTGTAGGAGCGGGTTTACCCGCGAACACGGGCAAAGTCTGTGCTATCCAGCGCGCCACACTCGAGCATCGCGCAATTATTGAACCTATTATTTTTGCTAGTTTTCATTACCCTTCTGCAATGCAATACTTACAAGCAGAGTGTCAAGCTTGGAGAACACCGCCATGTCGATTGCCAGGCACATATTCAAGAAGAACAGCATGACCCACGCTATTGCCTATTCGCCATATGGTTATTGCCCCCCTGCGCCAATGCAGATGGCTGCTACTGGATTTAATGGGGAGCGATCTGACCCAGTAACTTATAATTATGCACTGGGCGCTGGCTATCGATTTTTTAACCCAGCCTTGATGCGCTTCACTTCTCCAGATGCTGTGAGCCCTTTCGGATCTGGAGGTCTTAACCCGTATTGTTATTGCCTGTGCGACCCGATAAATTTATCTGATCCCGATGGGCGAACCCCGGAGCAATCCTGGAATATCATTAGGCTTCGAACTATGTTCCCAAGCCTACACAAAAGTAAGACAAGATTTGAAATAAACCTGGAGGAGTTTAATGAAAATATGTCTAACTATAAAAGAACTTTGGGAAGGCGACATGAGTTTGGCTCGGCCCGTTCGCTAGTAGCCAGCCCAGCCGTTGATGAAATTCCACCGGGGTGGGACCGGATAGGTATTCACGGTTCTTCAACCCCTAATAAAAAGGGCTTACTGAAATCGCTTGACCCGAAATTTATAAAATCACGCGATGGGTATCAGGAGCTTGGGCGTGGATTTTATGTTGCAGTGGATTCGTCGTGGTCAATGTTCGGTTCCGGCGACGGAGGACAATCGTATAACGTATATACCCCAAATATGGCCCGCCTCACACCTGGGAAGCATTTCGACTTTTCGCATGCCGCCCAGCAACCTTATGAAAAAATGCAAATTGCTATTCGGGAATCGGGATATGACTTATTTATCGTCCGGGAGGCGCGGGTTGGACCGATAGTGCGGCCTCGACCTTATGAGGCGCCATTTTAAAAGTTTTTGGGGCATTCGTTTAATGGTTAACACTGGTCTGTCAAGGCTTCCCGCATCAAGTCAGCATAGGCCGTCTGACCCGGGCTGAAATAGCCTTGGGTTCAGCCATATCCAGCAAGCGTATTATGCGACTTCCTCAGGTACTTTGACCCTGTTGTAGAGACCGGACACATCGCTGACACGTGTACGGAGACATGGTTGACACATTATGGTCCGTAATCAGGTTTATTTA
>NZ_JAWRYH010000335.1:0-277 GCF_046534675.1 Pseudomonas sp. SIMBA_067 | reverse complement strand
CAGCAGCGACTCCAGGCTGGCACGGCCACGCTGGGCCACTTGCTGGCGTGCGTCCAGGCTCAATGTCAGTGCACAGGCAATGGCGTACAGCGCCACGGTCGGGCCGTACACCCAGATACTGCCGAAGGCATACAGCAACCCGCCCACCGCCGGGGCGACGATGGTGGCTGCCTGGGTCGCCGAGGCCGAGGCCGCCACCGCCCGTGGGAACAACCCCGGCGGCACCACATTGGGCAGCAGGGCCTGGGTGGCCGGCATCTCGAACGAGCGCGTGGCG
>NZ_JAWRYH010000334.1:0-277 GCF_046534675.1 Pseudomonas sp. SIMBA_067 | reverse complement strand
AACCTCCGAGCGATGGGTCCTGCTGTTCGACCGTGCCTACTGCAGCTGCTCATCGTTTTCCTCTATTCGCACATCCGCTGCAGCTGAGGCTACGCGCAAACGTTTGCCTAACTAAATGTTATTCACAGTGCTGTCGGAGTGTAAAAAGAAGATCGCTCAATGGAAATCGGACGAATTCGAAAATCGTCCTGAATATCGCTAGGAAATCCCCGAAAATCGGAATAAAAATGAATCAAGCTCGCCGCCTTCCCGGCAGCGGTCGTCATCACGAGTCGGT
>NZ_JAWRYH010000333.1:0-277 GCF_046534675.1 Pseudomonas sp. SIMBA_067 | reverse complement strand
GCTCTTCTTCACCAGATCCGTATCGACCCATGGTGGCGCGATCTCCTGAACAGACACGTTCGTGTCACGCAGCATGAAACGCTGTGACAGCGCGTACGAGTGCAGCGCTGCCTTGGAGGCGGAGTAGACGGCATTCGTCGCGATCGGCACATAGGCCAGGACCGATGTGTTATAGATGACGGTTGCACGCGGTCGATTCTTGAGGTGCCCGATAAGCATCGAGGTCATTCGCACCGGGCCAAGCAGATTAGTCTCGAGAATCTTGCGGGAAAGCTGA
>NZ_JAWRYH010000332.1:0-277 GCF_046534675.1 Pseudomonas sp. SIMBA_067 | reverse complement strand
GTAGAAGCGGCTCGTAAGCTCAAGGTGCTGTCAGTGATCAGTTCGCCACAGTTGCCGCAGGAATCGTCTTACCAAATATCCCTTATTTGATCGCCTGCTGGTTACTGGTGTGCTGCCTGCTGTTCGGCACCCTGAAACTGTTGCTGGCTGTTATTGAAGATCACCGAGACTAACGCTGTCGCTGAATGAGTTTGTGATGAAATTATTTAAATCAATTTTACTGATTGCCGCCTGTCACGCGGCGCAGGCCAGCGCGGCCATTGATATTAACGCTGAC
>NZ_JAWRYH010000046.1:0-487 GCF_046534675.1 Pseudomonas sp. SIMBA_067 | reverse complement strand
TCACACCATGGGAGTGGGTTTTACCAGAAGTGGCTAGTCTAACCGCAAGGAGGACGGTCACCACGGTAGGATTCATGACTGGGGTGAAGTCGTAACAAGGTAGCCGTATCGGAAGGTGCGGCTGGATCACCTCCTTTCTAAGGATTTTAACGGAATATAAGACCTTGGGTCTTATAAACAGAACGTTCCCTGTCTTGTTTAGTTTTGAAGGATCATTCCTTCAAAACATAGGAACACCTGCTAAATGCGCCACTTCCTGTGGCAACGCATGTGTTAGCATGTCCTATGCGTTGTTCTTTGAAAACTAGATAACAGAAGTAATTCACATTCAATTAGTAATGCAAGATATCACGTAGTGATTCTTTTTAACGGTTAAGTTAGAAAGGGCGCACGGTGGATGCCTTGGCACTAGGAGCCGATGAAGGACGGGACGAACACCGATATGCTTCGGGGAGCTGTAAGCAAGCTTTGATCCGGAGATTTCCGA
>NZ_JAWRYH010000331.1:0-277 GCF_046534675.1 Pseudomonas sp. SIMBA_067 | reverse complement strand
AACTCAACGTCGCTGGTATAATTACGCGCACGTTTCACCATATGCACCGCACGCTCAATCACTTCCGGCAGCGTGCTGCGCAGTTTGGTGGCGATGTGCATCGGCGAGGTGGCGATAAAGGTATGAATACGGAAGGCTTCGGCAACGCGCAGTGATTCGTACGCCGCATCAATATCTTTTTCCACACAGCGTGCCAGACCGCAAACCCGACTGTTTTTAATGGTGCGCGCAATGGTCTGCACAGACTCAAAGTCGCCCGGTGAGGAGACCGGGAAAC
>NZ_JAWRYH010000330.1:0-277 GCF_046534675.1 Pseudomonas sp. SIMBA_067 | reverse complement strand
ATGATATAGTTGACAATTTTTATCTTGGGTGTTCTTAAAGTTCGTAGATAAACATTGTCGTTTCAGGTATACAGGAATGCTAACAGGTGGCAGCAAAAATCAGGCGGTTTATGGCGCAAGCTGAAGCGGCAACTGCAAACTATCTTATGCAGAGACTCTACACGGATTGGGTTTAAAAGTATACATAGATAACAGTTTTTATCTGAAGAAGAAAAATATCAAGGTGATATAGCCTATATGCCTATGATGCGGAGGAATGAATGTGATGGGAGTGATG
>NZ_JAWRYH010000329.1:0-277 GCF_046534675.1 Pseudomonas sp. SIMBA_067 | reverse complement strand
CTGTGTCTTTTAAACCAAGACGACGGTAACACTCATTTAGTAAGCTAGAAATTTGCTTTTTACCTAGAGCTTGGTTGATTGACTCAAACGGCATACCTTTAGGTAAAATAAGAGACAGAATTGCACGACCCACTGTAGTATCAATGATAGTGATTGTATCTTCTACAACACCATCTTCATTAGCTACTGATTGGCTAATACGTACTTTCACTTTTGCGTGAAGGTCGGCATTACCACTACGGTATGCTTTTTCTGCTTCTTTAGGATCTTTAAATAC
>NZ_JAWRYH010000328.1:0-278 GCF_046534675.1 Pseudomonas sp. SIMBA_067 | reverse complement strand
GTTGACGCGTAAATCCAGCACCGCTTTAAAATTATCCAGCGCCCGCTTCATTTGCGGGTTCTGGCGCAGCGCCGCGCCAACGCAACGCGCTTTGATGCGTTCTTCAATCATCTCCACCTGTTCGCGGTTTTCTTCCAGCCACTGCGCGCCTTGTTCGGTCAGCGCAATCTGCTTCTTACCTCCTTCCTCTTCGCGGATGGTAATCAGCGACTGCTCCTGCAGAAAATCCAGCGTTGGGTAGATGACGCCCGGGCTTGGGGTGTAATTCCCCTGGGTTA
>NZ_JAWRYH010000327.1:0-278 GCF_046534675.1 Pseudomonas sp. SIMBA_067 | reverse complement strand
CCCATAAAAGGACACAGGCCGAGAAACTTCACTAATACGAAGTTATTCACCAGCACGGTGCCAACAAAGAGAAGCAGATAATCGGTCATTTTTTCGCCTGGGAGCCAGAAAGCGGCTTATTATCATTGATAGCGCGGCGTATCTCAACACCTGCGCCATCCGCTGAGCGGCAGACCGCACTCAGAATTAAATTCCTGACATAACTCACAGCGTTATGGCGCGATAAAGGTCGTTTTTACCCGTTTTGAGCGTTTGAAGTAGGGCACAAACACCGCAGC
>NZ_JAWRYH010000326.1:0-278 GCF_046534675.1 Pseudomonas sp. SIMBA_067 | reverse complement strand
GGCGCGACCAGAAGCTCTTCAATGTTGCGCTGGAACTTGGCGCTGAAGAACGACGACGCCACGTTGGCATAGGCGTTAGTGATGACCGCCATCATGATCAATCCCGGCACGATGAACTGCATATAGCTGAAGCCGTGCATTTCACCGATGCGCGACCCGATCAGGTTGCCAAAAATGATGAAATAGAGCGTCATAGTGATGACCGGCGGCACCAGCGTCTGGATCCAGATGCGGGCGAAACGGTTAACCTCTTTGGCCCAGATGCTCTTCAGCGCCAC
>NZ_JAWRYH010000325.1:0-278 GCF_046534675.1 Pseudomonas sp. SIMBA_067 | reverse complement strand
GTATTGTTTTCGCCGCATTGATGGGCTTTACCGGAAGCTATGAAGGCGCCAGCTTTGTAAAAGATATTTACCAAGGTTTTAGCGACATGCAGGAAATATTTTTACTGTCTATGTTTATTGGTGGCCTCTCTGAGTTTATTCGTATTAATGGCGGCCTCGACTACATCGCGCAAAAAATTCAAGCAATCACTAAGGTCATTGCAAAATGGCATCGCAAGGTAGCGGATCAGTTAGGGATAGCTGCATTGGTGCTAACCAGCAATATGTGTATTGCTAAC
>NZ_JAWRYH010000045.1:0-490 GCF_046534675.1 Pseudomonas sp. SIMBA_067 | reverse complement strand
ATTATTCTTGATCGTTACCAGGACACCGTCGGCCCGTTACCCACCCTGGACAGGTTGCTGAACCTGATTGCCGCGCCAACGGTGTATCGCAGCCTGTTTTCCAGCACGCCGCTACCGGTTGAAGAGCTGCATGAGCTGATCGACTTGGCGCTCAAGGCCTGAAGCCCATCTACACAACCCAATGTGGGAGGAGGCTTGCTCCCGATGGCGGTGGATCAGTCACCTTATTGATTGACTGACACACTGCCATCGGGAGCAAGCCCCCTCCCACATTTTTACAGCGTTCGACCTTACGTACGCATACCGCGTCCGCTCACCAGCAGCCTCGCGCAACCGATGTACAACACCACGGTAGCGATCAGCATGAAGGTGATCGCCACGCTGATCTTGATATCCGATACCCCCAGGATGCCGTAGCGAAAGGCGTTGACCATGTGCAACACCGGGTTGGCCAGCGACACGGTCTGCCAGAACGGCGGCAGCAGGGTAA
>NZ_JAWRYH010000324.1:0-278 GCF_046534675.1 Pseudomonas sp. SIMBA_067 | reverse complement strand
CTGGATGGAGGGAAATTGAGCCAATTCTGGACCTTTGCGGCCCCTTCCGCAAAGAAAAATAACTCCCACTCCCTGCACACGCAGCAAGCGAATGTAAATGGGACGTGACAATGTCGAAACAAGGAGCAATCCATGCAGGTCAGCAGAAGGCAGTTCTTTAAGATCTGCGCTGGCGGTATGGCAGGCACCACGGCAGCGGCACTGGGTTTTGCACCCAGCGTAGCACTCGCGGAAACCCGGCAGTATAAACTGCTGCGCACCCGCGAAACCCGTAATAC
>NZ_JAWRYH010000323.1:0-278 GCF_046534675.1 Pseudomonas sp. SIMBA_067 | reverse complement strand
CCCGTGCCCGCGACGTTCCACGGCATGCCCCCAAGATGCCCGACCATGGCATGGCCGACAAAGGCGCCGAGCAGGAACATTCGGCAAGAACGGCCGGCAAGCATGCAGTGCACAACCATGCCGCAGACAAACATGCTGCATACAAACAAAAAGGCCTTCGATCCGAGATCAAAGGCCTTCTCATTGTCGCGGCGCATATGACTGCGCCACCTTGCCACACCATGCATTGCCACGCCATGCATTGCCACGCCATGCATTGCCACATTTTTCATTGCCAC
>NZ_JAWRYH010000322.1:0-278 GCF_046534675.1 Pseudomonas sp. SIMBA_067 | reverse complement strand
CTCAGCGGCTTTAACCCGGCGACCGATCTGGTGAAACCGGAAGAGATGGTGGTGGTGGATCGCTGGGCCGTTGGTCGCGCTCAGGCGGCACAGGCCGATATCGTTGCCTCTTACGAGAACTACGATTTCCACGAAGTGATCCAGCGTCTGATGCAGTTCTGCTCACTTGAGATGGGCAGCTTCTATCTCGACATCATCAAGGATCGTCAGTACACCGCGAAAGGCGATGGCCTTGCGCGTCGCAGCTGCCAGACCGCACTGTGGCATATCGTCGAAGC
>NZ_JAWRYH010000321.1:0-278 GCF_046534675.1 Pseudomonas sp. SIMBA_067 | reverse complement strand
CAACTGCTCGGCGATAATCCCGGCGTAATCGGCGCTAAGGCCTTCGTATTCGTGCTGACTGACGTTGATTTCGAACGGTGGATAGTCGGGCCGAGAGCTGCCCAGCACCAGGTGCTGGCGTCGCTGCAGCCACTGCCGGTCTTCGCTGGACAACGACAGGGGGGCGGCGGCACTGGCCGATCGGGCCAGCAACTGACGGGGTTCGCTGCTGGCCAACAGATCGGCCGAAGCGAATAAGCCGGTAGCCAGAAAGATGCTCGCCAGCAGGCGCTTCATGG
>NZ_JAWRYH010000320.1:0-278 GCF_046534675.1 Pseudomonas sp. SIMBA_067 | reverse complement strand
AGCAGTTGGGGTTTGCCGACAACAGTTCGTTCTACAAGGCGTTTCGCAAATGGTTTGGCTGTAACCCTGGGCATTATCGGGCTTTGATTCAGGCCCGCGGGGCTGGGCACTGAGGGACCAACGCTTCCGGCTGTGGCGCCGCAAACGGTAAGGGCAAGGTGGCAGGTCGAATCATGCCTGAGGATCCTGACCATGCCCCAACCGACGATTCACCCGAAACTGCTGCACCCGGCCAACGACTTCATCGCCGAGCAGTTGCCCACCTGGCTGAGGAGGGC
>NZ_JAWRYH010000319.1:0-278 GCF_046534675.1 Pseudomonas sp. SIMBA_067 | reverse complement strand
TGCGCAGCGGACGAGGAGAGATCCAGACCGGTAAAGCCTTCGCGATAGATTTTGTAGATCAGCGTGGTGGTCGCCTGCACCGGCCCGCCGCCGGTGGCGGCATCGATCACCGGGAAGGTATCGAAGAAGGCGTAGATCAGATTCACCACCAGCAGGAAGAAGCTGACCGGCGTAATTAGTGGCAGCGAGAGGTTGAAGAAGCGACGCACCGGTCCGGCACCGTCAATGGCGGCGGCTTCCACCAGCGATTTGGGGATCGATTGCAGCGCAGCGAAGAA
>NZ_JAWRYH010000318.1:0-278 GCF_046534675.1 Pseudomonas sp. SIMBA_067 | reverse complement strand
GAACGCGAATGAGCAGCAATAAAGAGTTAATGCAGCGCCGCAGTCAGGCGATTCCCCGTGGTGTTGGGCAAATTCACCCGATTTTCGCTGACCGCGCGGAAAACTGCCGGGTGTGGGACGTTGAAGGCCGTGAGTATCTTGATTTCGCGGGCGGGATTGCGGTGCTCAATACCGGGCACTTGCATCCGAAAGTGGTGGCTGCGGTGGAAGCGCAGTTGAAAAAACTGTCGCACACCTGCTTCCAGGTGCTGGCCTACGAGCCGTATCTGGAGCTGTGC
>NZ_JAWRYH010000317.1:0-278 GCF_046534675.1 Pseudomonas sp. SIMBA_067 | reverse complement strand
ATCAGGTTCGCTTCCAGAATTGCGCCGGTGTAGAGCGACAGGCTGGCGATGGTGACGGCGGGTAAACCATATTTAAAGCGGATCATCTCGCCCTGTTCGGTCACGCGCAGACCGCCGCGCAGGCTGCCTGGTGGTTGCGACAGCAGCGCTGCATGGGCGGGTGCGCCGCCACGGCCAATGCTGCCGCCGCGTCCGTGGAACAGCGTCAGTGAAATCCCGGCCTTCTCACAGGTTTTAATCAGGGCATCCTGTGCCTGATATTGCGCCCAGCTGGCGGC
>NZ_JAWRYH010000316.1:0-278 GCF_046534675.1 Pseudomonas sp. SIMBA_067 | reverse complement strand
CAATCCGTACACTTGCGGCTCCGGCACCCTGGCCAGTCGCAGCGGTTTGCCTGACGGGCCATGCCCGGTCTTGAGTGTATTTGAGGAGTTAATCCATGAATAAAAAGCATGAGAAGCCGCCCAAGCCGGGCTCGGTCTTGCGCCTGCTTTGGCAAAATCATCCCTGGCTGGCCTTCTTTTCAGTGGTCACCGGCATCATCAGTGGCGTGGCGGCGATCGCGGTGGTGAACGTGATCAACCAGGCGATTTACGAGCAGGGATCGCGGTTGCACTTGCTG
>NZ_JAWRYH010000044.1:0-494 GCF_046534675.1 Pseudomonas sp. SIMBA_067 | reverse complement strand
GCTGGTGCGCGGTGGTAAGGCAGCGCAGCCGGACGGCCACACGCTGGCGCGGCTGTGGGGGGCGCTGCCGCCGGATATCCGGTTAAGCCCGCATCTTTACCTGGCGACCAACAGCGCACAGGGGCCGTGGTGGATACTGGGGTGGTCAGAGCGGGTACCGGGTGCTGAGGACGTACTGCCAGCGCCGCTGCCGCCGTACCGGGTGCTTACCGGGCTGGCAGACCGTTTCGGGCGGACGCTGACGTACCGGCGTGAGGCCGCAGGCGACCTGGCCGGGGAAATCACCGGCGTGACGGACGGTGCCGGGCGGGAGTTCCGTCTGGTGCTGACCACGCAGGCGCAGCGTTCGGAAGAGGCCCGCACCTCTTCGCTATCTTCTTCTGACAGTTCCCGCCCTCTCTCAGCCTCAGCGTTCCCCGACACACTGCCCGGTACCGAATACGGCCCCGACAGGGGTATCCGCCTTTCGGCGGTGTGGCTGATGCACGACCCGG
>NZ_JAWRYH010000315.1:0-278 GCF_046534675.1 Pseudomonas sp. SIMBA_067 | reverse complement strand
CAGCAGCGTTGATTTACCACAGCCCGATGCGCCCAGCAGGGCAAAGATCTCACCTTTATAAATAGTCAGGCTGACATCATCCACGGCGTGTTGCCCGTCAAAGGATTTGGTCAGATTGCGAATTTCCAGCAGTGGCGTTAACGCCTTTGCGGTTTTATTTTGAGGACGGGGAATGGCATCGTTCACAAAGGTTCTCTCCGGAGCCAGGCGGAACATGGCGACAAAATTTGCCGCTAAAAATGGCACAACAGAGGCCGACACCGCGCCTCTGTTGCTGA
>NZ_JAWRYH010000314.1:0-278 GCF_046534675.1 Pseudomonas sp. SIMBA_067 | reverse complement strand
CTCTGGAAGGGCCGCTATGAGCGGGAAGCGGACGCCCGGTGTCCGCTAATGTGAACTCGCCAGGTTACTTAAACCGTCTCCCTGCCTCATCAGTCACCTTTTCTCCATCCTCTTTGGTGAAAGAACCTTTCTGACCTTCAGGGAGAATATCCAGCACAATTTCTGAGGGACGGCAAAGTCGTGTCCCTAACGGTGACACTACTACCGGCCTGTTAATCAGGATCGGGTGCTGAAGCATAAAATCGATCAACTGCGCATCAGAAAATTTATCTTCATCC
>NZ_JAWRYH010000313.1:0-278 GCF_046534675.1 Pseudomonas sp. SIMBA_067 | reverse complement strand
GCTGCAGGCGACGCGACTTTGGCATCCTCGCCGAACGCGTAGTCTCGGTCGAACGTCGCCATCTCCAGATTGTGCGTATGCACATAATCGCCTGGCTCAATGGATTTAGTAGCAAAGCCAATAATCTGGCCGTAACGCAGAACAGGATCACCTGGGTTTACGTGTGCAAGGGCAATCTTGTGCGCTGCGGGGACATCGGCGAACACCACGATATTACCGAACTCCGTAACCACGGTTCCTTGAGGTATCGAAGCACGTGCGATTGCAACGTTGTCACC
>NZ_JAWRYH010000312.1:0-278 GCF_046534675.1 Pseudomonas sp. SIMBA_067 | reverse complement strand
CGCGGATTCAGATTGCCGAGCAAAGCCAGCTTGCCCCCGCCAGCGTAACCAAAATTACGCGTCAGCTTATCGAACGCGGGCTGATCAAAGAGGTTGATCAGCAGGCCTCCACTGGGGGCCGCCGCGCTATCTCTATTGTCACCGAAACCCGCAATTTCCACGCAATCGGCGTACGGCTTGGTCGTCACGACGCCACCATCACTCTGTTTGATCTCAGTAGCAAAGTGCTGGCAGAAGAACATTACCCGCTGCCGGAACGTACCCAGCAGACGCTGGAA
>NZ_JAWRYH010000311.1:0-278 GCF_046534675.1 Pseudomonas sp. SIMBA_067 | reverse complement strand
GGAGTGGATCCGAGTCCGGCCCTTCTGGTCTCGGGTATAGGCACGCTGCTGTTCTTCTTTATCACCGGCGGTCGGGTGCCCAGTTATCTCGGGTCGAGCGCTGCCTTTGTCGGCGTGGTCATTGCGGTAACCGGCTTCAGCGGTCAGGGGCTGAATCCCAATCTCAGCGTGGCGCTGGGCGGCGTGATAGCCTGCGGCCTGCTCTACACGCTGATTGGTCTGGTGGTGATGAAGTCCGGCACGCGCTGGATTGAAAATCTGATGCCGCCGGTCGTGAC
>NZ_JAWRYH010000310.1:0-278 GCF_046534675.1 Pseudomonas sp. SIMBA_067 | reverse complement strand
CGTACTTCAAAGCCAGCGCGCTCACGAGTTAGACCGCCCGGACCTAATGCAGAAATACGACGCTTATGCGTTACTTCTGATAGCGGGTTATTTTGGTCCATAAACTGTGATAACTGAGACGAGCCGAAGAACTCTTTAACCGCTGCCGAAATAGGCTTAGCGTTAATAAGATCTTGTGGCATTACCGCATCAAGGTCACCTAAGCTTAAACGCTCACGTACAGCACGTTCTACACGTACTAAACCTACACGGAATTGATTCTCAGCCATTTCGCCAAC
>NZ_JAWRYH010000309.1:0-278 GCF_046534675.1 Pseudomonas sp. SIMBA_067 | reverse complement strand
ATTGGCCCTGACTGCACCGCAAACTGAATCTCTTTACTGGTTTTGAAGGCATCCAGACGAACGATGCCGACTTTATCTCCCGCGACATAAAACACGCCGCCAGGACGGATAAAGAAATTCCCTTCACCTGAAGCGAGATTTAACGCCACCTTCTGCTGACCGTTTTCGATGTACAAACCGAGCGGCGCATAGCTTTCATCATAGATGCCGCCGTTCATCGCCATCTGCACCTGACCCTGACTATTCATATCCGCCAGCAGAGCATGTAAAGTTCCCCA
>NZ_JAWRYH010000308.1:0-278 GCF_046534675.1 Pseudomonas sp. SIMBA_067 | reverse complement strand
ACTCATTAGTAACGAGTATAAATAAACCCAAAAAAGAGGCCTTATGGTTGTCGCTAATTATGTCAGTTTCATATTCTTCAAGCTTGTTTATTGATATTCAAAATATTTCTTACATGCAACTATTACTTTTTGATCTAATGACTATTTTGGCTATTATGGTTGTAAGTAACTTCCTAAATAAAAACATCATATCTTCTTATCTATTATTAGGGCTAAGCATAAACTCACTGCTATTTTTTGGTATGCATTTAGATGTGCTAGTGTTTAATAACAGCACC
>NZ_JAWRYH010000307.1:0-279 GCF_046534675.1 Pseudomonas sp. SIMBA_067 | reverse complement strand
GCCGCACCACGGTGATCCCCGTGAACCAGGCGGTGCCGCTGAGTTATAGCAATGCCAATAACATTACGCTGCCGATCTACGGTCAGCTACAACTGCCCGGCACTGCGCGCGCCGGCGTTTATACCGACACGCTGACCGTCACCCTGAGCTGGTGAGGTGATAGAAAACAAGGATATGATCATGAAGCCACTGCGCGCCCTGTTGCTGCTGCTAAGTTCCACCCTGCTCTCCCCGGCCTTCGCCGCGAATTCGGTCATGATCTGGCCCATCGATCCCGCC
>NZ_JAWRYH010000306.1:0-279 GCF_046534675.1 Pseudomonas sp. SIMBA_067 | reverse complement strand
GACGTGCAGGCCAACCCCGATGTAATCGCCGCGTACCTGGGGGCAGCACACTGATGAACTTCTTCCTCGAAACCCTGATCGGCGGCCTGCTCGCCGGCACCATGTATTCGCTGGTGGCGATCGGCTTCGTGCTGATCTACAAGGCCAGCGGCGTGTTCAACTTTGCCCAGGGCGCCATGCTGCTGTTTGCTGCATTGACCTTCGTCAGCCTGCACCAGCAAGGCCTGCCGTTTGCCGTGGCGCTGGCCATTACCGTGGTGGTGATGATCATCGGCGCAC
>NZ_JAWRYH010000305.1:0-279 GCF_046534675.1 Pseudomonas sp. SIMBA_067 | reverse complement strand
CATGGGCGTGGGCAACACCAGCCCCAGCACCGCGGCAAGGGCCCTGGGCGCGGGCGCCTTGCGCATGAATTACAACCTATACACGGACAGCGGCCACACTCAGGTGTGGAGCACTGCGGGCACGACGGCGCCGACCTCGGTGCTGCTGAGCGGGCCCGCGCTGGGGGGCAACGCGTCGGCGACGTTTTCCTATTATGCCAAGCTGCCCGGCGGCCAGAACATGGTCTCGACCGTCGGCAACGCCAATACGCTCTACAGCGAGAGCTACACCACCACCGG
>NZ_JAWRYH010000304.1:0-279 GCF_046534675.1 Pseudomonas sp. SIMBA_067 | reverse complement strand
AGTCAGGTAGTGCTAACAAGTCATTCAAAAGGACAAAAACAGTTGGCTGTTTTCACTCCGTTCAACATTTTAGCCAACAATTTTTTTGCCTCTTAATGAGGCGTTAAAGTGTAGTGGTCAACTAATTTTGGGCACAGTTTTAGAGTCTTTGTATCTAACCTCAGATTCGTTTGGTGCTAAACGGGCATTATAATGATGTGGTCTAACGTTGTTGTAATATCCGTTGATATAATCACTTACACTATGTTTAGTCATCTAATATTGTACGCCGTTATTGCG
>NZ_JAWRYH010000303.1:0-279 GCF_046534675.1 Pseudomonas sp. SIMBA_067 | reverse complement strand
ACATGGCAAATACACACAGACAGAAATGCACTAATTCCCAAAGCGCCACCAAAACCATCAAGAATAGGCACTAGATAGGCAAAAAACAGTGAAAATATTTTGCTGAACTGGCAAGCGTATACACACCAAAACGGTGGGGAGCACTCATTCCAATAAATGTGCCGCCAAAAAAAACGATGCTATATAGCTCAGCGTTAAGGCTCAGCTGCGCAAAAATCAAATAGGCAATAATCGATAGAGCTGCAGAGGCTCGGATCCCATCAAAGCGATTATGTTTAG
>NZ_JAWRYH010000043.1:0-563 GCF_046534675.1 Pseudomonas sp. SIMBA_067 | reverse complement strand
CAAGATGGTTCAAATCCGTTATTTCAATATGGCTATGGCGCGTATGGGATCACCATAGATCCAAGCTTTTCAAGTACATCACTGAGTTTACTCGACCGTGGTTTTGTTTATGCAATTGCGCATGTGCGTGGTAGTGAAATGCTAGGGCGTTCATGGTACGAACATGGTAAAAAACAGCATAAACAAAATAGCTTTAATGACTTTATAGATGTAACCAAAGCGCTCACTGAGCAAGGGTACGGCAACAAAAGTAAAGTGTTTGCCTCTGGTGGCAGTGCTGGGGGGTTATTAATGGGAGCTGTGGTAAATCAAGCGCCTGAACTTTACTGTGGAGTGGGCTGCCATGTGCCATTTTTAGATGTGCTCACCACCATGTTAGATGAAAGCATTCCGCTTACAACAAATGAGTATGATGAATGTGGTAACCCAAACGACCCCCATTTTTACGAGATTATTGAAGCGTATTCACCGTACGACAATATTAGTGCGCAACACTACCCCAATATATTGGTGACAACCGGCTTGCATGACTCACAAGTACAGTATTGGGAACCAATGAAATG
>NZ_JAWRYH010000302.1:0-279 GCF_046534675.1 Pseudomonas sp. SIMBA_067 | reverse complement strand
CGCTGATTTCCCGCTATTTTGAACCGCCGCAGGAGGAAGAAGGCTTTAACCTGGTGCGCCACGGTTAATGCCTTCTGGCGCGGGATCTTAAGAGAGGTCGAGTGCCGCGAGCACGTCAGCAATCTGCTGGCAATGCGCATTGGAGAGCGGCAGCAGCGGGCGCGGCAGGCAGTCGCGTTCGGTCAGTCCCAGCAGCCCCGCCGCGGCGCTGATCACCCGGAAACTGCCGCCATGCTGGCGGAACAGCGCCCATAATGGCTGCAGGCGATCGGACTGCGC
>NZ_JAWRYH010000301.1:0-279 GCF_046534675.1 Pseudomonas sp. SIMBA_067 | reverse complement strand
GACAAGCTTGCGGGACCAGTACGACGCGCTGTCGGAGGACGACGAAATGCCCGGGAGGAATGCGAACGGATCGAAACCGAACTGGACATCGTCACCGCTGCGATTCGGGTGGCCGAAATGCACACACCAGCATGGAGCACGCAGCAAATGGGCGAAGCCGGTGCGTTCATCATCGTCGACTCGCAAGCCGACCTCGCTATCGAGTGCGGGCTGGCGCGCCATGACAGGAAGGCCGCGCGCGACACGGGTGCCGCGACGATCGGGCAAACTCCCACCCAA
>NZ_JAWRYH010000300.1:0-279 GCF_046534675.1 Pseudomonas sp. SIMBA_067 | reverse complement strand
GGAATGAAACAGGCGTAACAGCATGAAAGTTAAATATAAAGTTTTCAGTAATCTTTATCAGGACTCAGTTTCTCTGATGCAGATTTCCGCGCAAATCAGCAAGTTGCCCGGTATTCAACAGGCCTCGGTCGTCATGGGAACGCCCAATAATCTCGAACAATTGCGCGATGCGGGTCTGGGTAACGAAATCAACGCCAGTCCCAATGATTTAGTGATTGCAGTCATGGGTGAAGAAGATATTTGCAATGAAGCACTGGTACTGGCCCAGCAACGTCTGAC
>NZ_JAWRYH010000299.1:0-279 GCF_046534675.1 Pseudomonas sp. SIMBA_067 | reverse complement strand
AGTATGGTCGTGGACACCAGGGAATCGTACGAAGACGCCGGCCGACGCGCCAGAGGCGAGATGCCGCCCGAGAACAGTTGCATCGTCGGACAGTTCAGGGATGCGGACCTTCTCGACTGTTACGCCGTCGATCTCCCCTCCGGAACACCGTCGGACATGCGTGCGCTCGCCGCGACCATGTTTCGGTCCCCACCCGTATGGTTTCGGCGCCTCATGCTCGTTCGGGACACGGTAATACGCGTATTCGGAGTGAAAACGTCCAGTCAGATGCGCCTGACG
>NZ_JAWRYH010000298.1:0-279 GCF_046534675.1 Pseudomonas sp. SIMBA_067 | reverse complement strand
CTCCCATTAATCGGAGTTTCCCCATGGATCAGACCATCTACGGCGCAGGCCTGGCCAGCTATCCCGCTGGCGTGAAACTGCAGACGAGCGTCTACGCGACAAACCGTCGGCCGGCCTTCACGCTGCTGTGCGCGGATGACGGCATGCCATACGGCACCCTCACCGTGAACGTTCCCCATATCGATCTTGCTTCGGACGAGATTCTCGTTTCGGCCGACTGGAACCTGCCCGCCGAACTCAAGGCGGCGCTGCTGGCCACCGGCAAGTTCGCGCCCACAG
>NZ_JAWRYH010000297.1:0-279 GCF_046534675.1 Pseudomonas sp. SIMBA_067 | reverse complement strand
CCATTTCGCGGCTCAGCACGCCCATCGACCAGCCGTCAGAGGCAATGTGGTGCAGGGTCAGCAACAACACCGAGTGCTCGTCACCCATGCGTACCAGGCGTGCGCGCAGCAGCGGCCCGTTGACCAGGTCGAACGGTGTCGACGCTTCATATTCGGTCAACACCTGCAAGCGCTGCGCGGCATCGGCCTGCCCGCGCAGGTCATCCTGTTCCAGTACAAATGAACCTTCGACAGGTGTGATCCGCAGTTGCGGCTCATCGTTATCCATCACGAAGACAC
>NZ_JAWRYH010000296.1:0-279 GCF_046534675.1 Pseudomonas sp. SIMBA_067 | reverse complement strand
GGCCGCGCCTGTTGCCACGGCCACTGCGGTGAGTGCGACGTTCTCGACGATGTCCATCAGGTAGTCGAGCGCTTGCTCACGATCGCCGTCGGCCCAGTTCTCGATGCCCTCGAAAACCTCGTAGCTGAGTTGAATCAGTGACAGACCAAGCATCAACTGGCCCAGGCCAGGCACGACGAAGGCACCGAGGTTCAAAGCGCCCAATGCCAGTTGGGCAAAGTAGGCCCTGCGCTTTTCGGTGGTTTTTTGATCTTCCTGGGCCGTTGAAACGGCATGGTA
>NZ_JAWRYH010000295.1:0-279 GCF_046534675.1 Pseudomonas sp. SIMBA_067 | reverse complement strand
CGATTGGGTGATCGGTGAAAATGCCCACCTGACCTCCAACGGTGCCACCATGAACCAGTCCCGTGTAATGGCTGGCAAGTTGACATTGAACGCCGGCACCCATGCACTGGACATCCAGGCCTCCAAGGGTTCCCAGCTCTCGCTGAGCGGAACAACCGTGGTGGCCCGCAATTCGGTTGCATCCGCAATTAACCTGCAAGGTAGCCAGGCTGATATCCACGGCAGCACAATCACTCATAACAACGGTATAGGTATTGTCGCTGCGCGTAACTTTCTCAC
>NZ_JAWRYH010000294.1:0-279 GCF_046534675.1 Pseudomonas sp. SIMBA_067 | reverse complement strand
ATGGTCTTCTCGTCAGCGATAATGATGCCGCAACGCGCACCCGGCAGGCCGAGCTTCGACAGACTCATGCAGAGAATGATATTGGGGTTCCACAGCGGGCGCACCTCGCTGAAGATGATGCCGGGGAACGGCACGCCATAGGCATTGTCGATCAGCAGCGGCACGTCATGCTGCTGTGCCAGCGCATCGAGCTGCATCAGCTCATCATCGGTGATCACGTCGCCGGTGCGGTCGACGCCCGGGCCTTTGCCGTACCACATGCCGAATACGCCGTCGTAC
>NZ_JAWRYH010000293.1:0-279 GCF_046534675.1 Pseudomonas sp. SIMBA_067 | reverse complement strand
CCATTCACTTCGCCGATACTCGGCACCAGATTGTGCAGGTCCGCCTCGGCCCGCTTGAACACATCATCGTGGCGCGTGCAGTTTTTTCGCCCGCCAGTTTGCCAACATTGGCGCTGATGCCCAATTTGCCAGGCCGGCACAATGTGTTCCCACTCAATGCGCGCGGCGCGGTTGGCATTTTTGCGTGGAATGTAACCACAGGCTTTCAGGTCCACCCGGTTACCGGTGTATTTGCAGCCGCAATAAAATTCGGTGGATTGCGGAGCGTAGAGCTTCCAG
>NZ_JAWRYH010000292.1:0-279 GCF_046534675.1 Pseudomonas sp. SIMBA_067 | reverse complement strand
GAACGCTCTTTAGCCGGGAACCATTCGCTGCTCGCTTTCAGTCCGGCCGGGATCATCGCCGCTTCAGCCGCACCGACTGCGCCACGTGCCAGCGCCAGTCCGCCCCAGCTGCCCGCCATCGCCGTAGCGGCACAGAAAATCGCCCACATAATAGCAAACACCGCGTAGCCGACTTTGGTGCCGAGCAGATCCAGTACATAACCTGCCACCGGTTGCATCAGCGTGTAGCAGGCTGAATAGGCCGCAATTATGTAGGAGTACTGCTGCGTGGTGATATGC
>NZ_JAWRYH010000042.1:0-680 GCF_046534675.1 Pseudomonas sp. SIMBA_067 | reverse complement strand
CTCCTTCCGGTGGGCGCGGGGCATGACTATCGTCGCCGCACTTATGACTGTCTTCTTTATCATGCAACTCGTAGGACAGGTGCCGGCAGCGCTCTGGGTCATTTTCGGCGAGGACCGCTTTCGCTGGAGCGCGACGATGATCGGCCTGTCGCTTGCGGTATTCGGAATCTTGCACGCCCTCGCTCAAGCCTTCGTCACTGGTCCCGCCACCAAACGTTTCGGCGAGAAGCAGGCCATTATCGCCGGCATGGCGGCCCCACGGGTGCGCATGATCGTGCTCCTGTCGTTGAGGACCCGGCTAGGCTGGCGGGGTTGCCTTACTGGTTAGCAGAATGAATCACCGATACGCGAGCGAACGTGAAGCGACTGCTGCTGCAAAACGTCTGCGACCTGAGCAACAACATGAATGGTCTTCGGTTTCCGTGTTTCGTAAAGTCTGGAAACGCGGAAGTCAGCGCCCTGCACCATTATGTTCCGGATCTGCATCGCAGGATGCTGCTGGCTACCCTGTGGAACACCTACATCTGTATTAACGAAGCGCTGGCATTGACCCTGAGTGATTTTTCTCTGGTCCCGCCGCATCCATACCGCCAGTTGTTTACCCTCACAACGTTCCAGTAACCGGGCATGTTCATCATCAGTAACCCGTATCGTGAGCATCCTCTCTCGTTTCATCGGTA
>NZ_JAWRYH010000291.1:0-279 GCF_046534675.1 Pseudomonas sp. SIMBA_067 | reverse complement strand
ACGGCCATCTGACGAATCGCTTCCAGGAACGGCAGTGATTCGATATCCCCGACCGTGCCGCCGATTTCGACCAGTACCACATCATGACCTTCACCGCCTTCAATAATGCGTTCTTTGATGGCGTTGGTGATGTGCGGAATAACCTGAATGGTTGCGCCCAGATAGTCGCCACGGCGCTCTTTGCGCAGGACTTCTGAGTAGATACGGCCAGTGGTGAAGTTGTTACGACGCGACATTTTGGTACGGATGAAGCGCTCGTAGTGACCCAAATCCAGATCG
>NZ_JAWRYH010000290.1:0-279 GCF_046534675.1 Pseudomonas sp. SIMBA_067 | reverse complement strand
CCCAAGCAAAGCCGATGTCATGCCTGATGCCGTACCTCGTAATGCAATGCCCCCTGCACTCACTGGGTACAGGAGGCTGTAGAAAAGATCGGCAACCATCGCCCCGATCGACGCCCCTCCTGCCCCTGTAGCGGCCAGGACATTGCTGCCGATGGCACGTTCGAGCGCCTTGATTCGCCCCAGCTCAGGCCCTGTGCAGTCGACCGCATGCAGTTTTGTGAACCAGGCAATGGCTGCGGGTAGCTGGGTCAGGGCTGATTTCCCCGCGCCGCTGCCAAC
>NZ_JAWRYH010000289.1:0-279 GCF_046534675.1 Pseudomonas sp. SIMBA_067 | reverse complement strand
GCCAAGCCATGCCGCTGCGTCAGCGTTGAGGGCGAGATCGGTAAAGGGGTGGCTTGTACCATCTATGCCAACCGTTCCAGCCCTTGCCGCGAGTTCGAGGCGTCGTGGGAAGGTGGGGTGCACAACCCCAGCTGTGACGATGCGCGGGCGGCGTATGGGCTGCCGCCGCTGACGCCGCCGGGGGCCAATGAGCCGCATTGGCCGGATGATGGGGCTGAGGTGGCTTGAGGCATTGTCGCTAGCCTGTACTGGCCCTATCGCCGGCAAGCCAGCTCCCAC
>NZ_JAWRYH010000288.1:0-279 GCF_046534675.1 Pseudomonas sp. SIMBA_067 | reverse complement strand
GATATAGCGCGCAATGTCCTCATCCGGACGCTTCTCAAGCACCATCTGCGTCAGTGTGCCGTAGGCGACTTTCTCGCCATGGGTCAGATGGTGGATATCACCATCAATCGCGGTGAAACCATTATGAATAGCGTGCGCAGCTGCCAGCCCTCCATTTTCAAAGCCCAGCCCCGATAGCAGCGTATTCGCCTCAACCACCGCTTCCACCGCGGGCGTCACCCGTTTTTGGGTGACGGCAACATAGGCGCTGTAACCCCAGGTAAGCAGCGTTTCTTCACA
>NZ_JAWRYH010000287.1:0-279 GCF_046534675.1 Pseudomonas sp. SIMBA_067 | reverse complement strand
ACTACAGCGTGCACCTGGCAGACCGCAGCCAGAAGGAACCCGTGGCCCTGGACGTCGGCCCGCTGAATGTCGACCTGCAAGGCTTCGACAGCCTCAACCAGACGCCTTTCACGCTCAAGCTCGATACCGGTGTGGGCAAGCAAGGCAAGCTGCAGGCCGCTGGCCAGGTCAACCTGGCGCCGATCTGGGCCAAGCTGGATGTCAGCACACATGACATCGACCTGCGTGTGGCCCAGGCCTACATCAGCCCGTTCATCCTCCTGGAGCTTCGCAGCGGCA
>NZ_JAWRYH010000286.1:0-279 GCF_046534675.1 Pseudomonas sp. SIMBA_067 | reverse complement strand
GGCAGCGTGCAGCAGCGAGCAAGCTCGCTCCTGTAAACCGCCTTGATCGACGTGGCCTTTATTTCAGGAGGCCCGCCATGAACCTGCACTCGTTCGCCGAAACCCACGACGTCACCAACCAGCCGCCCTCCCTGGACGGTACCAACCTTTACCGCGTCGACTTGCCCCTGCAAGAATGGTCGCGGCGTTTCGGCGCCGGCTGGGCGCAGACACGTATCGATGCTTACGGTGCGCTGGCCGGTGGCCCGTTGATGGAAGCCGGGTTCCTGGCCAACCAGA
>NZ_JAWRYH010000285.1:0-279 GCF_046534675.1 Pseudomonas sp. SIMBA_067 | reverse complement strand
AATGCCATGTTAGCTATAAAAGCAATAATATTACCTTTTACGATGAATACAGTTTTAGTAGTACCCTTGATGAGCAAGCAATGTACTTGTTCAATGAAGGGAGTCTTGAGCATGCTTATGCGCACTTAGGGGCGCAATTTATTACACAACAAGGCGTTGACGGTGTTCGTTTTTGTGTGTGGGCGCCAAATGCTGCCAGCGTTTCAGTGATTGGTGAATTTAACTTTTGGCAGTCCAATCGTCACTTTATGCGATTTCATCCGGCCAGTGGAGTATGGG
>NZ_JAWRYH010000284.1:0-279 GCF_046534675.1 Pseudomonas sp. SIMBA_067 | reverse complement strand
TGGCCCTGTTCGCTGACTTCGTAGGCCTGCCAGACCTGCTGGTCCAGCAGCACATACAGGTAACCCATGCGCAAGGTGCGCAGGCCCATCTTGGCTGTAACGTGCAGGCTACCGGCGACGGTGGTGACGCAACCTGGGCGCGCATCCGGCACCAGGGCGCGACGTAGCGGCAGGATCGGCAGGCCCTGGCGTTCGCAAGACATGCACTGGTCAGAAGGGAGCCCGGCTTCGGCTGCCGCAATGGCGATACGTTGGCTGATTGTCAAAAACGACCTCGCG
>NZ_JAWRYH010000283.1:0-280 GCF_046534675.1 Pseudomonas sp. SIMBA_067 | reverse complement strand
AACTATAGTATTGAAGTAATGGTAGAAAAGTATAATAATGTTTGGTCATAATAAAATATGAAAATTACAGTAATTGGGACTCTCGCTTCTTCTTTATATAATTTTAGGGGGCAACTGCTTAAAGATCTTAAAAGTGCTAACTTGGAGGTGACTGCTTTAGCTACGGGTGCGTCAAATTATGATATAAAAGAAGTAGAGGCTTTAGGTGCTGTTTATATCAATTATCCCGTTACACGAAGCGGTCTTAGCCCGGTTCAAGACTTTAGAACCTTTGCAGTGC
>NZ_JAWRYH010000041.1:0-689 GCF_046534675.1 Pseudomonas sp. SIMBA_067 | reverse complement strand
CTACTTGAAGACATAAACTCATCTTCGGTTTTGGTATTAAAATCATCAACATTAAATGCATCCAGATCATCTGCAACTTTATCTGCTTTTTTTGCTGCGGTTGCTGCTGCACCGCCCATAACTGCGGTACCCATAACCTGGCCAAATTTGGTATTCAGTTCTTCAAATGATTTAAATTTATCTTTAGAGGTCATTTCGCTCAGATCCACCATCTGTTCAAACAGTTCTTTCTGAAATGATTCATCATCAATATTCGGAATTGCACTCTGATTCAGAAATTTAGATTCATCATAATTAGAAAAGCCGCTCACCTGTTTCACTTTCAGCACAAAATTTGCGCCTTCCCACGGACAGGTCACATCCACCGGGGTTTCGCCCATTTCCACATCCACTGCAATCATTGCATTAATTTTATCCCAAATTTTTTTGCCAAAACGATATTTAAACACTTTACCTTCATTTTCCGGTGCTGCCGGATCTTTCACAACCAGAATATTTGCCCAATAGCTGGTTTTGCGTTTAACCAGGCTATATTCTTTATTATCGGTATTATACAGATCATTTTTACTAATATACTGACACACCGGACAAGAATCATAATCGCCGTGGGTACTACTACAGGTTTCAATATACCATTTGCCATTTTTTTTAAAGCCATGATTAACCAGAATTGCAAACGGTGCCTGTTC
>NZ_JAWRYH010000282.1:0-281 GCF_046534675.1 Pseudomonas sp. SIMBA_067 | reverse complement strand
CGTAGTACGACAGCAGCTGCAGCGGAATGGTGTACAGGATCGGCGCCAGGGCGTCCGCGATGTGCGGCACCTTGATCACGTGGGTGCCTTCACCGTTGGTCATGCCAGCGTGCTCGTCGGCGAACACCACCAGCTCACCGCCACGGGCACGTACTTCCTGCAGGTTGGACTTGAGCTTCTCCAGCAGTTCGTTGTTCGGCGCCACGGTGACGACTGGCATGTCGTCATCGACCAGGGCCAGCGGGCCGTGTTTCAACTCACCGGCCGGGTAGGCTTCAGCG
>NZ_JAWRYH010000281.1:0-281 GCF_046534675.1 Pseudomonas sp. SIMBA_067 | reverse complement strand
CCACCCGTCTGCTCGCCGAACAACTGGGCGTGTCACGCAAGACCGTTGCCGAGGCCTACTCGCGGCTGACCTTCGACAATCTGCTCAGTGGCGTGGTCGGCCGTGGCTCCTTCATTACCCCGCAACTGCCTGTGCGCACCAACGAAGTGGCCGCTATTCCACTGGCGGGTGCCGCATCCCTCGAACGCTGGCAACAACGCGCTACCGTGCTGGGCAGGCGGCAATTGCAAGCACCGTCGCGCTATGACTTCGTCGGCGGCACCTCAAGCAAGGCGCAGTTC
>NZ_JAWRYH010000280.1:0-281 GCF_046534675.1 Pseudomonas sp. SIMBA_067 | reverse complement strand
GTTTATCAGACCGTGCATAACGATCTGTGGGACTTTGACCTGCCGATGCAGCCAAGCCTGATCGACTTCCCGCAAAAAGATGGCACTACCACACCAGCGGTAGTGATTGGCGGCAAAACCGGCATGATCTTCGTACTTGACCGTATGACCGGCAAGCCGCTGACCAAAGTCGAAGAACTGCCGATGCCGCAGGGTCATATCCCGAACGAGCAGTACACCAAAACGCAGCCACACTCGACCGGGATGCCGCAGATTGGCAACCAGACGCTGAAAGAGTCTGA
>NZ_JAWRYH010000279.1:0-281 GCF_046534675.1 Pseudomonas sp. SIMBA_067 | reverse complement strand
AGCGACGCGGGGAGCGTTTTGGCTGCGCTGCGCTAGGTTTACCCGCCCCCAAATCTGACACCCTTGATGAAGCATCCGATGATGACCGCCTTGGGCGGGCCATAGGACGTTGCGCGCGTAAATCCTGACGTAACCCTAAGCCCCGCCACTAATGGGGCGGGGCTTTTTCAGGCTCCGGTCATGATCACCCGTGACAAGGAGCGTGAGCATGTCCCCAATGCCACTACGTTCTACCGTCGATGTGGTTATCAGCGGGAGGCTGAAGGAATCTACACCTTGCC
>NZ_JAWRYH010000278.1:0-281 GCF_046534675.1 Pseudomonas sp. SIMBA_067 | reverse complement strand
GTAGTGGGGGATAGCCCGGCGAAAGCCGGATTAATACCGCATACGATCCATGGATGAAAGCGGGGGACCTTCGGGCCTCGCGCTATAGGGTTGGCCGATGGCTGATTAGCTAGTTGGTGGGGTAAAGGCCTACCAAGGCGACGATCAGTAGCTGGTCTGAGAGGACGACCAGCCACACTGGGACTGAGACACGGCCCAGACTCCTACGGGAGGCAGCAGTGGGGAATTTTGGACAATGGGCGAAAGCCTGATCCAGCAATGCCGCGTGTGTGAAGAAGGCC
>NZ_JAWRYH010000277.1:0-281 GCF_046534675.1 Pseudomonas sp. SIMBA_067 | reverse complement strand
GCGCTGGTTACCGGCGCGAGTCGCGGCATTGGTCGTGCGATTGCAGAAACACTGGCGGCACGCGGTGCTAAAGTGGTAGGAACTGCAACCAGCCAGAGTGGCGCCGACGCCATCAGTGCTTACCTTGGCGACAAGGGCAAAGGCCTGTTACTGAATGTGACTGACGCTGACTCAATCAGCACTGTTTTAGAGAATATTCGTGCTGAATTTGGCGAAGTGGATATTTTAGTCAATAATGCAGGCATTACGCGTGATAATCTTCTCATGCGCATGAAGGACGA
>NZ_JAWRYH010000276.1:0-281 GCF_046534675.1 Pseudomonas sp. SIMBA_067 | reverse complement strand
AGGTCAGCGAATTTCTCTCTGGTTTGTTGATTGGTGCAGAGGTCGCCAGTATGCGCGACTATGTGGCCCATCAACACGCCATCACCCTTGTCGCCGGAACATCGCTGACCGCGCGCTACCAGCAAGCCTTTCAGGCGATGGGTTGCGACGTGACGGCGGTGGCGGGCGACACGGCATTTCAGGCTGGTATAAGGAGCATCGCTCATGCAGTGGCAAACTAAACTCCCGCTGATCGCCATTTTGCGCGGTATTACGCCCGACGAGGCGCTGGCGCATGTTGG
>NZ_JAWRYH010000275.1:0-282 GCF_046534675.1 Pseudomonas sp. SIMBA_067 | reverse complement strand
TAACTGCCCGGTGCTGCGATCGATATTCACCGTCACAATACCCGGTGGCGGCGTTAGCGGCTGCTCCGGCACACCTTCAAGAACGGCTTTCATATAAGCGTCCCATGCAGGCTGGGCACTCTTGGCACCGCCTTCGTAACCTGAGATCTGATCTTTAATCGCTCCGGAAGCCGTTGTATGACCGAGATTACGACGGTGATCATCAAAGCCAATCCAGACCGAGGTCACAACACCCGGACCGTAACCCGAGAACCACGCATCTTTCGAACTGTTAGTGGTACC
>NZ_JAWRYH010000040.1:0-714 GCF_046534675.1 Pseudomonas sp. SIMBA_067 | reverse complement strand
CGCGCCCACCGGAAGGAGCTGACTGGGTTGAAGGCTCTCAAGGGCATCGGTCGAGATCCCGGTGCCTAATGAGTGAGCTAACTTACATTAATTGCGTTGCGCTCACTGCCCGCTTTCCAGTCGGGAAACCTGTCGTGCCAGCTGCATTAATGAATCGGCCAACGCGCGGGGAGAGGCGGTTTGCGTATTGGGCGCCAGGGTGGTTTTTCTTTTCACCAGTGAGACGGGCAACAGCTGATTGCCCTTCACCGCCTGGCCCTGAGAGAGTTGCAGCAAGCGGTCCACGCTGGTTTGCCCCAGCAGGCGAAAATCCTGTTTGATGGTGGTTAACGGCGGGATATAACATGAGCTGTCTTCGGTATCGTCGTATCCCACTACCGAGATATCCGCACCAACGCGCAGCCCGGACTCGGTAATGGCGCGCATTGCGCCCAGCGCCATCTGATCGTTGGCAACCAGCATCGCAGTGGGAACGATGCCCTCATTCAGCATTTGCATGGTTTGTTGAAAACCGGACATGGCACTCCAGTCGCCTTCCCGTTCCGCTATCGGCTGAATTTGATTGCGAGTGAGATATTTATGCCAGCCAGCCAGACGCAGACGCGCCGAGACAGAACTTAATGGGCCCGCTAACAGCGCGATTTGCTGGTGACCCAATGCGACCAGATGCTCCACGCCCAGTCGCGTACCGTCTTCATGGGAGAAAATAATACT
>NZ_JAWRYH010000274.1:0-282 GCF_046534675.1 Pseudomonas sp. SIMBA_067 | reverse complement strand
ATTAGGCTTTAAATTATCCATTGTTGAGCAAGTAGAAAAAGGCGACTTCACATATAAACAAGCGCAAAGTCATTACGGCATTCAAGGTCGTAGTACCGTTCTGGGTATGGCTGCGAAAACATGGTAAATTAGATTGGTCTAAACCAACTTATATAGCCAACATGCCTAAATCGAAAGAAACCCCAGCACAAAAAATTAAACGTTTAGAGCGCGAGATAGAAGACCTACGCCTAAAGGATTTAATCAAAGATGAAATGATTAATATTATGGATGAAGAATATG
>NZ_JAWRYH010000273.1:0-283 GCF_046534675.1 Pseudomonas sp. SIMBA_067 | reverse complement strand
ATTAACCTTAATGATAAGGTAACATTCACAGCTGGAGATAGACGAATACGGTTTAACACCAGCGGTCGTATCACCACTAAACCTGGAAATTTTATTTTTTGCCCTAATGGTACTAATGAAAATAATAAAGGGTTAACACTGTCTCAATCAGGGACTGCTTTTTATATAGGTGACACAACTCAAACCTGCAGCTAAAAGCCATTTCATACTTTGTCGTTTTTTGATTATTTACTAAACTAATATAATGGACTGTTCAATGTAAGGCTTCAGGGATGAAGTTAAT
>NZ_JAWRYH010000272.1:0-283 GCF_046534675.1 Pseudomonas sp. SIMBA_067 | reverse complement strand
ATATTCAGCTGCAACACGTTGAGGGTTGGTGTGCCGAGGAATGGCATCAGCGGACGATGCGTCATCTTATCTATCAGCGCCTCGACCTGCGGCAACGGCAACTGGCGGCTGGCGGCGATACGCGGTGCCTGCCAAAGGGCGGCCTGTGGCGAAATATCCGGATCCAGCCCGCTGGCTGACGCGGTGACCAGTTCAACCGGGACGGCGGCCGGTGCCTGCGGATTGGCGGCCCGCAGCGCAGCGACGCGATCGGCTACCGCTTTGTCCAGCGCCGGGTTGCTGG
>NZ_JAWRYH010000271.1:0-284 GCF_046534675.1 Pseudomonas sp. SIMBA_067 | reverse complement strand
CTGCCGGATCAAGCAGATCGTCAAATACCGGATAGCCGGAGACAGCCTGCAGGCTGAGCGGAGTAATAAATGCTTTCGCACCCTCTGTCATCATCACGCGGACATCAGCACCGCGATCGCGCAGGCGGCGCACCAGCTCAGGTGCTTTATAAGCAGCAATACCGCCGCTCACGCCAAGAAGAATTTTTTTGCCGGCTAATCCCATCATGATGTTGGCCTCACTAAGCTCTCTGCCGCTCGCGGCGGCGAATGCACGGACTTTATCACAAAAGCGCGGATGCGCC
>NZ_JAWRYH010000270.1:0-284 GCF_046534675.1 Pseudomonas sp. SIMBA_067 | reverse complement strand
GCAACTTCCTGGCCGTCGAGCAGAACCAGCTTTTCGCCTTCCTCAGCCATGCGTACGCGGATACCACCGTTGATTTCGGCGAGATCGAAGGCGTGCAACGGCTGGCCCAACTCCAGCATCACGTAGTTGGTGATGTCGACGGCAGCATCAATACTGCGCACGTCGGCACGGCGCAGACGCTCAACCATCCACAAAGGGGTTGGCTTGGACAGGTCGACGTTACGGACCACACGCCCCAGGTAACGTGGGCAAGCGTTTGGCGCCAGCACTTCAATGGAACGCAC
>NZ_JAWRYH010000269.1:0-284 GCF_046534675.1 Pseudomonas sp. SIMBA_067 | reverse complement strand
CAGCACCGCGAATTTTTTCGCGGTGCTGAAAGAGCAGGGCCTGACTCCGGTTCTGTGCATCGGTGAAACCGAAGCTGAAAACGAAGCGGGCAAAACTGAAGAAGTTTGCGCACGTCAGATCGACGCGGTACTGAAAACTCAGGGTGCTGCGGCATTCGAAGGTGCGGTTATCGCTTACGAACCCGTATGGGCAATCGGTACTGGCAAATCTGCAACTCCGGCTCAGGCACAGGCTGTTCACAAATTCATTCGTGACCACATCGCTAAAGTTGACGCTAACATCG
>NZ_JAWRYH010000268.1:0-285 GCF_046534675.1 Pseudomonas sp. SIMBA_067 | reverse complement strand
CTCATAACCAAAATAAACAAATGCTGATATTATAGGCTTTTGTAATTCATAATAAAGAATCACTTTATTGAGAGCCCAGCGGGTGAATAACCGTGTGGAGCTTCAAGTCCTCTCGGCCACATCCCAATGATACCAAGGGTTTTGACACCTTTGGTATTTTTTGTTTATGCGGAAAATATGGCCTTTAAAAAGGACTTACTCACCAAAAATCACCAGTTACTTAAGGTAGTGTATTTTCATTAACTTATTTACCAAGTAATCATAATACTAAGATCAAAATTGCTG
>NZ_JAWRYH010000267.1:0-285 GCF_046534675.1 Pseudomonas sp. SIMBA_067 | reverse complement strand
CCCTAGCGAGATAAAGTTTAACGCTTTAATCGCAACGTTCTTTAACAATATAAAGCAATCATCTGTGTGGGCACTCGTACAGATTGAGTTCTAACAGCCAAGCTACTTAGGTAGTGGGCAAACAAATTTAGAGTCTCAATTGAAACTGAGTGACCAACAGAATAATTACTTCGGTAATTGTTCAGCACAGTCAATTCAATATCGAAAGATATTAAATAAATTCAGAATTCATTGAGCTGTCGAAAGACATAAAACTTTTTAATTGAAGAGTTTGATCATGGCTCA